>JABMPE010000061.1 GCA_013203845.1 Rhodopirellula sp. | reverse complement strand
GCATCTTAAATCGTGGTTGCAAGCAACCACCCTACCCAGCTGGTATTCACCGACCGGAGCCACGGGGTACACCAATTTCCCGACGTATTCATTACAGACGTCCGGGACATGATCTGCCCTGGCGGCGCGGCAAAACTCCCCGTCTTCAGTTTGTCCAAAACAATTGCCGAACCTCTGCAGCAGAGAGTAGGCCGCGTGAAACGCGGCGAGTGATGTGTCTGGGAACGTTGCTGCAATGTGGATCGAATCTGGTCAGGAATAGTTGCCGCGTTACACGCGGCCTACGTGGCTTCGCCGAAAACTCCCAACGCGCGGCCTCTTGCTGCCGCACTACCACCGCCAATGCCGCAAGCCCGCGATCCGGGACACATTCCCAATGCAGCTTCTCAGAATCCGGTTCAGCCGCACCACATCGACACACTGAATCGATCAGCAACCGCCCCGTCTGGTGGCGCTGCAAAGCCCCACATCCTCAGCGAGTCAAAAACAGTCGCCGGACCTCGGCGTGAGAACCGTAGGCCGCGTGCAACGCGGCTCCGAGTCACTGTGTTCTGGCCGGCTCCTTTCTCCAGAACCCTCGCCAGTCTGTTGCTGCCGCACTGCGTGCGGCCTACCTGGCTGCCCAAACCCAGAAGCCCACCAACCCCGCACGACTCACTCCCGGCGAAGCGGTTAAGTTCAACGACCAGCATCACCGGATGTGGCGCGAATATTGTCAATGTGAACACTCGCGGATGCCGCATGGTGCATGCGATGGCTAACTGTTCTCAGTACTTGAAAGTTTACTCGTTAGAAAGATCGCTTACCGAGCCGATACGCACACACTGTAGCTCCGACGGAAGCTGCAAAGAACAAAATAAACAATATCGTGATAGCAGTATAAGGGGTAAATAGCGGTTGCGAATCGTTAGACAAATGAGCGTCCTCAGACGGAATCATCGATTCATCGTTGCGCGGTGGCGATGGCTTCTGTGACGCCTTGATACCAGAAGCACGTGTGCCCTCGAACGGAAGTATTGAATCGGAAACCTTGAGCAGAGGTGCCAGTTCGAAAATGTTTGTGTAGCCATAGCCATGCAAGGCATTGAAAGCGTGAATATTAAGAGACGTTACGGGATTCTTCGAAGCAAACGAAGTGGGCTCGTCGCTAAAATTGTTATTGCAGTAGATAAGGACGATCGAGTCCTTGCTCGGTATGATGTTCTCCAACTCGGCTGCCGTAAAATCCGGGAGCGGAAGATTCGTTGCGCCAGCAATGTGAAGCTCGGCAAACTTCTTACGACTGCGTGCATCGAGCAGAACGACCGCAGGGTCTGAAAGCCTATTGGCGAACTCTGTTTCGCTGATGCGGCGATCGGTACGCAGATCAGCGACTAGTCTTGCTTCGCGAAGAAATCCATCGTAGTCGATCATCGGATTCAGGGGCTCAGCGGCGAGCAGGCCAAGGCAACTACTCCAGAAAGCGAAGAAGCAGCACAGCGGAAGTACTCGATTCGATTGGCTCATGACCTGTGCCCTGATTATTTGCAGCTAACTTGACTGTATCCAGTGAAGAACCGGAATACGCACCAGCTGAACAGACTATCGAGTGCTGGCCTGAAAATGTCAACGGCATTTATGTATACTTCGATCGTGCAGGGCCGGGTTGCTGGCCGAATCAATGCATCGACATCGTCTGACGCTGCTGAGGCATCCCATGACAGACGACGGTCAAACTTGCAGAGCGGCTGTCTACTCACGTATCTGCGGCGTATGACACGGCGCGGCGACTGATCTTTGTTTCTTTTCGGGGCCACCAATTAGCGTCGACCGGCAGAGCCGGTCCTACCCTGCTGAAACAGGAGCCAACAGAACCACCAGTCTCTAACAAATGATGCGCTCACTTCGCGTGGTTCTTTCACTGTAAAACTCCAAACAGATTCAGATTTCCCGAAGCACCTGCTGCAGTTTTGGGATGAGCTGGTGGAAAGCGCGGGCGCGGTGGCTGATTTGGGATTTGACCTGCAGGCTGAGTTGGCCGAACGTGCGGTGGAACTCGGGCACCAGAAACAGCGGATCATATCCAAACCCCTGAGTCCCTCGGTCATCATCAATGATCCGTCCGCGACACGAACCATTGACACTGATGCGTATTGCTCCCGAGGGATCGGCGACCGCCAGATGGCAGACAAATCTCGCCGTTCGCTTTTCGGGTGGAACACTTCGCAGAGCTTCCAGCAGCTTCGCGTTGTTCTCTGCATCCGTCGCGTTCTCGCCCGCGTACCGGGCCGAGTAGACGCCCGGCTCTCCGTTCAGAGCGTCGACGATCAGACCGCTGTCATCCGCCAGCGTCCATTGACCGGTGGCCATTGCCGGCTGTCCGGCTTTGAGGGCTGCATTTTCGGCGAACGTAACACCCGATTCGACGACTTCGGGAGCGTCCGAAAACTGATCGAGTCCCAGAACGTCGAGTCCCACTGGTTCCAGCAGTCGAGCGATCTCGATGGCTTTCTTCGGATTCCGGCTGGCAAGGACGATCTTCGGCATTCGCGTGCTGCTCAAGCCAGGCTTTCTGTTGTTAGACGTCTTACAACTCGAAACAGATTGTCGTTGAGTCACGGTAGGAGTGATGCCACAGAGAACACTGAGGCCGGCGAGAAATGATTTCCTGAGTAACTCAGTGACCTCGGCGATCTCAGTGGCTGAAATCTTTCCAACCAGATCGGGACTTTAGTTTCCGAGACTCTGCTGACCCCAAAAACAACTCCAGCGAAACGTTACTTCTTCTTCGTGCTGCCTGAATTCACATTTTTCTGAAGCTGCTGCCATTCACCAGCGAATGGTGGTTTGTCGAATGTGGTGCCGTCGCCGGTCACTCGCGGGTCGCCGGTTTCTTGCAGCACTTTCATCAGACGAGCCGACAGCTCCTGCCGGACGTTCGCGTAGTCTTTTTCTGCGGCGACGTTCTTTGCCTGGTGCGGGTCGGTTCTCAGGTCGAACAGTTCTTCCTCGGGACGGAGTCCGAAGGCGATGTCGAAGAACCGGCCGTCTTCGAGTTTTGGATGCGTGGCAATCCAGGCTTTGGTCGGGCTGGCATCCAGATCGCCGAACGCCGCGAACGTGTTGTTGGTTAAGGCGTCCAGTGAGGGCATGGGAGCTGGCGGTGCTCCAAAACCCGGCCCGGTTCCCATCGGCCAGCGATCCGGTTTGAAGTTACGAATGTAGAGGAAATCTTTCGTCCGGATGGCTCGCTGTGGATACGGCAGGTTTCCCGTCCGTGCAGCTGCCACATGACGTTCGCGCCCAACGATCACCGCGTCACGGGAAGGATCCACCTGCCCGGTCTTTTCCGAAGCCAGCACACTAACCAGGCTGCGTCCGGTCATCACATTCAGCGGCTTTTCGCCAGCGGCTTCCAGGAATGTCGGAGCGAGATCCGGCAGACAAACGAAGTCATCAACGACGCGGCCTGCGGGTGCTTTGCCAGGCCAGCGAATCGCCAGCGGCACAGCGGTTCCAAAGTCGTACAGATTACATTTACCGTTGGGAAATCCTGGGATGCCGTGGTCTCCGCTGACGGCGATCAGCGTGTTGTCGAGTTCGCCGATTCGATCGAGTTCTTCCATGAGAACTCCCAGAGCCGCGTCGAAGGCCATCGCCTCGCCGAGGTAGTCCGCAAAGTCCTCTCGCACGACGTCCACGTCTGGCAGAAACGACGGCATTTTGCCTTTCAGATCGTCCGGGTTCAGGCCCCACAGTTTTTTGCCGGAACCTTGAATCCATTTGCGATGGCAGTTGGTCGGGCCGAACCAGTAGCACAGCGGTTCGCCGTTCTTTCGTGTGGCCAGGAAGTCACGGAAATTTCCGCGGATTTCGTCGAGCAGTGACTTTTTTGCCAGTTCAATGTTCTCCGCTCCGCTGACGTTTTGAGAGAAACTGTTGAACTTTGATCCTCGCTTGTTGTACGCGAATTCGGTCGCACCGTACGGAGCGTTCGCCGGCGTGCCGGGACTCCAGACTTTGTAAGTGTGTCCGATGTGGTAACCGGCTTCGTTCAACAGCAACGGGTACGACGGAACGGAGCCGTCCCAGATGGCTCCCTGAAGAATGGCTGCGCGGCCTGTTCGCCAGAAATACTGCCCGGACAACAGCGAACTGCGACACGGAGTACACGACGGAGCATTCACGAACGCATTGCGAAACAGGACGCCTTCGTTCGCGATTCGGTCGAAGTTGGGAGTGCTGACAATGTCGCTCGGCCCGCCCGGTTCAATCTTCGCGTAAGCACTGGCGTAACGCCCCCAGTCATCGGCAAAGGCGAAAACGATGTTCGGACGTTTCGAATCAGAGTCGGCTGCGTTTGCAACCGCAGACAGAGCCGCCGTGAATGGCATCAGCAACGCCACGCAGACTGCGAACCGGAAAGCGGGCTGTTGAATTCTCATGGAAGCGTCGATGCCTCTATCAGTAAATTCTAAAATCCTGAAAAAAGCCATGGATGCACACGGATGACACTTTAATCGTGCCAGTCATCCGTGCCGATCCGTGGCTTCAACTCAATCATGCTGTTGGTATGCCGGCGCTTCGCTTGTCACTACGCTTGCTGAGACACACTCATTCGTAGTCCCACTTCATGATCCACGGATCCTGCATCCGCTTCTGGTAAGCTTTCAGCTTCTGCTTGTACTCTTCGAGAATGTCCCGGTACTCGGTCGACAGCGCGAGGTTCTGTGCTTCTTCGGGATCCTTTTCGATGTCGAATAACTCGAACTCCGCACGGTGAATGTACTGCCCGACCGTCTTGCGACCGTACGGTGCGTCCATGCCTTTCTGGAATTGAGCCTGCCAGCTGGACGCTGCCCACAGGTCAGAAGCAAACGGGTACGGCAGCGGGTGAGCGATGTTCCAGATCAGTTTGTACTTTTTGTCGCGCACGACTCGCATCGGGTAGTACATCTGGATTTCGTGGAACGTGTGCGACGCGAAAATCGAATCCCAGTGTTCGTCGTCTGCTTTGCCGAGCACGTCGAGCCAGGATTTCCCGTGATAGCTGGTCAGCTTCGGGCCGCGATTGTCTTTGAGATTCTCGCCACGTTCCTTCCAGTACCGATCCGCGTCGACGATGTTTTTCGGAGCGTTCGCTTTTTTGTCGAGTCCTCCGGCAAAGTCGAGCAGTGATGGCGTGATATCAATGTGGCTGATCAGTGCCTTCGAACGAACTCCGCGATTCTTTTCGTACGGGTTTCGGACCACGAAGGGAACTTTCAAACCGGCTTCGTAAACAGTCGTCTTGCCACCCGAGAAGGCCATGCCGTGATCGGCGGTAAAGACAATCAACGTCTTGTCATAGACGCCAGCTTCTTTGAGAATTTCGACCAGCCGACCGACGCCCTGGTCGATGCGGGCACACGACTGATAATACTGAGCAAGTTCCTCGCGAGTCTCCGGCGTGTCAGTCATGAACGGTGGGATGATCACGTCGGCCGGGTCGTAGATGACCTCGTTGACGCCCACATGTGAGCCGCCGTCGGGCTTGTTTCCGAACAGGTCCGGCTTCAGTTCGAGCTTCGACGTCTGGTCCTTCCCACCGCCGCGGTGAGGGTCGCTGGTTCCGAAATAGATAAAGAACGGACGATCGTCGTCCCTGTTCGCGATAAAGTCGCGGCAATTGTTGGCCATCTGGACCGCGTTGCGACCGTCGCCTTTGAGGTATGTTTCGAAACGGTAGACCTCTTCAGGAGCGACGTGGTACTTGCCGATCTGGGCGGTTCGGTAACCGGCGTTGGCGATCACTCGCGGCAGGGCCAGACTCACGACGTTGTGCCAGGATGCGAACTTGTGGAACGAGTGCTGATGTCCGTACTGGCCGTTGCGATGGTTGTGCAGACCGGACATCACAACCGAACGGCTGGCGCTGCAACTGGCTGTGGTCGCAAAGGCGTTCAGGAAAACCGTACCGTCCGCGGCGACGGTATCAATGTGCGGACTCGTCGCGATCTTGTCGCCGTAGCAGCCGAGCGTGGGGCTTTCGTCGTCGGTGATGAAGAAGATGATGTTCCGCTCGGCCGCGTGCAGAGTCGAACCGACCAGCATCAGCAGCGCGAGACACGGCCACGCAGTAACACGATTCATCTCGATGGTCTCCGAAGTTTCACGGAAATTCTTACCAGCAGGTGCGGCGGGTGGCCGCGGAGTCACCGAGGATAGCGCACCTGCCAGGCAGTCTCCACCGAGTCGGAACGTTCCCTCAAGGCAGAGGCTCTGGTAAGCTTGCCGTCTCCCCCACTCGATGGTCTGTCGGCCTTTCGGTAAACAACTCGCCTTTGGGTTTTCATGATGACAACTTCACGACGCATCCTCCTGTTTTTCGCCGTCGTATCGGTCTCGACACTGCACGTATCCGTCGCCGATGCTCAGCAGTCGGCATGGTCCCGGCTTGTCCAGCAGGATGGCCCGGTTCTGTGGTGGAGCTTTGACGGGAAACAGCCCGCCATTCCACAGACCATCGGCAAAGACGCTCTGCCGAAGACGGCGATCGTGGGAGACGTCAAGTTCGATCAGGTCGGACCGACGACATCGACGTCGCCGTTGTTCGCTGCTGGTAATCGATCGATCGAAATGACATCGAAAGTCGGCGTGATCAAAGTGACGGATCCGGGTGAGAAAAGTCTGCTCGACTTCAACAAAGGCGACGCGATTACGATCGAGGCCTGGGTGAAGCCGGATCCTTTCGGCAGCGCTCGCTACATGTATGTCGTTGGAAAAGGTCGCACTTACGAGAAAGGGTTCTCGCGAGAGAATCACAACTACTCGTTGCGGTTGCAGGGCAAGGGCTCGGAGGCCGTGCTGAGTTTTCTCTTCCGGAGTCGGGGGAGTGACGAAAAATCGCCTGGCGACTGGCATCGCTGGACGTCGAAGGAAGGTTTCAAAGTCGACAAAGGCTGGCATCACATCGCCATTACTTATGAGTTTGGTAAGAAGAACAGCGTTGCCGGCTACGTCGACGGCCAGTCGGTAAGCGGCGTCTGGGACATGGGCGGCGCGACTGATCGTGCTCCCGTCGTTGATGACGATCAACTCTGGATCGGTTCCTCGATGGGAATGGGCGCGAGTAGTTCGTTCGACGGACTGCTGGATGAGGTCGCTATCTACCGCAAGGCGCTGACGCCCGAGCGATTTCAGGCACGGGTTCCGTACTTCCCGAAGCCGTCGCCGCCGCCGATGCCGCAATCGGCTCCGCCGCGAGACGAGGTGCTGGTCGAGGTCATCGAAGGAATTCCCGATCAGGCCGCGTGGCCGAAGATTTTTCCGGAAGCGACAGAGACATGGAAAGAGCCCGCCTTTGCCTTCTTCGGAACACCTCAACGCTATTCGTCGAAAGGACTGCGAGTTGACCGAGGCAACCCGTTGATTCTGCGAGCCAGCAGCCTGATGACGCTTCCCGCCGGCAAGTACAACTTCCTGGTCAGGACTCTACGTTTCGGTCGGTTGTTCATTGATGGAAAGCTGGTTGTCGAGACTCCGCAACGAGGTCATCGCGGTGGCGGTCACGGTCAGATGTATGATCTCAAAAGCACACTGGCGCCGGGATCGCGCGAACTGTTTCCTGGTGCCGTCGAGAAGGTGGCAGAATTCGAACTCGACGGAAAGGAGCATGAATATCAGTTTGAAGTTCATGCCGGTGGCCAGGGACGACGCATTGAATTTGGTGAAACCAGTGTCAGCTTTGCACCAGTGACTGAATCCTCAAGCGACGCCGACCGTCAGGTTGCAGAAGGCTCGACGCCGTTTCGAGTGCTCAGCACGCAACGTGACATTCCGATGACCAACCGCGGCTGGGAAGCTTATGAGCGAACGCGACGAACGGAGTATGTCAGCATCGATCAGCAACGACGTGACGAAGTCAGCGGTGTCGAACGACATTACTGGCATCAGCGGCACGAAATTGCTCAGCAGATTGTCGGTGCTCAGCCGCAAGTTCCACTCCCGAAAATTAAGCCGGGAACCGCAATCGGTAACGACATTGATCGTTTTATTCTGGCCCGGCTGCAGGACGAAGGTGTGTCGCCCGCGCCGCTGTGCGACGACTGGACGTTCATGCGACGAGTTTCGCTGCACCTGATCGGGACTCCGCCATCGCCGGATCTGGTTGAAGAATTCGTGGCGGACAAGTCATCAGATCGCCGCGCGAAATTCATCGATCGTCTGCTGGAGCATCCCGGCTGGGCCGATCACTGGGTCGGTTACTGGCAGGACGTGCTGGCTGAGAATCCCAACGTGATCAATCCGACGCTGAATAATACCGGTCCGTTTCGCTGGTGGATTTTCGAATCGTTTCTCGACAACAAGCCGTTCGACCGTTTTGCGACCGAATTGATTTCAATGGAAGGGAGCCGCAATTTTGGTGGTCCGGCTGGCTTCGAGATGGCGTCGCAGAATGATGCTCCGTTTGCGGCGAAGGCTCACATCATCAGTCAGGGCTTCCTGGCTCTCGAAATGAAATGTGCTCGTTGCCACGACGCGCCGTACCACGATTTCGAGCAGGAAGACCTCTTCAGTATCGCCGCCATGCTGAAACGCAGTCCGCAGAAAGTCCCCAGAAGCAGCACGATTCCCGGTGGCAAGTCGAATTCGGAACTCGTCAAAGTCAGTCTGAAGCCGGAGCAGCCCATTTCAGCAAAGTGGCCGTTCGCTGAAAAAGTTGACAGCGGGATTCCGGACGGGATCCTGTCCTCAACAGGCGATTCGCGACTCGAGCTTGCCGCAAGAGTGACGTCGCCTCTCAACACGCGCTTTGCAGAGGTTCTGGTGAATCGACTCTGGCACCGATATCTCGGACGCGGACTGGTGATTTCGATCGACGACTGGGAAACCGAGTCGCCCAGTCATCCGGAATTGCTTCAGTATCTGGCTCGCGAATTTGTGCTCAGCGGTTACGACGTGAAACAGCTCGCCCGTCTGATTCTCAACTCGCACACGTACCAGCGGCAGTTCGCCGCCACCGATGACGACACTCCGGCAGAACTGTTCGCCTCGCCAAGTCGCCAGCGGCTGACGGCGGAGCAGCTTGTCGACACGCTGTTCGCTACTTCCGGAAAAGAATTCCGAGCAGGCGACATGAACATCGACATCGACGGCAGCCGCGAAATCAAGTCGTCGCTCAATCTGGGGATTCCGCGCCGAGCCTGGATGTTCTCGTCGATGTCCAACGAGCGTGACCGGCCCAGTCTGACGCTGCCCTATGTCGCTCCTTTCGTCAGCACGCTGGAAACGTTTGGCTGGCGAAGTTCGCGGCAGAGTCCGCTGACGATTCGAGAAGAAGCGGCCACGGTTCTGCAGCCAGCGATAATTGCGAACGGAACTCTCGGTCGCCGTTTCACGCGACTCTCGGACGACAGCGCGTTCACAATGCTGGCCCTTCAGGATCAGCCAGCCAGCGAACTGGTGACTTCTGTTTTCGTTCGAGTTTTAACACGACCGCCGAACAGTGAAGAACGAGCCGTCTTTGTCGAACTGCTCAGCGATGGTTATGCCGAGCGGATCAACAGAGACGAGCTCAACAAACCGCTGCCGCCGCTACCTTCGGTGCGTACGGGAGTCGGCTGGTCGAACCATCTTCACCCCGATGCCAGTACCCTGCAGGTTGAGACGCATGATCTCGTCGCGAAGGGTGACGCTCCGACAAAGAAGCTGACGTCTACATGGCGGGAACGATTTGAAGATATGCTGTGGTCGTTGATGAACTCGCCCGAATTTGTCTTTGCTCCGTAGCAGCACACTCGATCCAGGCTTCAGAAACGATCCGTTTCAGTTTGATATTCCAACAACAATGAGGTCACGGCTCGTGTTACGCATTTTCTTGTGCTCAATGATGATTCTGTCAACGACGATGGCATGTTCGCTCGACGCGGCAGAGACGTTCACGACAACCGTCTGGAAGAGTGGCGAAGGTAACTATCATTCCTACCGAATTCCATCGGTCATCAAAGCGCATAACGGCACACTGCTTGCCTTCTGTGAAGGCCGCAAGTCAGGCCTGGGCGATGCCGGCAACATTGATCTGCTGCTGAAACGCTCATCCGACGGCGGTAAAACCTGGAGCGATGATTTCGTTCTGTGGGACGACAACGGTCACACCTGCGGAAATCCGTGCCCCGTTGTTGATGAATCCACTGGAGTGGTCTGGCTGCTGATGACTCGCAATCTCGGAACCGACCACGAAGGTGACATCATTGGCAAGAAGGCAGAGTCCACACGCACCGTCTGGGTGACCCACAGTTCGGACGACGGTCAGACATGGGCAGCACCGAGCGAGATTACAAAGACGACCAAGGATCCGACCTGGGGCTGGTATGCGACAGGACCTGGAGTCGGCATTCAGATTGAACACGGAGCCCACAAAGGGAGACTCGTCATCCCCTGCGACCACAGCTACGACGACCCGAAAGGCAAGGTGCGCGGCGGACCGTACGAGTACGGTGCCCACACAATCCACAGCGACGATCACGGAAAGACCTGGCAGCTGGGTGGCACAATCCGACCGAAGACAAACGAATGCCAGGTTGTCGAACACGATGATGCGAAAGGTGGCCTGCTGATAAATATGCGGTCGTACTTCGGTCGTAAGCGTCGCACTCACGCGGTCAGTAAAGATGGAGGTGCTACCTGGTCGTCGCCAGTTGATGCTGCTCAGCTTGTGGAACCAGTCTGTCAGGGCAGCATTATTCGACAGGCCTGGTCCAGCGGTCAGAAACCCGGAGTGCTGTTGTTTTCGAATCCGGCCAGTGAGAAAAGTCGAGTCAACTTGACCGTGCGAGCGAGTTTCGACGACGGAACCACCTGGCCGGTCGAAAAAGTTCTGCATGCAGGTCCGTCAGCATACTCCTGCCTGGTCCGGCTCACGGAGAATTCATTCGGCTGTCTGTATGAAGCAGGCGAAAAAAGCGCTTACGAGTCGATCGTGTTCCATCAGCTTCCGGACAGTTTTCTTCATTCCCCGTAGCGCCGACGGCGATTCCAATTCAGCCCAGTGATTCCAGTTCCCGCAGCAGCTCCATCGTCTCTTCGAGAGGCAGCCCGACAACGTTGCTGTAGCTGCCTTCGACTTTTGTCACCATGACGCTGCCGGCTCCCTGAATGGCGTAACCGCCGGCTTTGCCAACTGGTTCGCCGGTTGAAACGTACCAGTCGAGCCACAGGTTGGCGTCCGGACGCATTGTGACACGGGTTACGCAGGCCTGACTCAAGGTCCTGCAGTTGTGACGCGTCTGATCGAGCAGCGATACCGATACGACCGACATGACAGCGTGCGTGCGTCCTGCAAGATAGTTTCGGAACCATCCACGTACTTCCTCTTGCCAGTCGCCGTCAGTCGCTGGTTGACCGAGTGCCAGCAATACTCCCGACGAGTCCTCAACGATGACTGTCGTGTCGGCACAGATGACAACGCAGCTTTCGGTCGGAATGTGGTTGTTGCTGAGTTGCCGGATCACGTCTTCGCGTTTCAATGCAACGATTTCATGACACCGAACTTCGAATTCCGACATCGTACGCAACCCGTCGAAGTCCGGCTCGTCGGAATTCTCGGGTGGAAGAACGATCAACCGTCCCGGTTCGACGATGGAGCTCAGGAGTTCCAGCCGCCGCGGAGATCGCGATCCCACAAAGATGGGAGTGGCCGTCGTGGCCGTGTACTGAGTATTCTGATCTGACATTGCTGCGGTTTTTCAACTCGAAATCGGCTGCAGACTGATTGAACAGACAGCAGCATCCCGCAATTGATCGATTGGCTCAACTGTCGACAGATTGCGAATTGTGGCTGTGCGGTTTCCGTTCGGAAATCAATTCACCACAATGTCGGCTTGATGTTTTTGATACCCCCGCCTTCAGTCTCGCCACTATCAGGAGCCTTCCCGTGAAGAAATCGTTTGCGTTTGTTGCTGGAATCATCGCAGTGTCAGGTCTCGCGTTTACCATGTTGTCGTCACCTGTGACGGCTCAGAAGAAAGGTCAGTCGCGACCGATGACGACGGCTCAGCTGATGTCTGGACTGGTGAAGCCACAACTGGTCGCCGTTCAAGGGCATGTTGCTGACGAAAAGGCTCCCGAGGGCGAAGACGGCTGGAAAGCACTGACGACAAGCATCGCCCTGCTCAACGAGTCCAGCTACACCATGATGGACGACGATCGCTGTCCCGACAAAATCTGGGCCGACGCCTGTCAGGTTTTGCGCAAAGCCACCGAGTCCGGGCTGAAGAGTGCTGCAAAACAGGACGCTGCTGGAGTTCGAGAAGCCCTCGCAGGCATCGGTGCTTCCTGCAAAGCCTGCCACGCCGAGCACAAGTACAAGAAGCAATAAACTCGATGCTTGAATGTTCGATGGTTGAATGTTCGACGTTCACGTTTCTGTCGCAACGGGTGGGTACAACCCACCAGTACCTGAATGATGGTGGGCCGTGCCCATCCTGCATAATCTTCTCGTTATTCATAAAGGGTTTCTGCTATGAGCGACACTCCTGTTCAATCAACGTCTCGCCGTGATTTTCTGAAAGACTCCGGTCGCATCGCCGGTGCGGCTGCTCTCGTGGGAGCTGCTGGTTCCCATGCCCACGCCGCCTCGGACAGTACCATCCAACTCGCTCTTGTTGGTTGCGGCGGACGCGGTACCGGCGCTGCCTCGAATGCTCTTTCGGTTAACAACGGTCCGATCAAACTCGTCGCCATTGCAGATGTCTTTGCTGACCGTCAGAACCAGAGTTTTGTCGGGCTCAGCAACCAGTTCAAAGACAAAGTCGATGTTCCGGACGAGCGAAAGTTTCTGGGCTTCGATGCTTACAAAAAAGCGATGGACTGTCTGAATCCCGGTGACATTGTGATTCTGACAACGCCTCCGGCATTCCGCTGGTTGCACTTCACGTATGCCATCGAACGCGGTCTGAACGTCTTCATGGAAAAGCCGGTGACGGTCGACGCTCCAACGACGCTGCGAATGCTCGAACTCGGTAAGAAGGCCCAGGAGAAAAACCTTAAGGTCGGTGTTGGACTGATGTGCCGTCACTGCAAGGCTCGTGGAGAACTCTCCGACCGAATCCACTCCGGCGAAATTGGCGATGTGCTCACCATTCGAGCCTATCGCATGGCTGGTCCGACCGGTTCTGCCGCCGTGGGTCCCGCGCCGGAAGGAACGAACGAGCTTGAATGGCAGATTCGTAACTTCCACGGTTTTCTGTGGCTGAGTGGTGGAGCGGTCAGCGACTTCCTGATTCACAACATCGACGAAGGCTGCTGGGCCAAAGGCGCGTGGCCAGTGTCGGCTCAGGCGTCTGGCGGCCGACACTACCGCTTCGATAAGAACGGCAACCCAGCGATCGATCAGAACTTTGACAGTTACTCGATCGAGTACACCTTCGCCGACGGAACCAAGCTGTTCGTCGACGGTCGTACGATTCCTGGCTGTTACCAGGACTTTGCCACTTATGTGCATGGTTCAAAGGGATCAGCCGTGTTCTCGTCGCGCGGTCATCTGCCGGCTCGCAGTCGGATTTACAAAGGTCAGAATTTCGTCAAGGACGAAATGATCTGGGCCTACCCGCAGCCGGAGCCGAATCCGTACCAGGTGGAATGGGACGACCTGATTCACGCCGTCCGTGAAGACCTTCCCTACAGCGAAGTCGAGCGAGGGGCGATGGCAAGTATCGTGACCTCGATGGGACGGATGGCTGCTCACACGGGTCGGCTCATCACCATGGACGAGATGATGAAGCACGATCACGAGTTTGCTCCAGATCTCGCCAATCTCTCGTTCGATGGCCTGCCACCACTCCAACTGAAGAATGGCAAATACCCGGTTCCGATGCCTGGTATCACCAATAATCGCGAATACGAAGTCTGACCGATTCTTTATGGAACGCCTCCAGCCCCGGTCGCTTTTCGTGACTGGGGCTTTTTTGTAATGATTCGCGGCGACTCAATTTAAGGTGTCGAGCCTCGGTATTGTCGACAATCAACGGATCGTCCAAAGATTTCGGTGCAGGCGAGCAGGCAGGCCACATGCCATCGGTCTGCTGGTTGTGGAGCGAAATACCTGACGCCGACGCCGCTGGACTTTCGTCAAAATCAAGCATTGTCTGGCATCTCACAAACCTTTGCTTCGAGAACACTGATAATCTTAAGACTGTGACAACCTTCTTATCCGCAACGCTCTTAAACGTCGCTTGTCTCCGACCGAGGCTCTGGCAATGACTGAAAATTCCACGCCAACGACAAACAGCAGCCCCGAGGAATCCGGCTGGGGAGACTGCCCCAACGGTGAAATTTCGAGAATGGTTAAGCGGGTTTCGAAACAGCGCAGGCTGGCGACGCGACTGTCGGTGGTTGCGGCGATGCTGCTGGCAGGACTCGGTG
>JABMPE010000593.1 GCA_013203845.1 Rhodopirellula sp. | reverse complement strand
GCTTCAAGGCGTCCCGCTTGAAGACAGCAAATCAACCTACAAATGCCATTACAGCGACCGGAGTATTGAGGCGATCGAGACAACCGAGTTTCACACATCGGACCCGAGCATCGAACTGGAAATCGTCGGTCGAAAGTGTCAGGGATGCGGGCTGGTAGTCAGCGAAGACAGCCGCAAGAAAGAAAAGCTCGGCGGTGCGAACGGCAAGGGAATTGCCAAAGCCAAGTGCCCGAAGTGTCAGGGCAAGTTCGGCGACACGACGCTCTACGCCATCAAGACACCGGAAGCCAAAGAAGAAGGCCTGTCAGAATCCGGCGGTTTGAATTCCTGATTCGAAGTTTCAGAATCAGGTCATGGCAGCTGCAACGCTGCTTCAGCGGCGGTAACGGTCGCGTTAAGCAACGGTTTCGTTCACCCGTAAAGCCTGCGATTGTCAGCGTGTCTCACGACAGTTCTGATTGCGACTCAGACAGTCGTCACCAGTTAGCGATTACGACGAGGTCGTCGGGAGACCGGGGGGCCGATGATTTCGCCGAGCAGGATTGCGTTGCGGATTCCGGCAGGATTTCGGAGCATCGCGACCATCAGCCCGGCTTCGAACGGTTGTGATGCGTCCTCGCCCACCGAATCCCCGGTTGTTGAACCATCAATTTGTGGCGTCAGGTGTCGGTCTTCGACGGAGCTTTCGACGTGTCCGACGTGCCGTTTGCTGACTTCGTGGCGACTGCTGACGCCTTCCAGATCGCCGGTTTCGAGATGGCGTTTCCTGATGGACTGCCGCTTCTGGTCTTCTTCCAGCTGGCGTCGTTCGTGTTCCCGCCGTGCTCGAACCTGTCGTCGACGTTCTGCATCGTCATCAGAAGGTGTTTTCTTTCGGCGACGCTGCTGCTGAGAATCACCTTGCCCTTGAGGCCTCGAAGAGCCTGATCGTTCCGGTGAAACTTCCTGCAGGAACGCGTCAATTTCCGATTGAAATTCTGAGTTCGCGTTGCCATTGCCGTTGGCCTTCCAGTCCCCTCCCCCGCCTCTGACATTTGCGTTGTCGCGGTCAGCCGCGGCTTTTCGTTCTTTGACGAAGTTGATGATCCCGCTTGTGATCGCGATCAGGACAAAGATTACCGGCAGGAAATCACCCGGACCGGCAAGAATCACCGTGGTTGCCATCGTTGGATTCCTGAAGCAAGGGTCAAAAACTCTGCCGGGGCAGAAGGTGAGTTTTACGGGAACGTTCGAATTGCTCTCGTTGGCTATCCGCCTGGGGATACGACCGACCGTGACGACGTGGCTTTATCAGTGATTGAGATCGATTCCCGCATTTTCGTATCAGCCTGCACATTCTTCAGCTCATAGTAATCAAGCAAGCCGAGACGACCGCTGCGGAATGCTTCCGAAATAGCTCTTGGCACTTCGGCTTCAGCCAGAACAACTTTTGCTCGGGACTCCTGCACGCGAGCGATCATTTCCTGCTCGCGAGCGGTGGACACGGCACGCAGTTCTTCCGCTTTCGCTCGGGCCACTCGCATATCGGCTTCGGCCTGGTCGGCCTGCAGTCGAGCCCCGATGTTCTCACCAACATCGATATCGGCAATGTCGATCGAAACAATTTCAAACGCGGTGTTTGCTTCCAGGCCCTGCGAAAGTACCAGTTTGGAAATGGCATCGGGATTTTCAAGAACGGATGCGTAATTCGGGTTCGAGCCGATTGCCTGAACGATCCCCTGTCCGACGCGAGCAATCACGGTTTCTTCTGTTGCGCCGCCGATCAGCTGTTTCAAGTTAGTTCGAACTGTTACTCGGGCACGGGCTCGAAGCTGAATTCCGTCGCCGGCAACAGCATCCAGAGTTCCGGCCTGCTTGCTGGGGTCCGGGCAGTCGATAACTTTGGGGTGAACGCTTGTCTTAACGGCGTCGAGAATGTCGCGTCCCGCAAGGTCGATGGCCTGAGCGGTTTGCCAGTCAATGTCCAGCCGGGCGCGGTGAGCGGCAATCAGAGCTCGAATCACATTCGGGACGTTTCCGCCTGCCAGATAATGAGCTTCCAGCTGTCGCGTACTGATCGAGTAGTCACGCAGCAGTCCGGCCTGAACCGCCATGATTTTGCTGCGGACAATAATGCTCGGATTAACCTTCCTCAGCGACATCATGACCAGGTTCGGAAACGAAATGTTGGCCCGGGTCATCTTGCACTGAATCCACAGGCCGATGTATCGGAAAAACACGACGACGAAAATCAGCATCAGAACCATCACAAAGATGGAGACGCCAATCATGAAGTTGCGGCTGGTGTTGTCGCCGTCGGCTGCCAGCAGGTGGGTGGCGGCGAAAAGCAAAGTCGGGTCAAACATGTTGCGTCCTTTTTGCCAGTTCCAGGCTCCGTCGTCTGGAAGTCACAATTCGATCGAGTTCCAGCTCTCTCAGATTCAAGCGGACTCGGGAATGTCGAAGTCAATGGGGTTATCACCTGATGCGTCAGGTATTGCAGTGTTGTTCGGATCAAAACCGGTGTTTGTCTGTTCGTTCGCTGCTGCAGTCTTAGGACTCGCTGCTGACTGTGCAATGCTGGCATGCCGTTCGGCTTCCATCACGATCAGTCGATTGCTCTTTACGCCGACGACCACGACCTCCCGTCCTGCTTCAATCAGCACGCCGTCGCTTTCCGCGTGGAACTTTTCGTGGCCGATCTGAACCATCCCGCCAGGCGAAAACATGGTCGCTGATTGCCCGCGAGTGTTGATCAGACTTTTGAGTCTCGCGCCTTCTTCCTGGAATGGAGTGACTTCTTCCAGCGACTGCGGCACGGCCAGCACGGCCTTGCCATAGGACGTTTTCGGGAAAACGTAGACGGCACCTGAAATGGTCGACGGAAGCAGCAGCACCATTCCGAAAACGTAGCTCCACCACCAGAGGGTCTCACCGGCCTGGTACCAGCCCCGCCAGGCACAGAAGGTGGCGACGAGGTAGCAGACAAGCGAAGCGATGGTGAGGATTCCGGCGGACGGGATAAAAATTTCGCAAATGAGAAGCCCTGTTCCCAGGGCCACCATCAGGAAGACGATCAGTCCGTAGCTTTCCATCGAGTCCGCCTCTTACGTTCTACTGAGCCAGCTGCAGAATTTGCGGGATCGGTTTGCCAGCATACTCTCGACATCGAACCCAACGAGTGTACTCGAACATCGGTTTCCGGCAACGGGTCGTCGTGTCGGGCGACATTTCGAGATGGCAGAAAACGGCGGCCAGGGAAATCGGATCATGCGACGTCTGGTCAGGCACCAAAGAATGACAGAGTGATGACAACAGAGGCTCAGGAGGAAACACACACTCTCTCTGCTCGCATCTGAAGTTCGCTCAGACAGAATGAGGCCATCCGGGGTCAGCATCGCTCGTCAGACCTGCACGTCGATGGTGACCTGCTCGATGGCTGCGTGACCGGATTTCCGGAACGGACGAGGCATCGGCTGAGCGTGGCCTTGCTCGTCGATCGTCCGGCAGCGCAGCGTGTACTTGCCTGCGGGCATGCCCGGCAGCAGCGTCGCCCAGTGAACTTTCGCCAGTCTCATCGGCCAGGTTTTCGGTTGACCGGTCGTGTCGAATCCGAGTGTGCCTTCCGGGATTTCGCCGTCCGGCAGACCGCCGCCCCATTCGGCTGACGGCGGCAGAATGGTGGCGTCTTTCCACGGAGCCTTGGTGAAATACTTGTCTCCAGTTGGTAATTTCTCCGCGTTGCTCTGAATGAAGACCTGCACCTTCGAGACGCTGGCAATGCCCGCCTGAGCGTAACCTGTCACCGGAATCGGCTGGCCCGCCTTGACGACAGCGGGAAAGTCGAACGTCGCGGCAAAACTTTTCAGCGGACTGTCGACATCGTTGTTCGCGTCGGCGTAGGTGTCGTTGGCTCCGTGAACGTTCGACAGGTAGAGATGCGACAGCCACTTGATCGACTTGAATCCGTACGCTTCCGGCACAACGACACGGACCGGTCCGCCTCGCTCGCTGGATAACCATTCTCCATTCAGCTTGTAACAGAGAATGACCGGCGGCAGATCGAAAGGGTCTTCCAGAATCCGCCCGACCGGCATCGAGCTGCGAAACATCTGCGATGGTTCGTCGTTGTGGTAGCCGTAGTAAAACACGCGCCGCAGATTTTCCGTTGGCTCAGCCAGCCACAACACCTCCCGCAGCGGCACGCCTTCCCAGATGCCCATGCCCAACGGGCAACCAATGTTGAGGCACGTCATCACTTTGGGAAACCTCACAGCCTTCGTTTTCGCCAGCTCCATCAGTGCGGCAAAGTCGAAAGCCGTGTTGTCTGATTTTTTGAATTCCTTGCGAACTCGTGCCGGCTTGTCGGGATCACTCAACACTTCGAGTTTCCACGTATCGCGAGTCATCCCGACTTCGGCCTTCTTCTCCTCACTGAGCGAATGCGGAATCGGCTTCCCTCGCGACACATCCCGAAAATCCGACGTCGGAGTCAGCCACGGCTCAAGCTTTGCGATCGCCTTCTGAATCGCGTCGTCGCTGACTACCTCTTCCGCGTGCAGCGGCAGTGACTTCAAAGCCGCCGCTCCGGCAACGCCAAGTCCCAGGAAATACCGCCGCGACACGACAAGGTGATCAGCAATCAATCGTACGACAGATTCTCTCATGGCCGATACTCCTGCAGGACGGGCCGCTGACAAAGACGACCATCCAAATTACCGGATCTTGTCGATTTGTTTAAGTTCGCCGCTGGTGACCGCGTCGTTGAGCAATGACGGTCAGTCGTTGAGTCGGACTGTTTGGTTGAGTTTGTGGTCGGGGAATTCTGGATTCGATGGAGGAACAGGCAGCGGTTGTGGTACCGGGTTTAGTGGAGTGGTCCTCTGGCCGTGATGTTTCAGCGGTCGCTGTCACCGTAGAAGAAGTCCTGGGGCGAACGCGGTTATGTGCCGTAGACGCCGCCCCACAAAGACTGGGGGCTCGCAAGCTCGACCACCAGCCACCCGGTTGTGATTAAACATCAAGCGGGTAAAGCTGAGACATTGACGGCCCGAAGACACCGTCAAGGCGAGCGGTAGCCGTCAGGCTGCCGACAATCTGAGGTGCAACTTTCTTCATGGGATTTCCAGGGCCAGCAGACTGACGTCCGCCACTCGCCTGCACGTCAGGGAACCTCGTAGAAACATCTCGTTCATACCCGCGAGAGGTTTAACGTCCTGCGGTGGCGAGCTGAAAGTTTCACCGTCAAGTGGAGTGCCGGATCCTTACAGCCGTTTGAGGTTTTCGTCACGCAGGCCGATGAGAATACTCTCGCCGCTGGGAGCGACTTTCAGTTCTCCGTAGGTTGCTTTCGCAAAATCGTCGGCTCGGCCTTCCTGGAAGAAGTAAGACTCGGCACCGAGTCGAATCACACCTCGCCGGAAGCTGTTTTGACGACGGCGGAAACGAATCCGGACTTCGTTGGCGGCGAGCGGGCTTCCATCGTCAAGTCGTTGAAACTGCGCGACGTCGTCTTTGTCCAGGCGTAAGACAAGAAGTCCGCCGTAATGTTCTTCCGGGATCTTTGAGCTGGCGGTTTCGGCGATTTCGTAACGCAGGACCATATAGTCACCCTGCATGAGCGATCGAGGATCGCGCGGTGCCAGTTTGCAAAGTACCGAACGACCATTAAGAAGAACTCGTTCTTTAGCGATAATCAGAAAGTTCAAGCTGGCGAGCACGAGCAGCGATGTGACGATCAGGGTTGGCGTTTTCATGGTCGAGTCTCCATGGTCGTCAGGTTCGTTTGGTTGAAGTGTCTTACGAAGTACCAGCGAACTGCCCACTGGACGAGGCCGCTGCCGATCAGAGCCAGTGACTTGGTCAGCAGCGTGGTTTCAAGGCTGTAATAAAAACTCGCGATGTAAACCGGCAGGAACAGGATGCCCAGCCGTTTCAGGACGGCGTTGCGTTCCAGGTGGCCGAGCAGCGTTGCATTCAACGAAGCGAGCACGCCTGGAACGGACAGGGCACTCAACAGCGCGGTCCCTGCCGCAGCGATGGCAAAATCCTGTCGTCCAGCATTCGAGTTTGTGGCCCACGCTCGACGCAGAATCCAGAGCTGAGCAAGTCCCAGGATGACGGCAGATGGCCACGCCTGCAGACCTTTGGCATATTGAGTAGCCAGTAATGTCCCCAGCAGACCGACGGCCATCGCGTAGCCTGCCGGCTGAAACAGGCTGCGATTTTGTCTCGCGAAAATCAGGCCGATCCCCAGCGTTTCCAGCAGCACCAGAAAATGGATGACCCAGGTTTGCCGACCGAGTTGATGGGAAAAAATCGATTCGTCGCAGAGCCACACCGTTATGCAGATCACCGTGATCAGGCACGATAGAAAACGAAACGGCTCGCCGCGAAAAGCCCGATAAAATACAGCCGTCGACAGTGTCAGAGAGATCGTGACACTCGACAGATCGCGGGCGTGAAAGCTTTCTGCGACTCCGATTCCTGTCACACCAAGTCCGGTCAGGCCGGCAGCCAGACCGAGTTGCCGCAGGAAGGCTCCTTCGGCCGATCGGTCCAGGAACGCTCCACCACCGAGCAGGCAGACGCCGATCACCATCGCTGCCGCTCCTTCATCAAAGAGACCGGCAATCGCGAGCGCTCCGAGAAACAGCAGGCACGCCAGCCACGCTCCGAAACCGATCAGCGCCTGCACAAACCACGGAGTTCCGTCTGCCTGTGCTTCGGCATTGACGACTGCAGAAGCCGCCAGCACGTCCTCTTCTGAAAGGTGTCCCTGTGCGGAAAGTTGCGAAAAGAGTTCGCCGACCGAAAGGGCCGGGGATTCGTTATCGTCCTGGCGATCCGATACGGCGACAGGAGTTGAGTCCATGCGGAAGTCGGATTCTCCCGCAGCGGACACCGCAGCCGCTCGCAGTTCGCGACCAGTCTTTATCAGCCAGCGGGTCATCACGGCGACCAGTCCCAGAATCGCCAGGCCGGAGAGGAAAAACGCAAAGACTTCGTCGCCAACTTCCATCACGACCCGAATGACAACAGCGCCGCTCAGAACGGTGATCGCCGTCGCTCCGCACGTCAGAACGTAGAGGTCGGGGGTTCGATGTCGAAACTGCCAGTAGAGCAGAGCCAGCGAAAGCAGAAACACAACCAGGCCGCACCAGGCTCCAGCCGTGGCGTCATTCAGGTCAGCAACGATCACAAAGCCCGGCACGACGAGCGCGGTCAATGATGCCGGTACAAGAACTCGCCGCAGCCAGACAGGCAGCCACTTGCAGCCTCGTTGAGCGAGCACTTCACGAACGGCGGCAGCGGTACCATTCAGCAGGCCGAGAATCAGTGCCAGCCAGTTGATGTCGATTCCGCGCGGGTCAATCGTCTGCTCCCAGAACAGAGTGATGGCCACATTCACAATGGTCAACCACAATAGCCAAAGGCCGGCGAGACGGCACATCAGCACCCAGGGAAAGATCAGCAATGCCCAGCCAGCAAAAAGCTGGTACGCGTCGGCACCGGTCTGGTAGACCTGACCAAAGACGGCCAGAAATACTCCGACCAGAGCCGCCGCCGCTGTCATGGCCACCTTCCCCGCCAGCGTTTCGACTTTTTTCAGACCGGCGATTCCGCAACAGGCGATGATGCCTCCCTGAATAATCGCCAGCCTGGCCTGGCCGGGCAGCTCGTCCCAGTTCCACGCGAAGAAGCACACGACGCCTGAGAGCGTCAGGGCCAGGCCGAGAAACAGCAACGCTTTTTCGATCCACGGCCACCAGGTGACCGGGCCGTTCACAATTCTGATCGCAGCCAGTCGGCTTTGACTGTCCAGAATCCCGACGGTCGACAATCGATCAATGATTCGCGGGGTGGCTTCGAGTTGTAAAACATCACGAGCGAGACAGCCGTCAACATCGGTCGTGTCGGTGTCTTTAGGGGCTTCTGTCATGACCGCAGTTCCTGGTTAGAAGGGGACTCTGACAGAACGGCGTTGCCGGTTTCGTGATATCACGTAGAAAATGGTAGACACTCTGAATTTGCGGCGAACTTGTCCACAGTGAGACGCCGCACAGCCGGGAAGCGGTCTGGCTGTCACGTTCACCCTGCCGGCGGCCAGTCACGTGTGAAGCGGGCGAGAAATGAACAGGAATCAGTACTCAATTCTGCAGTTCGGCAGCCGTTTCCGAAGCTCATTGAGAGCTTTCTCTGTAAAAGCAGTGTGCTTGAGATTGAGCCGCTCGAGGTTGCTTAACAGTGCCAGCGACTCGGCTGCGGCATCAGTGATGTCCGTGCCTTCCAGATTCAGGTCAGTTAGCGACTTGATTTCGGCCAGCTTCGCGACGCCCGCATCGCCAATGGAATCGTAGCGGAGACAGAGGTCGGTCAGGTTGCGGCAACGCTGCAGCGACTCAAGGCCGACGCCGGAAATCAACGTGTTGCCGATGTCGAGAAACGTAAGCATTTTGAGCCGCGCCACCTGTCGTAATTGGGCGTCCTTCAGCCGACTTCCGGAAAACTTCAGACGCCGGATCGACTCTGCCGAAGTCAGTTGGCGAAGGTTCTCGGCGGTGAGAGTCTGCACGCCACTGAGATCGATGCCTGTCAGTAAATAGTTACCGGTCGGCAGCCGGTCCCCTGGTTTTACAACTCGTTCGCCCGAACTGGTCTCAAGGCGAACTTCCTGAGCGACTTCGCGAGCCCAGTCAATCAGGGGGTTTCCGGACTTCGAAAACTGTTTCGGTGCGGGCAGGGCGGCGAGTTCGAACGGCGGCGAATTTGATTTCTTTGATGAGTTGTGGTCAGCAGTCTTGGAAGTCTTGGAAGTTGCTGGCTGGGCACTGTTTTTCTTTGGCGAACTATTCGCCGACTTCTTTTCAGCCGGACCGAAACCTTGAGACAGTAAAAACAAAACAACACCGATCATGACGAACGCCGTGCCCAGCGAAATCGTCAATGGCCAGATGTTTGTCCTGCGTCGAGGAGCGACCGGGCGTGAGGCGGCGGTGGGTTCGGTAACAATCACGGCCTCACTGTTGAGGTCACCCACGAACACGTTCAGCGTTTCGTCCGCCTGCGAGTCGAGAGTGGGAAGCTCCAGACCGGCAAGCGGAGGGGCGACGGTTTCCGGCTGAATTTCGAGCGACTTCGGATCAGCGACGAAGGCTTCCAGCACTGCCGCAACTTCCGCGGGCGTCTGAAATCGCTGCGCAGGATCGCGATTCAACATGCGAGCGACGATATGGACCAGGACTGGCGGGACTTCCGGGCGGTACACACTGACCGGCGGAGCGTCCTTGTTGATCCGTTCGAGCAATTTCTCCATGACGTTGTCGCCGGAGTAGGGCAACTCGTTGCACAGCAACTGGAAAAGCGTGACGCCCAGACCGTAGATGTCCGATCGAATGTCGACCGTACTGGAACTAATGGCCTGCTCCGGCGACATGTAGTCCGGCGAGCCCATGATCTGACCGCTGCGAGTGACTCCGCCATCAACAGCTTCGAAATCTGCTTTTCCGGCAGTGGCCAGTTCGGTCTGATGCGAAATTCGTGCGAGGCCCAGGTCAAGAAGCTTGATCAGTGGCCGCTTTGTTTGCGGATCCTTCGTTACCAGCAGGTTTGACGGCTTGATATCGCGGTGCACGATACCTCGCTCGAACGCGTGCTGAAGCCCCAGAGCCGTCTGGCGAATACATTCGCAGGCAAATTCGATTGAAACCTGGCCCTGCTCTTTAACGAGTGCTTTCAGATCCTTGCCCTCGAAATATTCCATCACCAGAAAGAAGCGGTTGCCGATCTGGTCGGCATCGATCGCTCGCACAATATTCGGGTGGTTGAGGCTGGCAGAAAATGCAATCTCACGTTCGAAACGAGCGCGGGCCACCACGTCGTCATGTAGATTGGTGGCCATGACTTTGAGAGCGACCTGGCGGTGAAGCAGCGTGCTTTCGGCTCGCAGAACCGCACCCATGCCGCCCTGTCCAAGCACATCCAGCAACTTGTACTTGCCGAGAAATAACTTGTTTTTCCCGGCCAGAAGCTGTCGAGCCTGCCATTCGGTCAACCAGTCGCGAAGAATCAGTTCACGGGCGAGACTCACCGCGTCTGAATCTGCAGCCAGAGCTGCCGCGACAGCGACCTGCTCCGGCGAGAGCAGATTGCTGCGACGCAGAGTCGACATGAATGACTCGACAGCGTTGCCAGGCATTTTCGGGAGAGTAGCCAGAAGCAGGGGCGGGACGATTTCAAACGCAGTGGATCAGGCGAGGGGAAAAGAGCATACACCACCGGCCAGACGCTCCGCGACAGCATTTGCAGCGGCGATCTGAATTCCACTCCGGGAATGAATGCGCCGTTCCAAAAAGGTGGCGCTGGGCTCGTCGGATCATTCAAACGTCGCCGCGGAATTCTGAAAAAACAGTCGGCGCGTAAAAATACCCCTACCGAAATGACACAACGCGATTTGAAGAGACCCGTGACGTTATAAAGTGGGAACCTTCTGCCCGGGATGTGACGTCCGAACGAATCGGCATGCCCCATGGCCGAACAACGAAGCTCCCTGTTTAGTCATTCTTGTAGGGTCAACAACGTTTGGCGTCTGTGCCAGACCTCGGTAGAGGTACGCCGCCATGCTAGCTCGACTTCAGCGACTCAGCAACAATTGAGTTGGATGGTTCTGCACGATTCTGCATGATTTTCGATTTGGTCCCACCGCTGTTTCCGGCAGGCTTCATTTCAGCCAACCCTGGCTGAACAAACCGCGTTCGATCGACCATCGATCAATGAAGCTGTCTGGTGCAGAATGATTGACAGACGCGGGAAGCCGGGGAATCAGATCTGAGAAATTGTGCAAACAACTGCAGTCGGTCTTTTGACACTCCGATAGGGGATCGATATCGTCCGGCCCGCTTCGGGAGAATTCTCTCGGGAGTAGTGATGACAGACTCAGACGATCGCAAAGCGACCTCTAATGCCATGCGTTGGGCGTCGCAGGTGACATCTCTCGGGATGGAACTGGCAGTTCCCGCTGGAGCGGGAGTCTGGCTGGATTCGAAATACAACACTTTGCCGGGTTTCACGCTCGTCGGAGTATGCTTCGGAAGCTATTTGGCTTTCCGAGGCCTGCAACAGCTTCTTCGCGATCTCGATAAATGAGTTCCACTACTGAAGACAAAGGCAACCAGAAGCATAAAAGCGTCTTCGCCAATGTTCTTCGACTGCTGGTCGCGAGTTTGATTTTTACTCTCGTGCTGGCTGGTCCTGCGTGGCTGGTTGCTGAGAGTGAAGGACTGATTGGGTTGGCGGCAGCCGCAGTGCTGTGCACTCTCCCGGGATGTCTGGTTGTTGCGTTTAAGGGGTTAGTCGGCGATTCGCAGGCGACTCTGGTTCTAGCTGCTGGCGGACTGAGGATGTTCTTTGTCCTGCTGGGGGCGCTTACGGCGAAGTTTGTTGTGACTGGCTACGGGCTTAACGAGTTTTTCATCTGGTTGATTCTGTTCTATCTGTTCACGCTGGCTCTGGAGACCAGAAGTCTTCTCAGCGTCAAAGGCAGTTCGGAAGCAAGCACTGAAACTGATTGAATTTTAACTGGCAGACTGTATGGCTCGCGGGTAACTCCTGAGAACAGACTTATGCTTTTGGCAGCCGGACAAGATCATTTTCACCACGTGCGGGACTTTCCCTATTTCGAGTTGCCATTGCATCTCGGAGAAGCGATTGATTCGCATGGTCATACGGTCTATGGGATTCAGCTTCCTGAGGTTGCTGGTTTTCAAATCACAAAATTCATGGTTCTGCAGGTCATTGCAGGGCTCCTGACTTTGTTGATTTTCAAAGGGCTTTCTCGGCGAGTCAGGGGTGGCGAGCCGACTCAGGGGCGATTCTGGAACTTCTGGGAATCAATCGCGCTGTACATTCGCGACGAAGTTGTCCGGCCAACAGTTGGCGATGGGCATCATCATCACGACGATGGGCATGGCGACAGTGGGCACGACGAAAGCCACGCTGTAAAGTCGTCTCATGCTGGTCACTATGCAGATCGGTTCCTGCCGTTTATCTGGACCTGCTTCTTCTACATTCTGTTCTGCAATCTACTTGGTGCAGTGCCGATGCTGGGTTCGCCGACAGGTTCACTGAGTGTGACTGGCGTACTTGCTGTCTCAGTTTTCGTTTTTAATTTGATTCAGGGTACAAAGCAGTTTGGCTTCGTTGGTTTCTGGAAAAATCAATGTCCGGACCTTGGGCTTGATGGGTTGATGGGGGTTGTAATCGGGCTCGGCGTCTGGTGTATTGAAGTCGTCGGTCTGTTTATTAAGCATGGAGTTCTGGCGGTTCGACTGTTTGCGAATGTGATGGGCGGCCACACAGTAATTGGCGTGATTCTCGGCTTCATTGCTGCAGATGGTGTTGCTGGGACGATGCTTCAGGGGCTCGTAATTCCCGCGAGCATTGGTGGGCAAATCTTTATCGGCCTGCTTGAGCTCTTTGTGGCCTTTTTACAGGCATACGTGTTTGCTTATCTGTCGACAATTTTTCTGTCGGCCAGTTTGCATGCACACTGATTTGTTATGAATCTTCGAGGGAGCGTCCCTCTCACTTGCTACAAAATTTTCAGTTGTGGTCTTTTGATCTAAGGAGATCGAACGAGATGGGTGAATTTCTGAATTCGGCAGCTATCGGTGCCGGTATCGTCATGCTGGGTGCTGGTTTCGGGATTGCGAAAATCGGTGCTGCCGCTGTTGAAAGCATGGCTCGGCAGCCAGAAAAAGCTGCCGATATTCGTGGTGCTATGATTGTTGCGGCGGCTCTGATTGAAGGTGCTACATTCTTCGCCTTGATCGTATGTATCGCCAAGTAGTGTCGCCTCTGCCAGTGGGTAAAGCTGGTGTTGTGGCTTGGACTATCCGTTTCTGTATTGCGACTTGCAGGGTGCGCTGATGCACGCTTTTCGCTTCGATCGTAACTGGCTGCTGTTGCTTGCGGGGTTTATCTTCGCAGCGGCGGTTGTTTCGACCCCTGATCTTCAGGCGGCTGACGAAAGTCACCCAGCTGCCGGAGAGGACCACGGTGAGCACGGCGCTGCTGAAAACGGTGTGCCGATGCAGCCTCAGAACGACCTCATTCTGTGGACGATCGTTACGTTTGTGCTGTTTCTGGTCGTCCTGAAGAAGGTTGCCTGGGGGCCTTTGATCGAGGGGCTCGACAGTCGCGAATCGAAGTACAGGAAGCTGCTTGAAGATGCAAAGGCTGATCGCGATAAAGCAGTCAGCTTGCTGGCGGATTATGAGCAGAAGCTGAAAGCGGCTCAGAGTCAGGTGGATGAAATCATCGCTGAAGCTCGACGGGACGCCGAACGCACGAAGACAGATATCCTGGCAACGGCGCAGAAGGATTCCGAAGCGACCCGCAAACGGGCACTTGATGATATCGGTCGTGCTCGCGACCAGGCCGTTGCGGAACTTTTTGATCATGTGCGGTCGAACGTCGTAGCCGCAACAGAGAAAGTGCTGTCTCGCAGTTTGACTGACGCAGATCACCAGAGACTGATTGACGATGCTCTGGCGGAGATGTCAGCGGCTCAGGGATAAGCTCAGTTGCCACCGCAGGCGTGTTGCGGACAGGTTGCACTGTCATAAGAGGTGAGGTCGGAATGGCGGACGTGCCCGAAAATTCTCGGATAGACAGCGTTCTGGATGATCCCAGTACGTTGGCGATTGCACGTGTTTACTCGGACGCATTTCTCAATGCAGCCGGTAATAACGCCGCTGAAGGAATCGAAGAGTTTACTTCGTTTCTGGAAGACATCCTTGCAGCGAATCCGCAGTTCGAGTCAATGTTCGTCACGAGTTTGTCGAACCGTGACGAGAAGCTTGGTTTTATTGATCGGGTCGTTGCGCCACACAGCAGTGAGTTCTTCGCGAACTACCTGCGGGTTCTCGCGCAGCACGATCGGCTCGATCTGCTGAAAGAGATCCTGGCAACTGCCAGACTTGAGTTAGAGAAACGAAACGGCCAGCAACGCGTTCAGGTCGTCAGCGTGAAGCCTCTGGATGAGGCCACGATGACACGTGTCAAAGAGCGTGTTGCCGAGGCTTTTGGATTTGAACCAATTATTGAACCGCAAACGGATTCGAGCCTCATTGGTGGTGTCGTGATCCGTGTCGGAAACAGTGTCTACGATGGCTCTCTTCGCGCATGGCTGAAACAGCTGGCGAAGAAGATGTATCAGGGGAGTCTCCATGAAATTCAAAGCGGACGAGATCGCTTCAGTCATCCAGAAGGAGATTGAAGACTTTCGCGGTCAGGTTGAGACCAGCGAAGTCGGTCGTGTTCTTGAAGTCGGCGATGGCATTGCGCGCGTCTATGGTCTGCAGTCGGCCATGGCGGGTGAAATGGTCGAATTCCAGAACGGCGTCCGTGGGCTGGTGTTCAACCTTGAAGAGAACTCTGTCGGCGTGATTCTGCTCGGTGCCTTCCGTGACATTAAGGAAGGCGACGAAGTGAAGACGCTGGGAGCGCTGCTCTCTGTGCCGGTGGGCGATGCTTTGCTCGGGCGAGTCGTCGACCCGCTGGGCAACGCGCTGGACGGCAAGGGGCCAGTCGTTACGTCTGAAACTCGACCGGTCGAAGCGATTGCTCCAGGTATCGCCGGTCGGCAGCCTGTGAAGCAGCCTTTGCAGACCGGTATCAAAGCGGTTGACTCGATGACACCGATCGGTCGCGGTCAGCGAGAGTTGATCATCGGCGACCGGAAGACCGGTAAGACAGCGGTGGCACTGGACACGATTCTGGCCCAGAAGGGCGGAGACGTCATTTGTGTCTACGTGGCCAGTGGGCAGCGATCTTCCAACGTGGCGGCGGTCGTGGAAGCTTTGGAAAAGCATGGTGCGATGGACTACACGATTGTGGTCTCAGCATCGGCTTCGGATCCGGCACCACTTCAATACATTGCTCCGTACGCTGGTGCTGCCATCGCCGAACACTTCATGTACCAGGGCAAGCACACGCTGATCGTTTACGATGACCTGACCAAGCAGGCTCAGGCTTATCGCGAACTGTCACTGCTGATGCGTCGTCCACCGGGCCGTGAAGCGTATCCCGGCGACGTGTTCTACTGTCACAGCCGATTGCTCGAACGATCCGTCAAATTAAGTGACGAACTGGGCGGCGGATCGATGACGGCGTTGCCGATCATCGAAACGCAGGAAGGTGAAGTTTCGGCGTACATTCCGACCAACGTGATCTCCATCACGGACGGTCAGATTTACCTGGAGCCGGACTTGTTCTTCGCAGGCGTTCGCCCGGCTATTAACGTCGGCATCTCGGTTTCGCGTGTGGGTGGTAACGCTCAGACAAAGGCCATGAAAAAGGTCGCCGGTTCACTGCGACTGGACCTGGCGGCCTTCCGTGAACTGGAAGCTTTCGCTCAGCTCGGTACCGACCTGGACAAAGCGACGCAGCAGCAGCTTGACCGCGGTTACCGCATGGTCGAGCTGTTGAAGCAGCCGCAGTTCCAGCCGCTGCACTTTGCCGATCAGGTCTTCAGTATCTTTGCCGGTACGAATGGATTCTTCGATAAGGTGCCTGTGAACAAGGTGTTTGAAGTCGAGCAGGAGATGATTCAGTTCATGCGGGAGCAGAAGTCAGAAGTCCGCGACGCTATCGTTCAGACCGGCGAGCTGGACGCTGATGCTTTGCGAGCAGCGTTAACTGAATTTGCGAAGACTCTCGAAGGTCGGTTCGAAGAAGAGTAGAAGCGAGTTGCGGCAGCCGTTGGTACGGTTACCTGACATTTCTCCTGCTGATCACGAAGCAGCGTAAACAACGGACGGGAAGCGATGGCCAAAGCCAGAGCGATTGTCAAACGCCTCAAGGCGGTGAAGAACATCCGGAAGATCACCCGGACCATGGAATTGATCGCCACTGCGCGATTCAAGAAAGCCATGGACCGGGCGACTGAAGCTGCTTCGTACACGAAGAAAATCTCTGAAATCGTCGCCGACCTGTCCAAAGCAGACCTCAGCTTCAGTCACCCATTGCTGACTCAGCCGGAAGAGCAGACGAAGAATGTCCTGCTCGTCCTGACTTCGAATCGTGGTTTGTGCGGTGGCTACAACGCTTCGGTTCTTCGACATGTGACCGGTCGTTTGAAGCAGGCTCGTACCAGTGGCGAAGAACTCGCTATTGAAGTAGCCGGTAAACGCGGCCTTGCGTATCTCAAGTTTCAGGAACTTGACTACGCGAAGGCTTACACGAATTTTGAGGACAAGCCCCGGTACGACGAAGTTGAAGAGATCGCGAATCGTTACATCGAAGGTTTTATCGCCGGAGACATCCATCGCGTCGATGTTGCTTACACGCGATTCGAAAGCTCTTCCCGGCAGACGGCAGTTCTTGAGACACTCCTGCCAGTTGGTTCGCTGGGCAACGACAGCGAATCGGACTCGAACGAAACGGCTCCGGGAGTTGATTACGAATTCCTGCCGTCCACAGAAGACATACTCGAAGAGATCGTGCCGGCAGCGTTAAAGGCTCGTCT
>JABMPE010000592.1 GCA_013203845.1 Rhodopirellula sp. | reverse complement strand
TGATTGGAGAGCCAAACCGTCCGCAAAGAATGCGACTGAAAAGACCAATCTCGCCCATACAGAAACCGATAGTTGGGATGCTCGACTTCTTCGAGATCTCAAGCATCTTTGCCGCATCGCCGGGCGAGTTCGCCAGCGTGACAATCTTGACGATGTCCGGATCCATTCTGCATATCCTCGCGTGGATCTGCTCGATGTCCGGCGGAGTTTCTTCGAAGTTGTGGTAACTGATGATCCGCTTCGTTTTGCCGTAACGAGGAACCGACCTTGCAACGTCTTCCTCAATATCAACGTAGTCGACGCCAGCCACAATCGCTGAACGGAGAATCGTCATCCGCTGCTCTTCCGTGCCGCGCCAGCGTCCACCATCTGTGCGGCGGCGGCAGGTAATGATGACCGGCGTCGGACGATTATCGATCAGACGTCCGAGGTCGGGAATCCGCGACAGCCAGTCAAGCCGCAATTCTACCAGCTCCGCTCCACGATCTGCGAGGGCGCGGTGTTCGAGGACAATCATCTTATGTCGGGTTCGACCGATGCTGACACAAATCATGATGGCGATTTTATTCGGAGCGGATTGTTAAACCGACGATGCCAGAGCAAAGCCACAGAAAACAGACGATAGCCAGCCAGACCCTTCATACCAATCAGGGCACCGATCGATTTCTGATGAGTGGCTCGTATCATGTGTCACGTTGAACGGGAATTTCGAAGCTCGTGGATGCGACGTCAGGCCAGGCGATGTCGGCCAGCCGGGTCGCCAGCAGAGATCTCGCCACATCTTTTAACTGCTCGTCGCTGATTTTCAGACTTTGTTCCGACGCGAGCTCTGAAATCGCAATCGTCATGCCACACAGGACTCGCCGCGCCGCACGTTGATCAGTGACGATCTGCTCGATCAGCCTTCGCAGTTCCTGATCATCTGCCATAGCCGCCCGCCCTCAGGTCTCAAACTGGCAGTCGAGATCAGTGAGCCGCTGCGTGGCCATGATCGGCAGCAGGCTCGTCCGCTTCTTCCTTGAAACAGACCAGTGATCCGCAAACGCCGCTCAACTGGACCGAGCCACACAGGAACATGATGGAAAACAGAGCCGTAACGTAAACCGTCTTACCAACGAAATTGCTCAGGCTGAGGCCGAAGACATGATGAACTCCGCCTGCGGGAGGTGCGATCAATCCCCAGATCAGAATCATGATCAAGCCGATGAAGAAGACACCGGTCCAACCGCCTTTGACCAGAACTGCTCGGTATTTCACCCAATTGACCGCCAGTAGCCAGAAGGCGACCCAGGCAATCAAAGGTGTCCAAGGGAGAATCAGAAAGAACAGGCTCTCAGCGACATTCCAGACGGCGATAATCAACAGCTCAAGGCTGTCTTTCAGTGCTTTAAGGTTTTCCATGTATTTGCGTCCCTGAACTTTCGAATCAACTCAGATTATTCATTTCATGAACATTCCCGGCAAGTTGCCGAACAGGTACGCGGTTTATCAGATTCTGCGAACGTGATCCAGCGAGCGTGCTGGCATCACGCGGTTGATCCGTACCGATTCGATGACTTTCCCAATCAGGCCAGCCCGGCAGGATCTTCCAGCCACTCACGCTACAACACGACAGACTGGCCGATTTGGTCGTCCTCGCCTTGCAATCACTTCACACCGAGGTTGCAATGGCACGATTGCGGCACGGTTTTGTAATGAAATTCTGAGATTTTCGTCTGCAAGTTTTTGTTCCAGGTAAAACATGAAGCGCCGGTTGCCATTTCGAGTAACCAGTTACTGGTTCCCGATTTTCCTCGTTGCCGGATTCATTTCCGGCTGCGGCGACTCCGGCATTCCCCGGCAGGCCGTTCACGGACGAATTTCCGGAGCGGAAGGCCGATCGGGATTAGTGAACTTTGTGCCTCGTGAAAACACTCGGGGGCCAGCAGCCCGCACATCACTCATTGATGGCGAGTATCAGTTCAGCCGGGCGAATGGCCCTGTTCCAGGCGATTACACCGTGATTATCCAGCTGGAAGTTTCTCAGAACATGACTTCCGGTGTCGTTGTCTTTAAAGGAATCGAAATTCCGGAGAATTCCGGGGCTAAGATTCCACCGGCCTATGAAGCTGTTGCTACGTTTCCGGCTTCTGTTCCGGACGGAAGTCAGACGCCGCTGCAGGTTGATCTCGAACTGCCGGAAACGTAGACACGGCTCAACATCTCGAATCCTGAGACGCGAATCGTTTTGCAGGCTCTGGAACTGACAGCATCGACCGAAAGTGGCGGATTGTCACAAAATATGCTTTCCCTCAATCGCAAACGTGGCTTTACTCTGATCGAGCTACTGGTCGTCATCGCGATCATTGCGATTCTGATTGCGCTGTTACTGCCCGCCGTTCAGCAGGCTCGAGAAGCGGCCCGCCGCAGCCAGTGCAAAAGCAACCTCAAGCAATGGGGTATCGCAATCCACAACTACCACGAAGCGCACAACGCGATTCCAATGGGAAAGGTCGCACTGCGTCATTGGACGTTTCGATCGATGCTGCTGCCTTACGTCGATCAGGCAACGCTGTACCAGCAGCTTGATTTTGAATTTGATCCGGAATGCTTCACGTTTTCGATGGTGACTTTCCCCGACAATCCGCTTGACGACCTTCTGCCTCTTTACAGCTGTCCGAGTGACCCGAATTCGGGACGGGTGTCTTCCAGTCCGTTGGGACAACACGCTCCGGGAAATTATCCCGGCGTCAGCGGCGACACTCCCACCTCGAAAAACGGTGTCTTTTACGTCGATAGTGCAACCCGGTTCCGTGATATCATCGACGGACTCTCAACCACGGTGGCGATGGGCGAACGCGGCATTCCCGAAGCGTTGAATATCGGCTGGACGCTGTGCGGAAGCACGCAGGACTCGTTCCTCGACATGCAGATCGGTCTGATTCCTGGTGATGCCGCCGGCACTCACAACGATCACTTCTGGAGCTGGCACGCTGGCGGTGCTCACTTCCTGATCGCTGACGGGGCGGTTCGATTCCTCGCCGACACCACCGACCACAACGTTCTGGTCGATCTTTCCACCAGAGCCGGCCAGGAAGTTATCAGCGGCGATTTCTGAACTCTGCCCTCTGCGAGCCCGAGCCCAAGGTTGTTGGTCGAGCCAGCGTGTCTCCACCACGAACGCACCTTGAGCCAGCCAGCGTTCGTGGCAAACGCAGTTCAAACCAGCGGATGCTCACGGAGGAATTCTGCGACACGCGGCAGAAAGACTTCGTGTGAATCCTCAAACACGTAGTGACCGCCGTCTGGAATTCGCAACGTCTCGGCTTTCGGAAAACGATGCTCGAATTCGTCGAGAAACTTTGTCGTGAAGCACCAGTCACGCTCTCCCCAGACCAGCAGCATCGGGTGCTCCCGGAACTGCTCAAGTCCGGCTTCAACATCGACGAGCGTTTGCCACGACGGATGCGATGGCCGCAGCGGAATGTCTTTCACAAACGCATTCACTGCCGCACGATTTGCCCACGAGTCATATGGAGCGAGGTAACCTCGCCTGACGGCGGGCGTCATTCGATCCTGTTTGACAACAGCCATCGTCAGCGCGGCCCGGCTGAACGCGTTCAGGCCCTGCAGTGCGAACGTTCCGAAGAATGGAATCCGACAAACGGCAATCCGCAACGGAATCCGCTGCGAACGGAACGCCGCAGTGTTAAACAGTGCAAATCTCGCAAACCGGTCCGGAAGTTTCCCGGCAGCTCCCATGCCGATTGCTCCGCCCCAGTCATGAGCGAACAACGTAATCTGCTGGAGGTCAAGCTGTGTCACCAGGGACTGTAAATTGGAAATATGACCGGCCAGCGAGTAGCGATGTCCTGCCGGCTTGCTCGACAAACCACAGCCCAGATGATCGATGGCGATGACGCGGTAACGATCACTCAGCTTGCGGACAACATTTCTCCAGGCAAAGGACCACGTCGGATTCCCGTGGACACACAGAATCGTTTCACCGACTCCTTCGTCGATGTAGTGGATCTTCTGACCATTGACTTCGAGAAAGTGAGACTCGAACGGGTACTCATCGGCAAAGCCGTGTTCAACAGCAAACTGGTTAGCAGCAGCCATGTTCCGTTATCCAAAGTATTCAGTCGCTGCTGCAAAGCAATTCAGCCGGCTACAACTACTGCTTCCTGTGTTTCAGTGTGATCTTCAGTTTTCCATCGCGAACGGACGCCTTGGCGAAAAAGTGGCGATGCGACCGGCATCCTGGATATTTGACCTTTGAAGTACCAGACAATGAATGCGAATTCGACGACCGAAGTAATCGTCGGATCGGTTTTCAGCAAAGTTGTCCAAGACATTTGAGCAGGTAAATTCCGCCGCCTCACTCAGGCGGCGGAATGTGGCTGTAAGTCGTCAACTGATGCAAGGGAGCAGAGGAAGAATCATGCAGTAATATTCATCCGTGTTGATGGGTCGACACTTCCGTTTGAATGGTTCGGCTTCGATTTTACGCTCCTGCTTTCCAAACCTGGCATACTCCGAGCTGAACAGATTCCTGATTCGCCTTTCGTTACAGAAGTGCCTGACGCAACTGGCCAGGCATCTCAACAGAATTAACTTTTCTGTGGGCATTCACACTGCTAGAACTCTGCGGTTTCGGGCCATGTGACATATTTTGAAGTCCATGTGGCATGTTTTGCAGTCGTCGTCTGGCAGTCGCGACTGACTAAGGGGGAGCAACTTTCATGGTGACCACCATGCTCCTTTGGTCCCCGCCTGGATCACGGTCTTTGGGGCACGTTGTGTCAGTTTGAGACTCGTGGTCGGATGATTCTGCAGTTCATGCTCCGGCAGGCGTGAGTCGGGATTCGCCCTGGTTTCCTGCGTTGTTCTTGAACTGCGTCTCCGGCTGTCTACGTCTCAAACTACGTCTCAAAATAATCACTGGCTCCAGTTCACGTTGGTCGCCAGCATTTTCAATTGACTATCAGAACACTAAAGAGTGCAGACCATGTTATCGCGATTTTTTGTGGAAGATGAATTTCGCTCCGGGACGGTCTCGTTCAGTGGACCTGAATTTCACCATATGATCCGAGTCACCAGGCATCAGGTCGGCGATACCGTGCGCCTTTTTGACGGTACCGGTCGAGAAGCAGATGCCGAACTCACGTTTGTAACGCGACACTCCGCCACGCTCGACGTCAGCAGGATTGAAACCATCCCCGAGGACGCTGGTCCCCGCCTGACGATTGCCGTTCCCCTTCCGAAGGCTTCACGTGCCGGTTGGCTGATTGAAAAGGCGGTGGAGCTTGGGGTCACCAGGATCATTCCGCTGAAGACTTCAAGGTCGGTTGTCGATCCACGTTTGTCAAAGCTGGACACTCTTCGACAGAGTATCATCGCCGCGAGCAAGCAGTGTGGCCGCTCGCGACTGATGTTGATTTCACCGGTCGTCGACTGGTCAGACTTTCTGAAAAAAGAATGCAACGGCAAGACCATAGTGGTTGCACACCCGGGTGGAGCACCTTTTACGACCTCGCTGGTTCTGGAAAGCCTGAGTGAAGTGGCAACTGATGCCAAAACCCAAAAGGCCAGGTCCAACCCGGAAATGATCGCCGTAGTCGGACCGGAGGGTGGATTCACGATCGAAGAAATTACGCAGGCGGTGTCGATGGGCGCTCGACTCGTAAATCTTGGGCCACGTCTTCTTCGCGTCGAAACAGCCGGAACGATGATGGCATCCGTCTTTCTGTCCGCGCAGCTGCAGGACTGATTCACAGATCGCGTTCACCACGTCCTGTGTGGCACACTGTCATTGATGACACGTTTTTCAGACAGGATTCTGAGCGGTATTCAGCGGTATTCCGAATGCTGCGTGATCAAACTGTCGTTTTCTGCAAACTCCGCGGCCAGCCAGTTTTATACCTTTCGCGGGCCACATTGAGACTTTGGCGGTTCCACGATTTCTGCCAGGCGAGCGGACGCCGTCAGGATGCCGGCAATGCGACGATTCAACGTTCCCGTTGAATTTCCCGGGCCAGCGTGCTGACGTCCGCCGCTCGTCAGCACGTCAGCGAACTTCGCCAGAAAATCTCACTCATGGCCTCGTCGGTTGTAACTGTGCCCTTGATTGTCTGACTCAGGAATCGACAGGCTCGCCTGCTGGTCGCGACACGCACGCGGAAAATCGTGAACTGCTCACCATTCTATACACCACGCGGTTGGCGCTTGACGAGCTGGACAGTGCCCGAGTGATGCCCAGCGTCAACGCGATGCGCGGGCGAAACACTCAACGAAACACACTCCAACGATTCAATGGTCATTGTGGCATGGCGTTCGTGACAGACCCTTACAGTCCCAACACCGTGCTGCAGCGGCACCGGGTTTGCGTTGCACTGTGATCACGTGCGTCGAGCGTGCAGTTTCTCTGCCGCTGAGCCATCCCCTGTTGACCGAAGTTTCCTCACGGGCCACCTGAGCGATTGAGGCAAGCGGCTGCGACACCAGTACTGTCTACTGTCGCCGACTGAATCTGCTTGACCTCCCGCTAAGCCACTCGCGTCGGAAACGCCTCACATGGAGCCGGAATGTCACTGACACTTCGACAGATTGCAGAAACCGCAGCCTTTGCATCCGCGAGATCAACTTTTCTGATCGAGAGTACGGCGGCTATTCCAGAGCAGCAGTTGCATGACTACTGGAAATGCTGTCGTGGACGCACGATTGACTGGCTACGAAACCTGGATGGCGTGATCAGCGAGGCCAGTGTGACTCCTCCGGAAGATCATGACCGACTCTGGCAGATGGCTTCGCCCTTGATTGCCGAAGTGTTTGTCACCGAAATTCTCACTCGAGTCTGGGCGGCGATTCTGACCGCCGCTGACCTCCATCGAAACGACGCCGTTGGAGGTCCCATTGCCCGGCACACGCTCAAGGGACACACAGAAGCTCGCAACCGCTGCCTGACGCTCATGGCTAATACGCTGCAGATTCCTATCGTCAAAATGTCGCAGGTCGATCGGCTGCGAAGAAAATCGGAACGCTGGTCAGACCTGTTGATTGGTCATCTCGTCCTGAACTATCAGCTCGACGAATTCGCTTTTGAAAGTAACCGGTCGATCGAGTTCGGTCAGTCGCAGATGCGGGAAATAATCTCTGCCACTGACGAACCGGTGTGGGATTTCGTCCTTGCCGGAGTGCGGCTGGCCTTTTCATCCGTCGACTCGGTTGTGGCTTCGTCGGATGTCTGGAATCGAGGAGTCGTGCGATCAGTCCTCGGTAGTTTTCCGGCAGACAGTTTTGACGGCACCGGAACGTTCAAATCGATTCGACGCGTACGCATTGAACGCGTTCAGTCAGACACCGATAAGATTGCCGGTGTCCTGACACAGAAGCCAGCAGGCATCGACAGGCCTGCAACGCGGTCGCCTCTGAAGTTCTCCGAGTTGCGACAGCGACCAACGGAAAAGTAAGTTGCCGGGGTAGCGGTGTGACAAATCTCGGCTTCCCTGTTTCGTTGTGGCGATCAGATCGCAACTGCTCTCCGTCGGAAAACGGATGAGTGCAGGAGTGCCGCATTTGACAACAATCATTTCCGATACGCATTTCTCGTGACGCTGTCCGCCAGGCAGGCACTGACGTTTCCTGACGTTGGAACGTTGGTACCTGGAAGTTCGAGCCAGTCCCTGTTGTGACTTTCCACATTCCGACCCGCTTGCCGCTCGGTATGCGTTCTGGTAATTGAATGAAGGACGGTGTCGCGCGTTGAATGCTGCGGGCTGGTCGTTCATTTACCTGACGGACTTCCAAATTGTCGGAGTTGAGTCGAGTTGCAACAGTTCGTTCCGAACAGTTTTCGGCATCTTTTTCCGGTACGTTTTTCGGATGGAACATGGCCGACCTTCAAACCCATCTCGACGAAAGCGTCCAGTACATTCGCCGCTTCCACACCGAAGTTCCGGCTGTGGGAATTGTGCTGGGCTCGGGACTGGCGTCGCTGAGCCAGCATCTTGATCTCGCTGTGGCGATCGAAGGCAGCGCGATTCCTCACTATCCCCAGGCGACAGCGCCCGGGCACCGAGGTCGAATGCTCTTCGGGAAGCTGGCTGGAGTGCCGGTCTGTCTGATCGACGGACGCCTGCATCGTTACGAAGGCCACAATTTCGACGCCATCGTCTATCCGGTTCGACTGATGATCGCTTCAGGAATTCGGACACTGATCGTTTCCAACGCTGCTGGCGCCGTGAATCAGAAGTACCGATGTGGTGACCTCGTCGTCCTGGACGATCACATCAACATGATGTGGGGCAGCCCGCTGCGCGGACCGAACGACGACCAGATGGGACCACGATTTCCCGACATGAGTCGTCCTTATGATCCCGAACTTTCCTTTCGTGCGACGAAAGCAGCAAAAGCAGAAGGCTTACGGGTACATCGTGGCGTCTATCTGGCGCTTTCAGGACCGACGTACGAAACGCCAGCCGAGTACCGCATGGTGCGAATGCTGGGAGCGGATGTGGTCGGAATGTCGACTATTCCCGAAGTGATTGCGGCACGACATGCCGGTATTCGCGTCCTGGGATTGTCGGTTGTTTCGAACGTCGCCAGGGACGACGATCTTGAAGGCACGTCGAGTGATCATGTCATCGCGACTGTCTCCAGCGTCGCTCTGGCTGTCGGTCGGGTTGTGACTTCTGTACTGGCAGGCGAACGGAGTTCCTGAAAGAATCCCGATCTCTCCGTCGCCGCCAACTTTCGCAACCGCCAATCTGGCCTCGGCATTCGCTCCTCAACGCATCGCCAGACCATGCACCGCCCAGTCGATTCATCTATTTCCGCCACCGTGAATGCATCGTTGCTGACGCCTCCCGGACGAGGCGCCGTCGCCGTCATTCGCGTTCACGCACCAGGCCCAGCTGAATCGGATCAGGCCGCCATCGCTGTAGACACCGCATTTGTGGCGGCAAACGGCAAACCTCTGACACAGCAGCCAGTGGGAAGACTGTGTTACGGGCACTGGGTGACGGATCATTCGAGCGAAGACGTCGTCGTGTGCCGAACGGATGAATCGACTGTCGAAGTGTCCTGCCACGGAGGGCGTGCAGCTGTCCGTCGAATCTTTGACTCATTAAAGGCAGCCGGAGCGACAATCGTCGACTGGCAGACTCAACAAGCCGTGATGACGTCGCCTTTTGAATCAGAACTTGCAGACGCAGTTACGCGGGCTACCACTGGGCGTGCAGCAGCGATTCTCGTTGACCAGGCATCAGGTGTGCTGGAGAGCTTTCTTGAGAGAATTCAGCAGCTCAACGCGTCTGCACTGGCAACGCAACTGGGTGATTTGCTGAGTCGTTCACGTTTCGGTCTGCACCTTACACAGCCGTGGCGAGTTGTACTTGCAGGTCGCCCCAACGTCGGCAAAAGCACTTTGATTAACGCGTTACTTGGTTACACAAGAGCGATCGTGTTTGATCAACCGGGCACGACACGCGACGTCGTCACTGGTCAGACAGCCTTCGACGGCTGGCCGTTTCAACTGGCCGATACAGCGGGGATCCGAGACACCACCGACGAACTCGAACTGGTCGGAATTGAGCGCGCCCGACGCACCGCGGAATCCGCCGACCTTGTCTGCCTGCTGCTCGATTTGTCGCAACCGCTGACGGTCGAAGATCACGCTCTACTTGCCGAGTTCACCACCTTAAAACAGAAAAACTCGGCGGCGGTCATCGTCGTTGCACACAAATCTGATTTGCCGAGCCAACGGATATCGGCCATTCCTGAAGATGCATTGCCGGTTTCCTCAACGACTGGCGACGGCGTTGAAGAACTCATTACTCACATCGTCCAGACTCTCGTTCCAACAGTCCCCCCGCCAGGCACACCCGTCCCTGTTTCGCGCCGACAGATTCAGTGGCTGACCATTGCTCAACAGGCCGCAGCTGCTGGTGACACGCCTGCCGCCGTCTCAGCTATTGAAAACGTTCGGTCGGGTGTCCCGTTCGACGATTAAGCGTTGAGTCTTTAAAACTTCACTGCCCGCTTCCAGAGACCTGCGCCGTATCAGGCCTGCAAAGTTCTCCGCAGTCGGCAGGAACCGGCCCTTCGAAAACCAGGCAACTATGAGCCGTCGCGAAAACAGCGAACCTTTATTCGAACCGTACGACCAGGCATCGCTGGCAAACTTTCGTCGCCACTTGAAATCCTGGTACGCGAAGCGTGCTCGTGATCTGCCGTGGAGAAATATCGGTGAGCCTTACCGAGTCTGGATCAGCGAGATCATGCTGCAGCAAACGACGGTCGCTACGGTCGTGCCCTACTTCGAGCGTTTTACCCGGCAGTTCCCGACGATCCACGATCTCGCCAGGGCCGAACAGGACGAAGTCCTGCGACACTGGGAAGGACTTGGCTACTACAGCCGGGCACGCAACATCCATAAAACGGCAAAGCTGCTGGTCGAGCAAAGCGATGGAGTGTTTCCTCAGACGACGGATGAATTGACGGCTCTGCCGGGCATCGGTCGGTATACCGCCGGTGCGATCATGTCTTTTGCGTTTGATCGCCCCGGTGCGATCGTCGAGGCCAACACGCTGCGCCTTTACAGTCGATTGCTGGGCTTCGAAGAAAACCCGCGAGCTTCTCACGGCCAGAAAGTTCTTTGGGCATTCGCCGAGCACCTGTTGCCTCGAAAAAACATCGGGCCGTTCAATCAATCGCTCATGGATCTCGGGTCAACGGTCTGCACGCCGAACGACCCAGACTGCGGTGATTGCCCTCTGTTGCCGCATTGTCGCGCTGCCAGCGCTGACCGGCAGCACGCGATTCCCATCGCTGCGCAGAAGCAGGAGATCACCTCCATCATCGAAGTTTCGGTTGCCATTCAGCACGAAGACCGATTTCTGCTGCGGCGCTATCCGGAGGGGCAACGCTGGGCAGGTCTCTGGGACTTTGTCCGGTTCCCGTTGAACGACGCCGAGTCACTCGTCCCTGCCGATGGTCTGACTGCAGCGAGCCCCGTACCCAGGCAACTGATCGCGCACATCGAAAAATCGGTGAACGACTTAACCGGTGGCGAGATCCAGCTGGACCGATTCCTCAAAGAGCTGCGACACAGTGTCACTCGATATCGAATCAGCCTGCTTTGTTTTCTGGCGTCCACTGAAAAAGCCGCTCCGGATCCTGATGAAAACATGCACTGGGTTCCGGCAGCGAGACTCGACGATTACCCGCTATCAACCACCGGAAGAAAACTGGCCGTGCTGGTCCAACGCAACCAGCCAACGCTCTTTTAATGCGAGTCCCGTTTCGCGCCACCGGATCCTCTTGATCCGAAGCGTGATTACCGCTGTTGAAGTTCGTCTTCTGGTAGGAACTGTTCTCGCTCACGCATCAGGTTTGGAATCAGAAAATGCAGCACCTGGTGAAGTATCCTTTTCGATTCGCTTCCATTTGCGGAATCCGTGGTTGAATCCGAGACGTCTGCCTATCATCAACCGTCGCACGCAGCCGATTCGGCACCACTCACGAATGTCAGAACGAAGATTGAGATGGCTCAAGACGACGATTCAGAATCGAAAACGGATACGGGGCACGCATTTACCGCCTCGCCGACGATGCCGGATCGAGTCGCCGTTGCGGAATTGAAACAGCGTCTGATCGAGGCGGACCGTTTCGGTGAGAAAGACCTGATCGCGCGCTGCCAGGAGCTCAGACGGCTTAAAAACCAGGCGATCGACATCGCCGCCAGGGCGGAAGACGGTAACGTCGAAACGCTCAACCTGGGCGGCTACCTCTCGTCGGTTTCGCACTGGCAACGACTTTGCGAACGTCACGGACTTGATGAACAGGTCGAACAGTGTCGTGATCTCGCTCGCTCAGCATTCACCGAAGCGGCGACTGACTGGAAAGCGACTGTCGAAAAAAGAGAAGGCGCGGCGAGCCAGGATACACTCTTTGATGACCTGCTGGGAACGGTCCAGCTTGAGGCCGACATTCGTAATCGTGGACTTCTGGAACCGACGGCTCTGTTTCCTCTCAGAGAGTTGCGTGACAGCCTGCACGAAAAACTGTCAGCCGATCTTGAACGCGAAAAGGCCGAAGGTCGCACACTTGATCGCTGGACTCGTCTGATTGCCGACCAGTGCGACCACATCCTCACCACTGTTGATGATCTATCGCCGAAGATCGCGGCGGAGCAGATCGGTTCGACACTCATCCTGACCGAGTGGTATCTCAAAAAAGTCGACCGTCGCCGTAACGAAGGCACTCGCCACTTGAAGCGGAGATATCGGCGGCTGCGAGCTGAAGAACAGGAACGGCAACTGCAGGGAGCACTGGAATCAAAATTCGGTCGCCGATTCATTGAACGACTGGAACGGTTGGTTCTGATCCTGATCTGCCTGGTGCTGGGCCTGATGGCTGTGGAGTGGTCGGTTCTGCTTTCTGAAGAAACAGCGTTCTGGTTCGCCATTATCGATGCCGCGGCGTGTGCCGTCTTTCTGACTGAATTCGGATTGAACCTGACGTTCGTCAAAGGCCGCGGTCGTTGGTTCATCCGGCACTTCTTTGTCGATTTTGTACCGTCGATTCCATTCGGTCTTTTGACTGCAGGCATGGCAAACTCGGGAGACGTGGTGCGAGCCGGACGCATTGCACGATTTGCACGTCTCCCCAGATTTGTGCGCTACGTTCGGATCTTGCGACCGATCGTCCGGATCGTCCGCGCGCTGGGACTTGTCGCGCGAGGTTTCGACCGACTGGTTCGCCGGTACGGACACGTCCTGAACTGCAACGTGATTCTGCATCCAACACAGCGGGAGCAGGAACTCTTCGAACAGGAACGCCGGGAGGCGATTCGTAATCTTCAGGAATTACGCCAGATGCTGCGTGACGCATGGTCGCGCATGTTTGCAGAAGCCAATTCGGAAGACCGAATTTTCATTGCTGGCACACGAATCGACGAATTGCAGCAGACGCTGAATCGTCGCAGGATCAAATTTGAAGAAAGTGGCCGAGCGACAACCGGCACACGCGACATTCCCGCCGAAGCGTTGCTCGACCGCATGGAGTCCCTGGAGCCATCGCTGGTCGAACTGGCACTGGGCGAACCGATGATGATGCAACTGGCTCGAATCATTCGGTTGCTGTCAGTCGCTCCGCTGAGATGGCTGCCGCTGATCAGACAATGTATTCCTGCTCAAGCCAGTCAGATGAGCGAGGCGGATGTTGTCTCGACAACTTCGCGAAAACTTGCTCGTTTTCTTCGAAAGTTTCATGACGGCTGGTTCTGGCTGGCCGACCTTTACGGCACGGTCACACCATCGCAGTTCATCGATCGCGTCGGCGGAATTCTGGTGAAAAGTTCGTCCCGCCCGGCCTACCGACTGCTCCTCTTCGGTGGTTTCCTTATTCTGACGGAGGCCACACTCTCGATCGTTTCGATCGATGCTCTGGAGCCTCTGCGGGCATTTCTCAAACGCTTTCTGGGGACGACGGTTCTGGTGCTCGGTGGCGTATGCCTGTTCGTACTGGGGCTTGGCTGGTGGCTGCAGCGAGTCGCTCGGGAAGCCACCGAGTTCTATGACAAGTCCGTGCAGGCTCAGTTTCTTCACCTGATGGATTCCGTCCGTCCGAAATACCTCGAACGCGATGCTGCCATTTTGTATGAAAGAGTTCTCGCGGCTGACTGGCCGGCCGATGACAAACGCAGCCACAAAGAGCGGATCGATGCACTCTGTCACAGGCTTCGCCATGCGATGTTTCGTTCTCAGCAGAACACAGAAACTGATGACCCGTTTATCGCTCAGCTGCCGTTCGTGAATCGGCTGGAACTGCTCTACCACGACTGGCTCGACGGTGCGATGTTCACGAAAAGTGATACGCGAACGACTAACCAGTTACTCGGTAATACTGCTCTCTGCCAGCTGATGCTGATGTCCGATCGCATCTCGAAGAAGGACGCGAAGCTGCTGACTCAGGTTGACCTTGAAAATCAAAAGTCACTTTTCAACGGTCCGTATTTATGGTTTCACTTTATCGCGCAGTCGTTGAGTCATTCTGTTGCCCGCCTGCTTGTTGACTACAACCGGCGGGCAATTCCCACGCATGAACTGCCGCTCTGTTCCGCCACACGGAAGAACTCGTTTACGGAGTGGCTGAACATCGATCCGGACTTCCAGGTCGATGCCGACACGATCGTCGAACCGACCAGCGAAAAATCAGGCTATGTCACAACCTCTTTCACAGCACTTCATTTTCTCGATCCCGATCCGTTGCGTGACCAGGCCATCGAAGAACACTTCGGACCGGAAGTCATCGCGAGAATACAGAGCGACCGCAGCCTGCTGATCCGACGAACCTTCGGCACGTTACCTCTGCACTTACGACCTCGCAGCGAACGAGTGGTCAATCTTTATGCCGCTTACGAGGCGTGGATTGCTGGCGGTCGGATGTTTCTGGTTCCCTGGTTTCTATTCATCGCTGCGTGTCGCTGGCTCGTTCGGTTGATTGGCTGGATCTATCAGTCAGTGCAGGAAATTCGGCATCCGGAACGGCGCAGGACTCCCGTCGACGCGGCTCAGGCGGACTTCCGGGTTGCCGTGCGAAAGGTGAATCGAGTTCGCGGTCCCGTTGCCGAACGGTGTGTGCTCCTGCGAGCGATCTTCGACCCGGCATGGCTGGGTATTGCGTTGCCCGGTGAAGATTCGGCACTGCTGGGCACGGCTGATGCCGATACCGATCTCGCATTTCTCCGGCTGGGCCCGGCCATGCAGCGAAAGATTGAATCAGAAAAGCGGCGATGTCGGTCGGGTATGCGATGGCTGGAACATTCGCTCCAGGCGGGGCTGCTGGAGAGAATCGCCGAACAGCGTGGGTTGGATCAGGATGCGCTCAACACACGGCAGCATTTGAGAGCCGCTTCGATTGCCGTTCATGCCGACCTGAACGGAGTCCGCACCCACCTTTTTGCCGAACCCATGCTGGCTGAAATCCTGCATACGACTCGTGCCAAACCTTCATTCATGGATCGACTCAGTCATCGATTCGCCCTTCGGGCCGCATTTCGTCGCTACTGGGAAACAACCGGGATGACCGAACGGGCGGCCGAACGCGGTGCCTGGAATGCAGTTCTGAAAAACGAATCCGGCGTTGCCGCCGCTTTGATGGCCTGGGACAAGTTCGGCGCAGACGTTGAACGTGAAGGCGAACGTCGATTGGGAGAAATTCTGCAACATCCAGGTCGAATCACCGAACAACTGCTGACGCTGCGAATGATTGAGACTCTGACCGTTCTGGACGTGCTCCACTACCGTGAGCACATCTTTAAGCTCGGACAGTACGGCGAGGGCCACGACCTGTTGTCACTTCAGCCTGAATAACGTCCAGCCACGAGTCTGATTCACAGACGCGGACGAGATCTCGGCGCATGTCTGGAACGACTGCTGGTTTAATTCAGAGCCTTGACGTTCCAGATTTCGCTGGCGTATTGAGCGATGGTACGGTCGCTGGAAAACCAGCCGCTGGCGGCCGTGTTCAGAATGCTCATCGCATTCCAGCGTTCCTGATCCAGGTAGGCAATATTCACTTGCTTTTGAGTGTCGATAAAACTGCGCAGGTCGGCAATCGTCAGCCATGGATCGTGAGGATCTCGTAAGCCCGCCGTGAGCATGCTGAAGACTCCCGGCTGCGACTGGTTAAACATTCCGCCTTCGAGTAACTGCATCACCCGTGTGATGTCTGGGTCGTCGGCGATGATCTGATTCGGGCGATAATTCTTTCGCGTTTCAGCGACTTCTGTGGCGTCTAAACCGAACAGGAAGAAGTTTTCGTCGCCAGCGTGCTCGCGAATTTCGATGTTCGCGCCGTCCAGCGTGCCAATGGTCAGCGCCCCGTTCATCATAAACTTCATATTGCCCGTGCCGGATGCTTCCTTGCCCGCCGTGGAAATCTGCTCCGACAATTCTGCGGCGGGGCAGATAACTTCCATCGCTGAAACTCGATAGTTTGGCAGAAAGACGATTTTAAGAAATTCATTGGCACATGCATCGCTGTTGATGACGTGGGCCACGTTATTGATCAGGTGAACGATCAGTTTCGCCACATGATAGCCCGGTGCCGCTTTGCCGCCGATCAGAATAGAGCGAGGGACCATCCCGTCCGTATCGCCGTGCAGAATTCGGTCGTATAGATGGATCGCGTGCAGCACGTTCAACAACTGCCGCTTGTATTCATGGATTCGCTTCACCTGCACATCGAACATTGCTGACTCGCTGAACAGCACTCCGGTTTCGCGTTTCACAAGTTGAATCAAGCGGCGTTTGTTCGCCTGTTTGACATCACGCCACTTGCCGCGAAACGCTTTGTCCTCGGCGAATGGTGCGAGTTCGGAAATCCGAGTCAGATCTTTTTGCCAGCCGTCGCCGATGGTTTCATTCAGGAGTTCCCGCAGCCCGGGATTGCAGTGTGCGAGCCAGCGGCGCTGTGTGACGCCGTTCGTTTTATTGTTGAACTTCTCGGGCCAGAGTGCGTAAAAATCTCCGAAGAGTCCCTGCTTGAGCAGTTCGGTGTGAAGTCCCGCGACGCCGTTCACGGAAAAGCTGCCGACGATGGCAAGGTATGCCATGCGAATGTGCGGATGCTCGCCGTCTTCGACCAACGACATGCGAGAAAGGATTCCAGGATCATTCGGAAAATGCTCAGCAACCTGAGCCATGAATCGCGAGTTGATCTCATAGATAATTTCCAGCAGACGAGGCAGCAGGCGACTGAAGAGACCGACTGACCAGCGTTCCAGCGCTTCGGGCAGCAGTGTGTGATTTGTGTAGGCCATGCACTGAGTCGTGATCGACCAGGCATCGTCCCACGCCAGCCCATGGTCGTCGATCAGAAGCCGCATGAGTTCCGGAAC
>JABMPE010000591.1 GCA_013203845.1 Rhodopirellula sp. | reverse complement strand
GCATGTTTGACGTCCTTTGAGCCGGTTCCAGCGACCGCGTCAGGACTTGAGCAAGCCCGCCACCTCACCGCACCCGAAAAGGCCTGCTTCCATCGAATGCGACGAAAGCCAGCGTTTTTGCACGCCTGCCGAAAGCACACTATTGTTCTAATGCAGATGCCTTCACTGATGGAGTGACTGCATCCCAGTTGCCTGACGACTTGCGCGGAGATTTTCGCGACCTCTGGCAAACGCTGTCCAGGTTTTTCCTTGTGGCCGCGCCGGAAGGCGCCGACAGCGTTCTTGGAGCATTTGAGCCCTGGCACGGTACAGTGTCGTTGATTCCATCTCGTGGACTGGATATCCAGGCTCAGTTTTCAGGGCCGACACTGTACCTTAAGGCTCTTCATGACTCGCTTGAGTCAATTTCAGAGGACACAGAATACGATCGATTCTCAGGGCAACTGGTCTCATTGGTTGCTGACCAGTTAAAAACTGCATTGAACGAGATGAGCAAGTCTGAGTTCGGTAATGTATTCGCTACAAGAGACTCGATAGCGTTTTGTTTACTCGTCGAACCCGACGAACCGCCAATCGTAGATTTTGATCTTCGTGTCTCCCAGAGTTGAAGACTTGCGTTGTGGTCGCATCATCGTTGTGGCGAACCAGCCGCGCGGGGGATGTTGTTTCGCACGACGGGCTCCGATAAAACGCTCGGGATGGAGTTCCTGTTCTGAGGCCGGACTTTTTCATGACGCTCATTCAGTACATCGATTCCCATACCGGCGGTGAGCCGACGCGAGTAGTTTTCAGTGGGACGCCGGACCTCGGGACTGGATCGATGGCCGAACGCCTTGAGGCGATGAAGTCTGGTCACGACTGGCTGCGTCGGGCTTTGATTCTCGAACCACGCGGCTGTGACTGGCTGGTCGGTGCGGTTCTTCAGGAGCCGATTGACTCGACCTGCGCGGCAGGAGTCCTCTTTTTCAACAACGCCGGTTACCTTGGAATGTGCGGCCACGGACTGATAGGTGTCGTCGAGACGCTGGCTCATCTCGAACGGATCGGTCCAGGGGAGCATCGGTTTGAAACGCCGGTCGGAATTGTTTCAGCTGTTCTGCATGATGACCGGTCAGTCTCGATCAACAATGTGGTCAGTTATCGATATCGGCAGGACGTTGTGGTCGACGTTCCCGGCGAAGATCAGGTAACGGGCGATATCGCGTGGGGAGGGAACTGGTTCTTTCTCGTGAGTGGTGAAGATGTTGATCGAACAAACATCGACGCGCTACTGGCTCGGTCGCGAAGAATCATGTTGGCACTGGCCGATCAGCAGATTACGGGCAGTGATGGCGGCAGGATTGATCATGTTGAGCTATTCGGAAAACCGAGCGACAAAGCGAAAGCGGATTCCCGAAGTTTCGTGCTGTGTCCTGGCGGCGAGTATGATCGCTCACCATGTGGAACCGGCACCAGCGCCAAGCTGGCGTGTCTGGCCGCTGACGAAAAACTGGCTCCCGGCGATGTCTGGCGTCAGGAATCGATTGTCGGCAGCGTCTTCGAAGGCCGCTACCAGGTGGCGGCAGGTGGAATTGTGCCGACGATTCGAGGGCGAGCGTACGTGACAGCCGAGACGAAGTGTGTCATCAGTGAAGACGATCCGTTTCGGTTTGGCGTGAGAATGGTGTCGAACGAGTGAAGAGAGAGAAGTGCTCGACACACAGGTTTGAAAAGTTGGATCTCAGAATTTCTTTAGACAAATCGAGGCACGACCGCTCTCAGTAGTAAGTGCTGCGTAGTGCTGCGATTTTTCATCGAGGAAGGCAGCGGGGCCATGTCGGAATCGACATTGAGTTCAACGAGGACTGGCAGTCTTTCGACCGCAGCAGCAATTCTGGTGATTACCGGGTTGGGCATCGGAACGTCTTCGACCGGATGGGCGGATGAGCCTGACTCGAAGGCGCCCTTCGAATTCGAAACGGCGCCGTCAGTAATTCTCCGTGATTCGGTCGATGTACTGAGTATCGTTGTGGGCGCCAGGGGGCAGTATCTCTTTGCGGCGTTTTACGACGGCTCGGTGATGACTCTGGACCGGGAGTCCAGACAGCCGATTCGACTGGTCAAGTGCCACGATGGTCCGGTGAGCGATCTGGCTATCGCAGGTTCGGGCGAGTTGCTGGCTACCGCAGGTTACGATGGAACGGTCCGGCTGTGGCGGTTGCCGGACTTTGAACCGCTCGCCGTGATGTCGGAACATACGAATCGCGTTCTGGCCGTCGCACTGTCACCCGACGGTCACACCGTGGCTTCCTGCGGGTTCGACAAAAGTATTCGGCTCTGGAACGTCGATTCGGGAGCCGAACCTGTCGTACTGACTGGTCACAAGGCGACTGTTCGCGACGTGGCTTTTTCTGCCGATGGATTGACTCTGGCGTCGGCGGGCGACGATGGGAATGTGCGGCTCTGGAACGTGGAGCGTCACGTCGAAACTGGCAAACGCAGCGGGCATACAGGACGCGTCCGATCTGTCATTTTTTCGCCGGACGGGCAAACGGTAGCAGGCGGCGGCGAAGATGGCTCCGTCCTGTTGTGGAGCGTTGCTGACTCGGACGCGAAGCCACAGACGTTAATTCACGAGGCGATGGTCCGAACAGTTGCCTTCTCGCCCGGTGGATCATTGCTGGCGGCGGGGGATGCGAATGGCGCGATCCACTTGTGGGATGTTAAGTCCGGGCGGCTGCGGGTGACCCTCGAAGGTCATCAAGATGCGGTGACTTCACTTGGTTTTACGGCGGATTCGAAAACCTTGTTCAGCAGCAGTTTCGAGGGATCGATCAACGCCTGGAACGCAAAGCAACCTCCTCATCCGGCTCTCGCGACAATGAAGGTCGCAGCGGGCAAGGTCTGGGCGACGGCGGTTTCACAACAGACGTCGCGAGTTACGGTTGGTGGGCGTGGCGGTTTCGTTCGGATTCTTGATCTGACCAGTGGTCAGCCGGTTGCAGAACTTCAGGGCGTCCATCCATCAACGGTCGACTGCCTGGAATTCTCGCGTGACGGAAGTTTGCTCGTTACCGCTGGCTGGCGCAGCGAAGAAGTCATCGTGTGACGCACTGATGACGGCGTCCGGCAACAGTCGTTTAAAGCCGACGGAAATATCCGAGCGATCGATTTCTCCCCCGATGAAAAAACAATCGCGGCTGGCTGCGACGATCAACTGCTGTTCGTCTGGGAGGTCGAATCCGGAGACATTGTGAAAAAAGTCAACGCCCACTCGCAGCCGGTCTACGACGTGTCGTTTTCGCCGGACGGTAACACCACTGCGACCTGTTGCGGGGACTGGACGAAAGCAGAACCGGGACGCGTGAAATTGTGGAAGGCCAGTTCGCTCACTGAGATTGCGCGGCTGGACGGGCATGAATCGGCCGTCCGGTCTGCCGTGTTCGATCCGGACGGAAGTCGTCTGGCATCTGTCAGTGAAGACGGCGTCATCAGAATCTGGGACGTGGAAACTCAAACCGAGCTTGCTGTATTTCGCAACTCGACGGGGGCCAGGCCGCTGGAGTGGTCGCCCGACGGAAAACTTCTGGCGGCCGGACTGCATGACGGAACAACGAACCTCTGGAATGTGAAAACCGGTGCGGTCGTTCGTCGATTCGGAGGCCACAAAGATACTTTTTCAGTCCGATTTGTGCCGGACGGCTCCATTCTTATTGGTGCCGGTGGAGAAAAGCAGATTACGCTGTGGGACACATCGGATCTGGCTGGAGCTGGCGGCAACGTCGCGCATGTTTCTGGGAATTAGAATCGAGTGTGCGCAGTGTCACAATCACCCATTCGATACATGGAGTCAAAATGACTTCTGGGGCTATGCCGCATTTTTTGCGGCGATGCAGAGAGGGACTGAAAGCGGTGGTAATGGATTTCTCAGTCAGCTCAGAGAATTGTTTAATCGCCGGACGCTGACGATTCCCGGTACAGAAGAAACCGTTGAGGCAACGTTTCTGACTGGCGAATCTCCACAGATTCCCACCGGTACCAGCGCACGGATGATGCTCGCGGACTGGATGACTTCGAAAGAGAATCCGTACTTTGCCCGCACGGCGGCGAACCGTGTCTGGGGTCACTTTTTCGGAATCGGAATCGTTGATCCGGTCGACGATTTTTCAGACGTGAATCCGCCGAGTCATCCTGAACTGCTCGATCTGCTGGCGAAGGAACTGGTCGATCACGACTTCGATCTGAAGTTTCTCGTGCGGGCAATTACGGCCAGTCGCACGTACCAGCTCAGCAGCTCGGCAAGATCGGAGAACCCGGACGTCAACCCGCGATTATTCTCGCGGATGGCTGTCAAAGGGATGACGGCGGAGCAGCTTTACGACAGTATCGCTCAGGCTGTCGGAACTCATGAAACCTTCGAGGAGTCGCAGCAGGACCGGTTCCGCGGAACGACGACGCGTGCCCGTTTCATCGAGCAGTTTTCAGACAGTAACAGCGACCCGACAGAACGCCAGACATCCGTGCTGCAGGCGCTTTCGTTGATGAACGGCCGACTGATCAACGACGCGACCGCGCTGGAAACAAGCCGAACGCTCGCGGGGATTCTCGACTATCCGGGCTTCGACGATTCACGACGGATCGAAGCCTTGTTCCTGGCGACGTTGAACCGCCGACCTCGTCCGGAAGAACGGGAGCGATTTGTCAGGTACGTCGAATCCGCGGGAGCTGATACGGAATCGCGTCGCGCGGTCAGCGACGTGTTCTGGACGCTGTTAAACAGCAGTGAGTTTTCGCTGAATCACTGATCCATGTTCTCCACGAGTTTCGTGGCCACAGAGGGCTCCATCATGTCCGCACCCTTCTATGCTGAATCGCTCATCAATGGGAATGCTTTCAATGAGAATGCTTGCAGTCGGCGCGACTGGATGCGTGTCGCCGCAGCTGGAGTTGCTGGTGCTTCGATGTCCGGCTGGCTGGAAGAACTCGCAGCAGACACGGCGACTCACCAGAGCCGACGCCGGTCAGTAATTCTGCTCTGGATGACGGGATGACCCACCCAGGTCGACACGTTCGACGTGAAGCCGGACCATGTGAATGGTGGACCTCTCAAGCCGATTGCGACATCGGTGCCGGGGATGCAGATTTGCGAGACGCTGCCACGACTTTCTCGAATGATGGAGCACATTGTGCCAGTTCGGTCGATGTCGACGAAAGAGGGCGACCATTCCCGCGGCACCTACCATCTGCGTACCGGATATCTGCCGCAGGGGCCGGTGCATTATCCGACGCTGAGTTCGCTTCTGAGTAAGGAACTTGGTGTTGAGAATTCTCGACTGCCCAACTTCGTCAGCATTTCGCCTTTCCGCCGATTCAGCCCGGCGGCATTCGGGCCAGGCTTCCTCGGTCCGCGAAATTCGCCTCTGGTCGTTGGCGAAGGCGGACGTGTGCTGTTAACCGATGAGAAGGCGACGTACGAGCAGTCGCTGCAGGTTCAGAGTCTGGAGCAGGCTGACGGGATCACGCTCAGTCAGGCTGACCGTCGTCTGGCGATGCTCAACGACTTCGACTCCGGCTTTCGAAAGACGCATCCTGGAATTCCGACCGCCAGCCACGACTCCGCCTATGTGCAGGCCGTTCGCATGATGAGATCGCGAGCGGTCAAGGCGTTCGACCTTGACGAGGAAGACGACACGCTGCGCGAAGCGTACGGAAAGAATCAGTTCGGGCAGGGATGCCTGCTGGCTCGCCGGCTCATCGAACGCGGTGTTCCGTTTGTGGAAGTGGCGCTGAACGGCGTGCAGGACAACCAAAGCTTCGGCTGGGACACGCACTCGAACAACTTCGAATCCGTCAAGAAGCTCACGTCAGCACTCGATCCGGCATGGGCGACATTGCTGAGCGATCTGCGACTGCGAGGATTGCTCGATTCGACACTCGTGGTGTGGATGGGCGAGTTTGGCCGGACGCCGCGCATCAACGGGAACAGCGGTCGCGATCACTGGGCCGAATCGTGGACAACGGTGTTGTGCGGCGGCGGAGTCAAGGGCGGTCAGTTCTTTGGTGAAACGACACCCGATGGAATGAAAGTCAAAGATCGACCGGTTTCCGCAGCCGACCTGCTGGCCACGATCTGTCATGCCGTGGGTGTCGATCCGATGAGACAGAACATGTCGAACGTCGGACGCCCGATCCGCATCGCCGATCCGGAAGCCAAGCCGATCATGGAGATTCTTGCATGATCGACTGCCGTGTTGACATCGCGACGCGCCTGCTTTTCGCGGCAACCGTTCTGTTCCTCTCAACAAACGGGCTGTGTGCCGGTGAACCCGCCCGGAACGACGAGCCTGCGCGGAACGACGAGCCTGCGCGGAACGACGAAGCCAACCGGGACGAAGCCGCCCGGAACGCGTCGAATTCAGCGACCGGTGTCTCGACGCGGGACATCGTGTACTTCCACCG
>JABMPE010000590.1 GCA_013203845.1 Rhodopirellula sp. | reverse complement strand
GTGCCAAAGTAAGTGTTGTTCCAATAATCACTTACCGGTGCAAGAGGCTCTCTGTTCGTCTCACAACGTGCGCTTTTCGGGCTAAATTCAATCAAACGCAGGACTCTCATCTGCTTCAAGTTTTTCAGGTTCCAATCCGAAGTTGAATGTGGCCCAACAAAGGACGCCGACGAGGATCGGAAGTTCATGACTCACTGTTTTCCCATGACCTACGCGGACGCATCATGAAAAACGCTCCAAGTCTTGTCGCTTTACTGGCCGGTGGACTGGCTCTTTGGGCAATTGCCTGCTTCGCACTGCATGGCCCCGTGATTCTTGCCTACATCGCGATCCAGGTCGCCACCTCCGGCATCTTTGCTCTGGAAATGCGGCGGATCGAAAAATCGATCCCCAAACGAGCGACTTCCGTTGCGAAGTCTGGCAACTCGGCCGCGCGAGCCGCCTGAAGCATGTGACTTCCGCCGATTTGACGGGGTGTGAAGCGACACCGGACGACATTTCTACACCAGTTCAATTAAGTACGCCCGATCCCACCGGTCTGCATTGTCGGCCATTGAGGATCGGGTGTTCGCGTTTCTGGAGTGCAGTTTTCGCGCAGCGATGTGCCGGAAATACTTGCCCAGTTCCGCCACGCTTTGATTCATGAACTCGCCATGACTTTCGGGAAGTTCATTTGGACATGTTTCTGAGTCAGCCAGCGTTAAACCTCACCCGGCCATGAAGGAGATGTTTCTACGAAAACTCTCTGACGTGCGGGTGAGTGAGCAACGAAAATCTGTCCACTGGCACCGGAAATCCAACGAGAACATTAAATCGTCGAATTGCTGGCAGCCTGACGGCTACCGCTCGCCGTGAGAGTGTTGTGGGGCCGTCAATGTCTCAATTTTTCCCGAGAGGTGTAAAACGCCAAGAGTGAGCCGCTGGATTGTACCGGCTATTTCAACTGACAATAACTCGCACAGAATTAATGGTTTACGGCATTTTTGTGTTCTGGGGATCACTGGAAACCGCAATTGACACCAGTTTCCAGCAGCGACGGCCCTGGCGAATTTTTCATTTTATGGATTTCCCTAACTCCCATAGCAGTGATGAGTTTCGGCGCGGATTCTGGTCGTCCAGCAGCGCCATTTTCAAACCGCGGCTTGACAGACTGGAGGGGCATTTTAAGATTGCCGCTCGCTTCTGAGTCACTACATCTTGGGCTTCATTTCGCAGCCAACACTACCGATAGTATCCGGTAGAGTTTTCGGCTGGGTTCGGTGTCTCGGATGTCTGTTCTCGTTTCATGTCCAATCGTTCGGCCTTTCAGCCAACCGGTTCATGAGAGTTCTCGGAGGAGAATTCAGTCGTCAGACAGGTTTACCTGAACCTGCTGGCGGGCTCACTTCTAAACGCTCCAGTCCTGACACCAAGGGAGTGGCATGCGGCGATTCGCCAGCATGTCGGGATTTCTTGAAAGCACCCCTCTTTTTTCTGCGAGGATTTTGCGCGCAGACGGATCGCTCACGCATGGAAGATCGAGCCCGGTGGTTTCGCCCTCCTTCATCAGCGTCGACGACTCTTTTTGTGTAAATCTGATCAGTGAAAAGTCGGTGAAATGGAATTCGATCTGGAAAACGGCATGAAGCTGAGCACGACAGTTCCAAGATGGGACTGAAAGAACTCAGGAATAGTTCATTGATTTCGTGTGGTTTGAACAAGGAGAGTGCACGATGCACCGCAGCAAGGGATTCTTCGAGGATGATGATTTCGAAGCCCAGGATGGGCACAGTGGCACAATCGTTTCCGAGGCCAGCCCGATGGAAATCGAGGCTCATTTCTGCCCAGAAGGCGTCGATCCGTTCGACACGGTCGAGTGGGAAGCTCGAACTGCTCACATCAAGGACGAAAACGGCGGGATTCTGTTTGAGCAGGAAAACTGCCAGATCCCAAAGGGCTGGAGCCCTCTGGCGACCAACGTCGTCGTTAGTAAGTATTTCTACGGCGAGCCCGGCACGCCCGAACGTGAAACCAGTATTCAGCAGGTAGTTCACCGAGTTGCCCGCACCATCGCCGACTGGGGCATCCAGGATGGCTACTTCGCCAGTCAGGCTGACGGCGAAACTTACTACAAAGAACTCGCCTGGCTCTGCCTGCATCAGCACGGGTCGTTCAACTCGCCCGTCTGGTTCAACGTTGGCCTGTTCCATCAGTACGGCGTCAAAGGCTCGCGCGGTAACTACCGCTACGACGTTCAGACCCGTTCGATCCGTCGTCCGGAGACTCCTTACGAGTACCCGCAGGCGTCCGCATGCTTCATCCAGTCTGTCGAAGACAATATGGAAGACATCATGCGTCTGGCTCGTAGCGAAGCCATGCTGTTCAAATTTGGATCAGGAACGGGTACGGACCTGTCGACCATCCGCAGTTCGCAGGAAAAACTGTCCGGCGGTGGTTCACCGTCCGGCCCACTGAGCTTTATGCGGGTTTATGATCAGATCGCCGCTGTCGTGAAATCAGGCGGGAAGACCCGTCGTGCCGCCAAGATGCAGAGTCTGAAAGACTGGCATCCGGACATCATGGAATTCGTGCAGTGTAAATCGAAGGAAGAAAAGAAAGCTCGCACCCTGATCGATTCCGGCGAGTACGATGCCAACTTCAACGGCGAAGCGTACAGCTCGATCATGTTCCAGAATGCGAACCTGTCAGTTCGCGTTTCAGACGAGTTTATGCAGGCTGCCGAAGACGATGGTAAGTGGCAGACTCACTGGGTGACTGATCCCGCTAAACCTGGTCCGGAATACGACGCGAAGGATATTCTGCACGAAATGGCAGAAGGCACCTGGTACTGCGGCGATCCTGGCGTTCAATACGAAACGACCATCAATCGCTGGCATACCTGCAAGAATTCAGGCCCGATCAACGCTTCGAACCCGTGCTCGGAGTACATGTTTCTGGACGATACGGCCTGCAATCTGTCGAGCATCAACCTGCGGAAGTTCCAGCAGGAAGATGGAACGTTCGACGTGATGCGGTTCCGTCGCGCATCCAGCATCTTCATCACGGCTCAGGAAATTCTGGTCGACCACGCCAGCTATCCGACGCCGTCCATCGCTGAGAACTCGCACCGCTTCCGTCCGCTGGGACTGGGTTTCGCAAATCTTGGCAGCCTGCTGATGTCGATGGGAATTCCTTACGACAGCGAAGCCGGACAGGGCATTTGCGGTGCTCTGACGGCTCTGCTGTGTGGCGAAGGCTATCGAACTTCGAGCCAGATCGCTGGTTATCTTGGTCCCTTCGCCGGGTACCACGAGAACGAAAAGCCGATGCTCGAAGTCATGGAAATGCACCGTGACGCCACGAACCGGATCAACCCGGCCTGTCCGGAGTATCTTCGAACGGCGGCTCGCCAGGTTTGGGATGAGTGCGTTGAGTCCGGTCGCCGATACGGATATCGCAATGCTCAGGCGACCGTGCTGGCTCCAACCGGAACGATCGCGTTCATGATGGACTGTGACACGACCGGCATCGAGCCGGACATTGCTCTGGTCAAGTACAAGCAACTGGCTGGCGGCGGCATGATGAAGATCGTCAACAAGACGGTTCCGCTGGCATTGAAATCGCTTGGCTACACCGAAGCTCAGTCGAAAGAGATTGTCGCTTACATCGATAAGAACGAGACGATCGAAGGAGCTCCGAACTTCAAAGACGAACATCTGGCCGTCTTTGACTGTGCCTTCAAACCGGCGAACGGAACCCGATCGATCGCGTGGCGTGGACACGTCACGATGATGGCAGCGGCTCAACCGTTCCTGTCCGGGGCGATTTCCAAGACCGTCAACATGCCAGCCAATTCGACCGTCGAAGACGTCGAAGACGCTTACAAGGAAGGCTGGAAACTGGGGCTGAAAGCTCTCGCGATTTATCGCGATGGCTCGAAGCAAAGCCAGCCGCTGGCCACTTCAAAAGAAGGCGACCGTAAGAAAGGTGGCGAAACGATCGTCATTCAGTCTGGCCCGGTTCGCCGTCGACTTCCAGGAACGCGTCAGTCACTGACTCACAAGTTCTCAGTCGGCGGACACGACGGTTACATCACCGTCGGTCTGTTCGAAGACAGAACTCCCGGCGAACTGTTCATCACGATGGCCAAAGAAGGGTCGACCATCGGCGGTCTGATGGACACGATCGGAACGCTGACGTCGATGGCTCTTCAGTACGGAGTACCGCTCGGCGATCTGATCAGCAAGTTCACCCACATGCGGTTCGAGCCGTCCGGGTGGACTGGCAATCCCGATATTCCGAACGCCAAGAGCGTCGTGGACTACATCTTCCGTTGGCTCGGCATTGAGTTTCTGGAAGGTTACCGCGCAGCGAACACGCCGAAAGGAATCGCTGAAACTCAGGCAGCGGCTATTGCTTCGCCTCAAAAACTGACGGACGAAGTCGCGGCAATGATCCACGGGCAGATCGAAAGCTCAGGATTCGGAGACGCCACGTTGAACGGAGCGGCGGCGGACGTCGCCGTATCACCGCAGTCTGACGAAGACTCTCCAGCGGTACGAAGCCGGCAGTTTGCGGAGTTCCAGTCAGACGCTCCGGCGTGTGACGGCTGTGGAGCGATCACGGTCCGCAACGGAAACTGCTACCTCTGTCACAATTGTGGCAACAGCATGGGCTGCAGTTAAAACGAAATGACGCCGATTCTGTCGCGTCAGGATCGGCAATTCGATAAAGCAAACACCCCGGTTGCTCATCACGAGCAGCCGGGGTGTTTCGTTAATCAAAGCCACAAGGAATTTAGCAATGGAACTCTTCGTCCTCGAAGCAGGAGCATTCAGAACGGTGTCGCCTCGAACCACTGGTTGACCGGTGAGGAGAAGTCAAGCTGTCGCGCCAAGCGAATCAATGTCCCCTTGCCCGGCGAGACTCGGACTGTCCGATGACTCGTTCCGGAGGGGCGTGCACCGGCGAGTCGATAACGACACCTTCGATCTAGCCTGCTTTGCGCACCGGTGTGATGGCTGTCTGGGTTCTGTTGTCGCTTGGCGTGGTGTTGGCGGGTCGGAGCGCCGGGTGCGGGCGAGAGGGGCTGATCCGGTTCTTTGGGGC
>JABMPE010000589.1 GCA_013203845.1 Rhodopirellula sp. | reverse complement strand
ACGATGATGAGTGTCGTTCGGTATCGTTCGTTGGTCATTCAGCCTGGGGTTGCAGATCGGTTGCGACTCAGCATGATTGAGGTGAAACCTGACGTTGCCGTCAGAACGTTTTCAGTGTGCTTGTTTCGAGAAAGGGGGCGATCGGCTTCGACTGGGTCACCATAAGTAAGGGTGGCGTGCCGTGGTTGATCAGTTGGCCACGTAAAAAGCTGATCAAAAACTAATTGCCACTAACCGGCAGTACTCGATGGTTGCGTAGCAACCGTCCCAGCTTAGGAATCCCCGTCTGAGGAGTCCGAAGGCTGGTCACAAATTCAGACTGGCATCAGGCCAATGTTCACTACGCCTGATGCGAGACAAAGTTGCGAACTGGCTGCGTAAGGCCTTGTCTGGAGAGCCGAACAAAGCGAGACCCAATCAACAGACTACGCACGTAGAGGCTTTTACCGAGGGATCACAGGACGCGGGTTCGATTCCCGCCGCCTCCATGAGTCACCGTCTTTGACAGGCGGTGACTTTTTTTGTCGAACGCTGTCAGAAACCCCCTCTCTTGCTGGGGTTGAGTCACCTGAACCCGGGGTGGTGTCGTGACTTTCGTTGTCAGTCGATGACGCGTTTTGCCCGTCAATGCCGCGCGATATCCTGACAATATCCTGACACGGCAGCCTGGCGAGTGCTCGTGCCTGGTCGTTGATCCCGATGTGCGTGTATTTCATCGTCGTGCGGACATCACTGTGTCGAGCCAGTTTCATCGCCTCTGGGAGCGACGCGCCGTTTCGCAGAAGCTGAGTGATGTGCGTGTGTCGTCCAGAAGCGTGAAAGTCAGCGATTCCTTCGTCGGTTCTGTAGGGAATCCCGACTCGCTCCAGGTCTTTCTTGACCATCAACCATGTGCGGCGTTTTGCCAGCTTCGGGAACAGAACCGCATTCGGCGGTAGTCCGGCGACCCACTCACGTGCCATTTGGCATAGATCGGGATGGAGCGGGAGAATGTCTTTCCGGCGATGCTTCGAAGAGATCGCTTCTACGGTGAGAGTTGGCGGTTCAGCATCGAACTGAAAGCTGCGTGGCGTAAGAGTCGCGATCTCCTTCCTTCTGAGCCCGGTCATGAATGACAGGATATAAATCCTGGCCCGCTCCTGGCCGGAGAAACACTGAATGCTGATGTCACTGGTCAAAGCGGACGACACTAATTGAGAGAATTCAGCTTCTGATAAGGCTCGCCGCGGATGCCGGACATCCAGATCAGCATTTAATCTTGGGATTCCGGCGATTGGATTCTCCTTCAGTCGCCGACGCCGTGGCTCTGCGAGCCAATTGCAGAAAGAGTCGATTGCCTGCAAATAGTGATTGTAGGTGCGAAAGCCAAAGCCGCTCGTTTCGTCCTCGCGAAGGTCCGTTAGAAATGACTCAACATCATCCGCTTTGAGATCGGACAATCGCTGAAATTCGCATCCATTTACGATCTTGCGAATCCGAGAAACCGTGAGCTTGATGTGCTTTTCGGTTGCCTTCCTGGCACTCAAACTTTTCTCGAAGTCCGCAAGATTCTCCTCGATGCTCGTTTGCTCCTGCTCAACACGTTTTTCGGCGTCCTTGTCAATGAGGCCCATGGTGCGAAGATGAGCTTCCATCTCAAGCTTGGCAGCCAGCTTTTCGGTTAACCCCTTGTCAGTGAACCCCTTCTTCATCCGCTTCTTTCCAAGCTCATCCTTATATTCGAGGTACCACGGGGCGTGGCGTTTTTTCTTGTCCCGGCCAAGTTTGAATACTGATGCCATAGGTTCAGCCTTCGATTTTTCTGGTTGTTTGTTCTGGACATCCCCCAGCAATCCAAGTCTCAATGTCGGACTTTCTCCAGCGGACGCTTCTGCCAAGTCGGATGGGTGGCGGCACAGTTCTCGCACTGACCATGCGCCAAACTGTGCGTGGCGATAGATCGATCATTGAAGCCAGTACGTCAACGGAGATCAGCTGGCTTTCGACAGATTCAAGCTTACTTTCATTGTCTGGCATGCTCGGTTTTCCGTTGAATTGAAGATGAGGAATCGCCCGTCAAGCGATGGATATATGTGAAAACTGACGCACCCTTTCGACAGATTGTGACTTGTTGCCCTCTGTCGATTTCCCGCTCAAAACAGTCGCCTCTCCACTTGATTTCCGTAGACAGTCCACGGCGACTGCGGGATTTCTTCGCGGCCGTAGAGTTCGAGATAGGGGCCGGGGCTCACTCGTTCGATCAGTTCGCGGACTCGGAACGGTTTGCGGCTGTGAACCGTCCGGCGTTCAAGTACCCAGCTTCGACAGGCTTTGTCTCGAAACGGCATTGATCCGCGTACGCCAAGCAACAGGAACTCGTGCGACACTCGCCAATAATTTCCCATGCCGAGTTGAGGTTTGATCCAGACGAGGCAGGACTTGTATTTGAAGCCCCATGCTTCGATGACTTCAAACGCTTCACGCAGAAATGCGTTCGTCGTCCAAAGATGTAAATGCGAAGCTTCCGCTGCCAACTGACTGACCGGCGCGGCACAGATTTCCTCTAGCGTCATCGTCCGGTAGTGGTTGTCCGCTGCCCCGCGTGCGGCGGTGTTCGAGTAACTCCACGGCGGATCAGCATAGATCGTTGAAAACTCGCAGCCGGCGTCGATCAGCGACTGCAAATCGCACACAATCCTTGGCGGTGCCGCATTTGCGGTCCCGCCATCCTGATGCCGGTTGTTGTGATTACTGTCATGCATTAGCGGCTGCTTCTGCTTTGATTCGATGTGCGTCTGGCGGTCTGCTGTTCGTTTTGAGTTCCATTCTGAAGAACCCACGTGTGGGCCAGGTCCAGCACCAGTCGGACGACGGGCAGGTCGTCCTGGCCGAAGCGGCTCGATTCCTTCCAGTGGTCGCCATTGCGAAACAGGCGATGAACAGAAACCGTGTGCCGGATACCGTCGCGGGCACGAACGCATCGGATGCGGGCGATGATCAGTCCACGTCGAATCTCTTTGGTGGTGGTTGTCTTCATGGATGTTGGCTGTCTATGCGTTGGCAGAAGTCAGGATTCCTGCTCGATGAGTTCGTCCAGACGTTCAGCAAGTTGGTAAAGGCGTTCGCGAAGCATTCGATCCATGCAGCCGTCTTCGGCGAGTTCGAAGGCCAGAACGCGGGAAAGTTTCACAAGCGATTCGATGTCTTCGGGGGCAAGCCACTGGTCGATTGCTCCCGTTTCGCGGTGAATGCGGAACAGGTTGAATCGGTACTCGACGTCATTGTTCCCATTGGCGATCTTCCACAAGGTGGACGTGAGACGTCCGGAGCCGAGCAGTGCGTGCGGCTTGTTGTCTGAGTTCATGGTTCTCCCGCCCTATTGATTCATGTGCCCGGTTGAGTTGAGACTGACGAAAAGGTGGTGTGGAGAGCTGTCACTCTCTCCACACCGATGCGGTTAATCCTCTACTCGTCGTCGAGCCACTCCTCCTCGATGGCGATATCCAGCCAGTCGTGCAGAACCAGGAGTGATTCGCAGATGTGGCCGGAACGCACCATTTGCGGCAGTGATGTGTAGTCATCTATTTCTTCCGCGAGGTAGTGGTTGTGAACTTTGAGTAATGCCCGCCAGAACCTGGCAGGTGGATAAACCTCTTTGCGCTTTTCTTCTGTTTGTGCCATTTTCATTTTCTCCATGACGGGGAGCCGCGAGTGACAGAGCGGCGCGACTCTCCAGGTCAGTGCCGCCCCTTCGTGATGATTGTTCATCACGAAGAGACAGCCTGAAGAAGGACCGGCGGGACACATCCGCCGGTCCGATGCGAAGCATTGCTTCGCGTTGAACCGATTCGGTTCGTCAGTACTCTTCCGGTAGCAGGAAGGTCGTGACGGAACGGTCGTGTTCGGTGATGACCCAGAACTTCGTTCCGCCTTTGGTGCGGTACGAAGAGAGCAATCGATGGCCTTCCTCAAGGGCCAGGTCGTTTGCCCGTCGGTCTTCCTCACACACGTCGCCCCAGTCGCCATCCAGATGGCGACACAGGAAACGAAGAACGTCCTCCGGTGAGAGTTCATTCAATGCCCCTGGCGTGATCACGACTCTGCCGAGTCGGAATGGTCCTGTTGTTACGATGGTTTTCATGACATGCTCTTCCATGAGTGCCGACGGACCTGCAGTCCGCCGGCGGGTTGTTAATCCATTATTCGTTCACCGACTGCCTGGGAGCCGAAGCCTCGTATTCCCAGATCCAGGCGTATGCCATATCCATCCCTTTGGCGGCGATTGGCAGGTCATCGTGGCCGAAGCTCGTGCTGTTGCCCGTGCGTTCAGCTGACTTCCAGAACCGTGTCACCGTGACGCTGAACCAAACGCTGCCCTGTTCGGTAGCGTTCTTCCAGATGGCAACTCGGATTCGTCCCAAAGCGATTTCATGAATCGGTTTTTCATTTTCCATAAGCATTCCTCTTGTTGTTTGATAATGCAGTCAACGCGCAGGCTTCCCTGTCCACGTGGCTGCGATTCACATTGGCGATGCGTCCTCGCATCGCGTTACTCGACTGACTCGCTTTCACGAGTCTGCCCGCCTGAAACCAGATCTCGATATATGTCGAAACCTGACACAGGCCTGCATTTGCTGGGTCTTGCCTTCGCAGATACGGCCAGTCCGTACGCATTCCTGACGTGACACATTGCTCTGGGACTCAGCACCAGACAGGTCACGCACAAACAGAACACGAACGAGTACACACCGATGCGAATTACGAGAGCCGTCGCGGCAATCGCCCGCACGCTCCACACCCATGTGACAACCACACAGGCAATAAGCAGCGTGCAAGCAACATTCACAAAGATGCGAAGACGCACTGCGAAAGCAGGTTTGACGATGACATCAATCACCAGCCATTTCAGGACGACGATTGCGTAATCAATCACAGAACCGAGAAACATCCCGGTGAAGGACAACACGCTGATTACCCAGCGAATCCTGCGTTTTGTCCCGACGGTGAAGCGGGGCATGTTGAACATGTCCATTTCCTCCTAATGACAGCGCCGGCCTGTGCCGGTCGCTATTCGACTCACGAATCGCTGTCGCGATCCGTCAGACGACGGAGGTCACCGTTGCCCGTTGTTAATACTGGTCTCGGGCAGAGACCGTTTTCCAAACCCTTCAGGGACGGGAATGGTGACTGGGCCTTGCGGCCATGCTCGGTGCTGCTGGTGTTCGGTGACCCGCTCGGTTCCGACCGGAAGATCCGATCGGTGAAATCAGTTCAATGAGTGCGGGGACGACGTGAACGCGTACGATCGCTCCGCTCGTGGATAATGCCGCGAGCGCCGGGCGAAGGCGGTTCGCCTTTTGTTCCGCTGCAACGACATAAGTGATTTCAAACTGGCGGCTCGCCATGAGTTCCCGGAATCCGAGTTGTTTCTGATACCGTTCGATGAGCTGACACGTTCGGCTGACGATACGATCAATCCGGGATGGGACGGCATCGACTCGAACGTGCCCGAGACGCGGCTGACCGTTCATCACACTCATGTAGTGGGCACCCGGCAGTCCGTGGCGATACAGCTCTGGAAAGTACTGCTGGAGTTCGCTGTGATCGATCAGTGGACGTTTCGAATTATGGCCGCAGCAGAAATCCATGACGCCGAAGGCCCGAGTCAGCGCGACATCCGATGCCATCCGGTCGCCTGTAACGCGGAAGTATGTCAGCCCTGAGGAGTGCAACTCCTGACGGATGCAGCGTCGCCGGGCAAGCCGGCCAAGAGTCAGGTCGACGGGATGGTCCGGCAAATCCCGTGCAAGAAACTCGGGGATGCCGAACCGGTAACGCCGGATATGGCGAAGGACCGCCGAATCAGATTGTTTCTGACTTATGACTGACGAAGACATGTTTCACCAGAGTTCGTAGGACAAATGCGACTCAACGCAGTATTGATGGAAGTCTTCAAGTTGCTCTCGCGAATATCGCCCGGCTGATTCGATGACACGCCGGGGGCGTTCTTCTTCATCGACGAGAAACGCATCGGGATTCTTGACACCTTTTTCCCCCATCGGCATCGCGTCTTCACCACGCCAGCGTGCTGCGAGTTCAGGCAGCCAGCGGCGGTAATGGACAAGAGCCGCGCCCAGCAGCAGGTCGTGATTCCGATGGTGAACCGGTGGGACTCGACCGGCTGACGAACCGAACAGCTTCGCCGCCTTCGTTGTCGCGACGAGTACTTCGCAGGGTTGGATGTCCTGTTTCCACCGACTGCGAACTTGATCCGTCAGTCGCGAAAAGTCAGGCAGTGCAGTCCCGAGTTTCCAGGTAAAGAGTGGAATGGTGCCGGTAGGCGGTAGCTGCACGTTCCACACAAGCCGTTGCAGTAAGCCGGCATCGACAAGTCGTACCAGCCATGAGCGAATGTCGCTTTGTCGAACGGGCGGCCATCCTTCAGCAATCTGGGCGAAAGACAGGACGCGTACGCGGCATGTCAACGCGTCGACGATTTCGAGATCACGGTCGGTCCAGGTGCGACGCATCATGATTCGTCCCCCTTGCCTTCAAGTTTGTCTGCGTCGTTAAACGGATGATCGGCGAGGTAGCGGTCGAACAGACCGGGAGACCCGGTATCCGAATCGTCGATCGTCTCATGCGTGATTGTCGTAGGTCGAACGAGTCCTGGCTTCTGCCGGAGCGGCGTTCGCACGTTGGGCAGCCACTCATCCGGCACGAAGGTGCCATGCTCGCCCGTCGGCCATGGTGAATCCCGTCGCCGCTCGTACTCTTCTTTGGTTATGTGGAAGTCCGATTCCACGACGAGTGGCATTCCTCCGTACTGGCTGTATCCGGCTCCGCGTGTCAATTGAATGATGCTTTTGCGGTCATCGTCAGTGACCAGTTTGATGTCATTCTTCGTCAGGCGTGGCCCGATGAATTCCTTGCCAGTCTCACTGAAACTTTCTCTCTGCCGGCCCTGACTGTCTGTTGAAGTCTGCGTGGACCAGCCCCGCAGTTGATCCACGCATTCGCCGCTGCCATTCATCAGGCGGTCCTGCTCGTCCCACGCAGCCACTCCGAACCAGCGCCGATAGCGGCAGTTGGAGTCGATCACGATGTCCAGCCCGGACTTTCTCAGATCGGCGATCGACTGATTCGCCAGCGTCACGCCGACGCCCATGCTGCGACTCAGTTGGAGCAGGTAATCGAGATTGCTGGTGGCGATCCGCTGGAACTCATCGATGATGAGATAGACCTGCTTGTCGCGACTGGACAGTTTCGCCGTGGTTAAGAGCATGTAGACAGCGAGCCGGGCGATGTGCGGTGCAACGCCCGGGCCGAGCGTGCTCGACAGGTGGAAGTAGTGAATCTCCGGTTGCTGAAATAGTCCGGCGGGGTCCATGATTTCCGCGATGACATCGTCAGAGGGCGTGTTTCCGGCTGAGACGTTGAGCGGACTGACATTCGCCAGCTGATCAACGATCCTCCGCACATGACTGCCATCGGATTGAATGGCGTCGTCGAGTCCGACTGACTTCGGGCGTTTGAGGGCAAACTGCATTCGATCGGCCAGATCGGCAAAGCTCCGAACTTCGGGGAAGTGTTTCAACACGGCATACACAAAGGCCGTGTTCGCCGTGCTGTAGTGCCCTTCGCCATAGCCCGTTCCGTAGAGCAGGCCGAGTGCCGCACAAATGATGTCAGCCTGCTGGTCGACGGTGAGTCGGGGCCAGCATTCAAAAAGGAACGGGTTGAAGGCGAATGTCGCATCGTCCCGTAATGTCGTGAAGTAACGAACCGGAACCGGCTGCCCCGTCTGAAGACTGATGCTGTCGGCCGACTTCTTCAACGAGGCGAGCAGTTCGTGCGAATCGCCCTTCATGTCGATCATGACCAGGCTGCTGTTGCAGTCAGACAGGAGCTGTTCGGCCAGTGGTATGATGCCACGAGCGGTCTTTCCCACGCCTGTGTCACCGGCAATATGGACAGGAGTATGAAAGACAGAACGGGGAATGCACACGGGCGATCCGTTACATGCTACGTGGCCCTGATAAATGCTGCCCTGCACGTGAGGATTTGGTGACTGGGAGATCTGATTCATCAGCGCCTGCCATTCAGTCGGCGCGACTTTCTTCTGTGCGGCAAATCGATAGTGGCCGAATACCGGCAGCCCCACGACGAAAATAGTTGCCAGCAGAAGAACAATGGGTGCTGAAACAAACAGCAAAACAAGCAGAGTAAAGTTCAACACGAGTAGCTGGGGTGACAGTGACGAGAACCAGTCCACAACAGGTTTGAACGATCCGCTGGTCATGACGATGAGCGGGATGGACAGCGTCGTTCGGACGGCGAGGAATCCTGCTAGGGATGCAGCGTGAAGCAGGTATTGCGTTCTCGCGTGATGGTCTCCACTCGGACTCTGCAGAATTCCCGGCGCAACGTCATTGTTGACGTTGTAGGCACACCACCAGCGAAGGGCTGACCAGAAACCCCGAATGATGTTGGCGAGTGACTCGCCTCTGACAAAGACAACTCCGAGTGTCAGAAACAGGGTTAGCATCACGCAGGGAACCAGCAAACCTGGCAGGCAGATTCCGATGGCGATGGGACACAGCAGCGTGCAGCTGGCGAGCGTTTGCCAGCCGGCCAGGTTGCGACATCGCCATGCAAGGTCGCGGTCCATTGGCGACGCCGTCGCGAGGAATACATAGTTTCTGGCGATCTCACGACCGAGTAACGCCGTCGCCAGCAGCGGGACAGCCAGTTCGAAGTGCCACGGTAACCGTACATCGAACCAGTTGAGCAGTAGCAGCGACAGCGCAGCTATGACCGTCGTTCTAATAATGTCAGAAGACATCAGTCGCCGCGCAAAGAGTGCAGCAATAACAAACACGAGTGGGTACTGGAAAACCCACACTCCGGTGAAAAGATCAATACAACCGACCGCCTGTCCGATCACGCTCGCAACGCAGACACGGCCGATCACGTTCCGGACGGCTTCCCGCGCCATCGCATGATCCGGCTCGTTGTGCGCGAACTCGAAACCCATCGGTTCCGCCGGAAGGCGATCCGTCTGGAGGGGGTTACCTGGTGATTGATAATAGACAGGTCGTGGCATGAGTCGTCGTTTCAGAATGTCCGCGATGAAAGCGGGAAGTGGTTCAGTGACCTCGGAGCTGAAGAAAACTCAGACGTGAGACCGCAGCCAGATGGATGCGAACCTGATCCGACCAGCCCAGTGCCTCGAACGCCGCTGAAATCAGGCGGGCCTTGTCGTCGGTGGTGGTGAGAATCACGATTTGAAACCTGCCGGCTGCCGCCAGTTCGGCTAGTTCGGGAATCGCCAGCCGGGCCGAAACGTCGGCGGCTGTTTTGCGTGCGACGTGTTGAGGTGATCCCCCTAAATCAACACGCACCAGATCCAGTCGACCACTCTCACCGACGCAATACGGTGTGCGGGTCAGTTCGTCCGGCAGCCACGGCATGTACGCGGAAAGCTCATCGGATGTCATTCGCCGACATGCCTGCTTGCCGTGTGTGGCATAAATCAGAACGGCGTAGTCGATGGGCAGCGCCTGTGGGCCAAGTGGTTCCGTCCTCCGTGACGGAACCCCGAACTGTCGGACCGCTTCGGGACCGGCAGTGAAATAGGTTTCCGGTGGAACCAGCGGATACCGTCGCAGTAGACCTCGCTGGCAGAGACGAGCCGTGACTTTCGTTACCGCGTTCATCGACTGTTCCGGGAACAGAGTTCGATGCAGGACGGCGTTGGTGGTCAACCGGTATCGAAGGATGTGGTCGAGAATGGCTCTGTCTCGTTTTCTGATAATGACTGGCATCGATCCCTCACCAGATTTGATAGGGCAAGCCGCGCATCGCGGCGTCGTCATGAAACTCTTCAATCCGCTTCGGCCCGTAGCTGCCACCAAATTCGATCATCATGGCCGGCTGCATGTCGCGACTGATCAGCACAGCATCCGGCAGTGTTTCACCGCGTCGTTCAGGAGCGATTAGATCTTCTCCCTGCCATGCCGTAGCGAGATGTGGGGCGTAGAGATGAAACCACAACCAGACGGCTGCCACGCCCAGGTCATGCGTGACCTGCGTCGAGATCTGGTTGTGATGTGGTCGACCGCCGAAATGCTCGACCGTGTTTTCGGCTGCCAGATACACGACCGTCTGCCGCAGGGCCTGGTACTTCCACCGGCTTTTCAATCGGAACGAAATCTGTCCGGCATTCGGCTCCCGATCGCCGGGTTGCCATTCAAAGACCGGACCGGTCAATTCCGGCAAAGGCTGAGCGGGCGTGATCTGCCGGTAAACCAGACCGGCTGTGACAAGTCGCCGTAGTCTGCGTCGCGCGTTGGCAACGTGTCCGAACCAGATTGCGTCAGCGATCTGGCGCAGTCCGAACAGCCGCACTTTCAGACTCAGAGCCTGCAGGACGACGACGTCGCGTCTGGTGAGTCTTAGAGAAGCGGGCATTCGTTCTCGCCTTCAATGGACTTCTGATTGGCTTCGACGTTGTTCTTTGCTCGTTTCTTTCTGCGCGGTTTCGAGGAAGATGCTTCCACGTCCGGCAACCCACGCGGCGTCATCGCAAGGCCGTCCGTAAGCCGACCTTCTTCCGGCGAGACGTTTCCAATCACAGTCGGAGACAACTGCAATGGATCATCCAGGGAGACTTTGCCCGCCTGCTGGCGAATCATGGCCGCCAGGTGCGGCTTGCCCGCGTCTTCATAGCGGCGGGCCTGTTCTTCCATCTGGTTGTGATGCTCGGCATGACCGAGGATCATCATTTTCTGAAGAGCGGATGCGTAGAACGCTCCGACAACCGGCACGAATCGTTCGGCCAGCCGATCCACAAACCACTGCATACTTCGTTGCAACATGGAACCAATCCTTTCGGCATCGCGTTGGAGATCAGATTTCGGGTCGGTAAACTGAATACCGGAATGTCCGTTGAATCTGAGTGCGTGCGATTAGATCGAGGCCGAAAAACAGGCTCCATACAATCTGGTTCAACCTCGTTCAGTGAGAGACATTTTCTGGAAATTCGTGCCGCTTCATGGTTTCGATCAAGGCCGTCGCTATGGCGATCAGGGATAAATCCGGGAATGTGAAACTGGATGTGGCGGAGATTTCACGCCGCTGCCTGGACCTTGGCTGGACGCACGAGAAACTGGCTCACAAAGCCGAGGTCAGCACTGGCACAATTAGCAATGTCCTCAGCAAGGGACTTGCGGCGTCTTTAACAACAGCTCAAGGAATCCGGCAGGCACTTGGCGTTGAGAGTCTCGAATCTCTGCTGGAATCAGACGCCACTGACGATGCCGGCGTGTCCGCTTCGGACGTGATGACCGTGCACGAGTACCGGATCACCGACGTCATTGCTGACTGGATCGAAGCGTCCAACGGCCTGCGATTTCAGATCTGTCGAATGCGGCACCTTGAACTGGATGATCTGGCTCGTGGCAAACGCTACGACCTGAGTCGGCTTTCAACCGAGGAAGAACAGCGATGTGTGACGTGGATGAAACGGCATCCGAAAGTCTGCCGGGCCGTGAAGAGCCACCCCAACGTCATTACGAACGAAACGGTATTCCGGGATCCACGGGAACCGTACTACTGGGTGATTGATGAATGGGTGGAAGGTGAACCGCTAAGTTCCCGGCTTCGCTCAGACACGTTTTCGCGACGACAATCACAGCAGTTGTTACTCGGCATTGCAGAGGGACTCGCAGCGATCCACACGCTTGGCATAATCCGGCGTGAGCTGACACCGGCATCGATCCTGATCCGGTCCGGTGATGGATCGGCCGTCCTGACGGAATTCGAACTGAGCAAGCTGGTGGATCACGGCCTGACCGTTGCCCCGGATGAATGGCCGGCTGATGAGTATCGGGCACCGGAAGCGGATTCGGACGATGTCGATCACCGGGCCGACATCTACAGCTGGGCTCGTGTGGCACTTCATATACTCAGTAGAGAATTGCCATCCCGGAATGACCACGCAGCGACTGTGCGGAAACTCAAGTTACCCCCACCGCTCGCGGAGGTATTGAAAACATCGCTGGCTGCATCACGGCGGTCCCGACCGGCTGACTTTCAGCAGATCATCGCCACTCTTCGGAAATGGAAGGTGCGGTAGCGCCCATGGTGACTCGAAACAAAGGTGAAGCCGAACCGAATCGCGTGTCCCGACTCAAAGTCGAGAAAGGGGACTTCATCAGTGCTTCCAGTGTGGCCAATGTTGTGTACTGCAAACGGGCTGGCCTGCTGGCCGCCGAATCAAAGGACGTGAACCGGCGTGACGACATGCCAGTGCTGGATTTGCTTCCGGTCTATGAACTTGAAGAAATCAGAGACGCGATCGCCCAAAGATGGCGGCGGCTTCTGTGCGGTCTGGGTGCTCTGATTGTTGCTGCCACTATTTGCTCGTCGCTGGCAGCTTTCGATAGTTTCCAACACGCTCGTTCTACCGCTCTGCTTCTTTTCATCGTGATGATCGCGCTCGTTCCATTTCTCTTATCGACGACGAGCAGCCTCAACGAACTCATCCGCCGGTTACGGTCGGCCGACTTCGGAACCAGGCGTGAACCCGATCCGGCGGCGACTGACACCACGCCGGTGTTCTGGTGGGATCTCTGGAAGTCTGGATTTGTATCGCAACGCTGTGATCGCCTGGCAGACGAAAACTGGAAGCTCGACGGGAGTCCGTTTCGCGTGCTGCAACGCGATTCGTGGGCGATCCCGGTGTTCCGGACAAGGTCCGTGCATGATTACCCAAAGCCTCAGCATCTTGTACGGATCATGGCCTACTGCCATCTGGTCGAATCCCAGATGGGGGCTGACGTTCCCTACGGGATCATTCTTTACGGCGACACGATGCGGGGCATCGCCGTGCCGAATCATCCTCGCTACCGGAAGCCGTTCCATGACGCGCTGGAAGAACTGCGCCGCCTCGTCACCATCGCCGATGGCGGCGGGCCTCCTCCCTACCCGCCAGCGGATATCAACAGGTGCGCTGGATGCCCGTTTGGAGAACCCCGTTTGCTCTCGAAGGGGATCCCCACTTTGCGAAACGGAAAGCGACTTGACCCTCATGTCCTGAAACCAATGGGTGGCAGAACCAGGTACCACTGCGACTGCGGTGACCGTTTTGAATGGTGTCCGACTCATAAGTTGACGGATGAGCTTCGGCTGCAGGATGTGAAAGGTGCGGGTTAGCGCCCGCCACTCCCACTGCGTTCTCCGTCAAGCCAGTCGATCACACGGAGAAATCCTCGACTGATCCATCCTCGCTGCGGTTTCTGCTGAAACTGTGAGTGGATCTCGTTCCATTCATTGAGCCATTCGTCAGCCGTGCGGTGACGGTTGTCGGCGTCGAGTGTCAAACCCCGACAAATCAGTTGGTCAATTCGCTTCCAATGAGACTTGGCAATGCGCCCCGAGTCTGGACTCAGTTCACTGGGTGGCACGAGAGCTGACTCCATTTCGTCGCGGTGTTGCGGGAGTCCCGCGCTTCCGCCCAGTCCGTCATACGGGATGGTTCCGGTCAGCATCTCGTAGCAAACAGCGCACAGTGAAAAATAGTCGGCACGCGAACTGACATAATCATCGCGTCGCAGGACTTCGGGTGCGGCATAAGAGCCAGTGATTCCGTCACCAACTCCTCGTTGTTTTGTCCGAACGACTTGCCACGCGCTTCCGTAATCGATGAGTGCCAGGCGTGTCGGATTTGGAGTCAGAATCAGATTGGCGGGTTTGACGTCAGCGTGAATGATTCCTCGATGTCGGTGCAGATGAGCAAGACCGTGAGCCAGGCCACGGACCAGACGAATGACTTCGGGTGTTCCCATCGGTCGCATACGGCCCTCTCGAATTTGATTGAGCCTGCTGCGAAGATTGTCACCGTCCACCCAGTTCAAAACGACAAGAACACCATCGTCCCTTTTCTGGTAGTCGCGAATCTGCGGAAGTTCCTGATTGCCGGTATTCAGCTTTTGCAGCAGTCGAATTCGCTCAACCGTTTCCCGTGACGAAGGCAGGACATGAAGCACGGCAAACAGTCCACCGGGACCGGCGTGCGGATCGAAGACTTTGAACCGTTGACGTTCCGGATGGCTCAGTTTCTCAATGGCAAGATAGGTCCGTTGATGAATCCGAAACCGTTCGATCACGGGATAGTGCCGACCACGAATTCGGACGGAATCTCCTGGCACTTGGTGATCCTCTGGCATCGCAATGACGGTCTCAATCAGGCTCGACGGAATGCCACAAGCGTAACAGGGTGACAACGTGTTCGTCACGAGACACGGTCAGTAAACACGTGCTGATTCGGATCGCACTCAAGTGCCGTGACAGCAACAGATTCTGATGGCAGAGCACTGGCATGTGAAAGGGTCAGGTCGCTGCCGGCCTCATGTTCCACCTGTTGAGCCAGTGCCGTACGGGCCGCAAAGCGGCCCGTACGGCACCGCGACCGTTCAGGTCGCGGTAGACCGCCGGAGCGTTCAGCGGAGGCGGAAGGGAACGCAACCGGCCCCAGCCGGTTCGTTCCAGGGCGAGCGGCCCAGCGAGCCTGCGGGCGTTCAGCCCGCCCGTACCGTCGGCCCCGGCCGACGTGCGGCAGCCCGTTCAGGGCGGTGAGCGTTCAGCGAACCTGAAAAGATTGCGGCAAAGGGCGGAGCCCGTCGTCCGTCAGGGGAGGAAGCCGAACGTCTTCCGTGAAACGGAAACAGCAAGGCGAGGGTGGGTGAGCTGCTGAGATGTCCCAGGTGCGAACGCACAGGGGAATCCAGTGGCGAACTGTGACACCGACCCGGTTCTCCCGCGACGCGGGAAGCCGACCGGGGGCACCCGATGTGCGGGTCGCCCACTGGGCGAGTCCATCTCAGGGCGAAAATCACAGTTGGGTTCCCGGTGAAATCCATGGGGCTTGAATCCGCTCGCAGTTACGTCCGACGAGGCGCCCGTCAGAAAATCTGCACGCCGTTGTCGATCCGATGCCGCACTTCCGTGAGCGCTTCATCAAGAGCGAGTTCAATATCGAAATACGTCCCCTTGCAACTGGCGGAGACCGTGACCTTCCATCCGTGTTCCGAAGGGAAGATCAGCTGTGTTCCCGTTGATGGCCGCTTCGGCTTGCCTCGGTGCTGGGCAACTTTTCTGGCGGCGGCCTGCGAACTCAACTGGCCCTGCATCGCCTGCCGGGCGAGACGTCGCTGAGTGTTCTCGTCCGCGATCCGGGTCAGTTCGTATGCCGTTCGAGCGGGGAGCAGTCCCTGAGCAACGAGTTGCTGGATATCAGCCGGCAGTTTCAGCAGCGCGAGCATACGACTGATTCGTGTGGGAGAAACACGCAGGGCTTCCGCCAGTTGTTTTCCAGTCCAGCCATTCAGTTCCATGAGTGCCTGAAACGCCTTCGCCTCTTCGAGTGCCTGCAGGTCTTCGCGCAGACAGTTTTCGATCAATTGCTGTTCACGAACTTCGGATTCGGAAAGATCGGCCTCGTGAAAGCGACACTCGATCGTGCCCAGACCGGCCCGCTGTGATGCCCGCCAGCGTCGTTCACCTGAAATGATGATCCACTTTTCCGCAGGCTCCGACCATCGAACGTGAATGGGGTGGAGCTGGCCTTTGTCACGCAGACTTTGAGCGAGCCGATCCAGTGATTCCTCAGTGAAGTTTGCACGCGGCTGATCCGGGTCAGGAATGACTCGGTCAATCTCGACGCGACCAGTGTTGCGTGTCGCTGTGCGTCCGGCATCTCTGGGATTCGAAACAGGTGCCAGATCGGGCTGAGCCTCGACCGAATGACCAATCGATTCGTCGAGGAATGACTCGACCCGGTTAAGCGTGTCCTTTGTCGTTGTCATGCCTTTGCCAGATTACGCTTTTCTGTGAATCCATCGACGCGATCAAGAATCTCGCGGGCCAGTTCCGAAGTCAGACGGGCAGCCTTCGAACCGGGAGCGTGCATCGAGACTGGTTTGCGACATGCGAGTGCCACCTTGAACGCCGATGCTTCCGGAATGACGGTGGTGAAAACCGTCGAACCAAATGCTTCCCGGAGCTTCCGTTCGTAACTTCGGTGAACGAGCAGCCGGCCGTCACTTCGCGTGATCAGGTGGCCGAGCAACTCCAGTCCGGGATTCAGGGCACGCACACTGATCACAGCCTGTTCGACCACGGGCAGCCCCTGCGTTCCAAAGTCCTCAGGTGGAACGGGCACGATTACGGCATCCGCTGCCACCATCGCGTTCCAACTGCACTGATACAGATTCGGCGGGCAATCGAGCAGCACGACATCAAACCCCGTGAACCGTTCGAGATAGCTCCGCAGCGTGTGTTGCGACATCCCGGCACACTCCGGTTGAGGCGTGTTGAATCGGGCGAGGTGCTGATTCGCCGGGACAATCGAAAGCCCCGAAAACGGGGTCGGAACTGGTTCCGGTCCGACTATAGAAATCGAAACCGTGTCCTCGAACACACCGGCCAGCGTGTCATTCGGGGCCAGTGATCGAACGTAGTTGGATCCGAAGAATCCCTGACTGAGTGAGCCCTGTGGATCGCAGTCAACCAGCAGCACCTTCATGCCACGCGCTGCGAACTCACCGCCCAGATGAAAACAGGTCGAACTCTTTCCACAGCCACCCTTCTGATTGATGAAACAGATTCGTTGTCCTCGCATACACCTCGCTGGTTGAAATTGACGTATGCCACTCTGTGTGGAATTGCCACTGGCAATTCCGGGCAACGTCCCGGCATCTCTGGGATTAACGTGCCACAACCCGGTGAAGGTCGTCAAATAAATTGTGGCAGGTTGCCGAGACTAAAAGTTGAGCTGTCGCCTTGGGGAATTCCGTGGTAGCGAAAGAGCAGATGAATCCCGGCAACTTACGGAACGAATGGCGCACAGCAGAAAAACGGAAAGGCAATCGAGACACTGCGGCATCAGTCAACTGACGCTGGCCGAACACGCCCTGTGTCCGCTGCAGACGGTATCACCGGGTTCCGGCGGACTGATTCATGAGTGTGACTATCGGTATTTCGATCAGCATCGCCGTCGCGTCCGATCGGCGCAGGCGAGAGTGACCTGTCCAGCGGGATTGCTTCCCAACGATGAGTTCTACCTCTGGGGCCTGCTCGCCCTGACACTGGATCAGCCAGAACCGGATGGCGAGTTTCATGCCACACCACACTACTGCCTCCGACAACTCGGCCTGATTGACCAACGTCAGCGGCGTGGGGGCCGACAGTACCGGCAGTTTGCTGAAGCTCTCGAACGACTGTCGTCTGTCTCATATCACTGCGATGCGTTTTATGACCCGATTCGTCGTGAACATCGCCGGGTCGGGTTCCACTTTCTGAGCTACAGCCTGCCGCTCGACGTTCAATCGGGACGGGCCTGGCGGTTTGTCTGGGATCCCGTGTTTCTGGAGCTGGTGCGGCCAGTGGGAGGTCATCTCCCCTTCGACCTGCCCACGTACCGTCAACTCGATCCCGCCAGTCGCCGGCTGTTCCTGCTGCTGACGAAGATCTTTCGCCGACGTCGGTCGACTCAACAGTTTGACGTGCGACAACTGTGCGTCTCGGTGATGGGCTTTGCTCCAACCGTGTCCACACGCGACCTCAAACGCAAACTGACCCGCTGCGTCAGGAAACTCGCGGAGCTGCAGGTGGTGACTGCTTGCGCGCTGGAGCCCGAGTATGAGAGAATCGGAGTCGGCCAGTACACGCTGCGACTACACCGCGGCGACTACTTTCGAAACACGATGAAAACCAGCACCGCCCTACGCAATTCCGAATCACCGCTCGCTGATCCATTAAGGACAATCGGATTCGATGAACGAGCTATCCGACGCCTGCTGCATGACTACTCCGTTCCCGTGCTGCGGGAATGGGCCGACATAACACTGGCCGCCATCGAACGCCGAGTTATCCGCAAGACACCAATGGCGTATTTCGTCGACAACGTGAAACACGCCGCCGCCGGATCACGCACACCACCTGACTGGTGGCACGATCTCAGGCGACAGGAACGAATTGCCACGCGGCGACCAGGTTCACGGAAGTCTCCGGAACGGCCATTTCAGCCGGCTCCCGCTGCAACGGGCAACTTAACGCTGGCCGATTCGCTCTGTTCGGAATTCACCTCGTGCTTCTCGGCCGCCGGTCAGTCGGAAGATATCGCCAGAAAAAACGCCACGCGAATCTCGCAGGAACTGCAAACCAGACGCACTGCATCGAAAATGTAAAATCCTGGCAGCTTCGCGGACTAATATTACTCGATTATCGCAACCTTCCGTCTTGTTGGAGCACAGACCAACAGACTCAGGATGCGTCAGACGAATGACACCGCAATCCCACTGCGGTCACCGTGCGTCAGTCGATGTGACCAAGGTCGATTTTGGATTGCGTTTGAACGCCCCGGTCGCGCAGACCGGGCGCACGAAGCAAATCGCGAGTGAATCATTTTGACTACACATAGTGATTAGAATCTGGCGATCTCGTGAGTCAGATTGTTACGCGGCACATATAGGCGTCAGCCAGGCTGACGGTGTGCAATTGGGGCAGTTCAGAGTCGTCTTGCCCACGATCCGGCTGGAATTTGGCGAGCTCGCGTATCAAGAAGCGGTCGTTTTTCAGAAGGAACTATGGATTGCCGGGAGCGTTACGTCGCGTCTACACCTCGTCATTGCACACGACAAGAGCCCGACGACAGGTGTCAACGGGCTCTTGCGTCGGAGCGATTGAAGTACATGCAGCGTCAAAACCGATTCGAGGTTATTTACTCTTTCCTTTGCCTTTTCCGGGTTGGAAGAACTCAATGGTGTCGAAGCCCTGGATCATGACCTCGTCGATCGTTTCACCAGTGAGTTCGGCTTCGACTGAGACGGACTCGCCAGATGCCAGGTCGACGCCAAGGGCGGTGATGACTGCCTGTGTGTTGAAGTGCAGGATCAGGTCCAGATCGCCGTCTCCGTCCACGTCTTCCAGAGCGAAGTGGTCAGTACTGATTCCGGCCAATTGCACGCTACTGCCGACGATGGTGGTGGCGTCAAAGTCAGCCGTCGTGTAGATCGCAACCGGAATGACGCCCTGGCTCTTTGCGTTGACCTTGTTCTCGCTGTTGTCCGGTTTGACATCGACGTCAACTGGCTGCACATCAACGAGGCAGTCCGGAAGTCTGGTCAGGAACGGATCGGCATCGACGTTGCCGATGTAGGAGTCTCCGCTGCCTCCCAGATTGCTCGGTCCGTCAGCAGCGCCCCAGTAGTTGTTTTCTGCAAGGACAGTAGCGGTACTCAGATTCTGAATTCCAGTGTCGTTGTCTGCGATCTGACTGTCATTGACTATCGCGCCGGGGGATGCGCCAACAACGCGAAGACCTACTGTGTTTTCGACTAATGAGGAACAAAGAATTTGAGTGTTGACTGTGTTGTTTATATCAAGACCTCTGACCCGACCTGCGACTGTGACATCGCTCAGTTCGATTCCTGCCGAGTTATTCAGCTGTAGGCCGGTTCCCGTGACATCCTCACCGGAATAAGAAAAATCGACGTCATGAATCACAGAATTGGTGACTCCAATCAGACTGACGCCAATGCCGCTGACCTGCGAGACATCAATGTCAAAGGTTTCCGATGGCGTCAGTGTGAGGCCGTCCATAAAGCCAAGAAATACTCCATTCGCACTTCCAGACAGATCGTTTCCAGTTGAAACAAACTGCGAATCATTCCGGATCGTTAATGCCCATGCCTGGGCACCAGACAGGTCATTGTCGACAAACTGGTTCCCCAGCCCGGTCACGAATGCATTGATTCCGTTCCGGGAATCAGAGGCGTCATTGTTTCGCACAAGATTGTCGCTCGACGGGCCACTGAGGTTGATTGCCGTCGAAGCCGAGCGTCTGAAGTCGCTATTTTCGACGGTATTGGCGTCGGCTCCAGCCGCGAGTGAAATACCAATCGAGCGATCAGTCGCGGTAACGTTCCGAATCGTATTTCCGTGTGACCCGAACGTCACAGCCAGCCCGGTACCGTCCGCAGTGCTTCCCGAATACGACAGGTCAAGACCATCGATTGTCGAATTTGTCACGCCGACCAGTCCCAGCCCAACGCCAGTTACAGTCGAAACGTCAAGATTGAACGTTGGAGACGGCGTCAGCGTGATGGCATCCATGAATCTCAATTCCACACCTTTGGCACTGGCCGTGAAATCGTTCCCCGTTGCCACGAACTGCTCATCACGAGCGATAGACAACCCATATCCACTCGTCCCAGAAAGGTCGTTATCGACGAACTGATTTCCGTTTCCGCTACCGGCGTAAATGATGCCAGTTTGAGAGTCGGATGCGTCGTTCAGACTGGCGATATTCGAATCTGATACGCCGCCTATGAAGATGCCGGTCGTGGTGCCCTGACCCACGGTATTCTGGACGAGAAGATTGCCGCTGGAATGGTCAAGGCGGATGCCTGCGGAACGATTTGTTGCTGTAATATTTCGGACCGTATTGTTTGTCGAATTGCTCAACTGCAGCCCTCTGTTCCGCCCACTGCCGACGGCAGTTCCGGCATTGAGCGATAAGTCAACAGCTTCGATCGTGGAATCGGAGACATTGTTAAGCACCAGCGCGATATCTGTTGCGTTGCTGATTGAAATGTCTCTGACAACGCTCCCGTCGGCACCGTCGTTCAGACGAAGAATTGTTCCACTGACTCCGGTTGCATCAATTGTTATTTCTGGTTGCGTACTGCCATCGATCGTGATCGAGTCGATCACGATTGGCAACGCACTGTCTAGTGAAATTGGTGTCGGTGCGCCGCTGATATTGAACAAGACCGTGTCGTGCCCAGCATTCGCATTAGCCTGTTGAATGGCTTCTCGCAAAGTCGTCTGCCCGTCACTGGCATCTACCGTGTCCAGCGGTGAGTCCACAATGAATGTTGTCAGCATCATTCGAGGTTCACATATTTCCACAGACGCACTCCCACTTGCCCGTCGCCTGCGACAAGTCTTCCGCTTGCGTCCGCATCTGGCTGTGGAGCTGTCAAAATGAGCGTTGTGAGACAGTTGAGTCACCCATGATCGAATAGTTGAAATCAGCATAAGTGTTCTCCATTGGTTCTTTGTTGTTGAAAGTAGGAGCGAGTGCTGAACAACACGATGTGGCGTCAGCGGTTGCCGCCTTCACTTCTCTTGGCGTCGGATGACGATGGATTGTGCAACGAAATACAGGATTTGTTTTTGGATTCACCACATCGCCGCAAAATGGCGACGGCCAAGCCAGTGTGGAGCCCTTGCATAGGGTTGCTGATCCGGTCGGGGAGGCTGCGGTTGACGCGAGATACGAGCGAAACCCCGGATCCGGTATCACGGGGTGGATTCACCTCTGCAAACTCAGCCCAACCCTGGTCACTCTCGATGCAACTACAGAAGCTTGCTCAGAAACTACCGACGGAGGACCGCCGAAACTTCGGCGGAAGAATCAAATCGCTGGGATCAGTCGATTTATGAGCACCATCACGGGCTTACTGAGCAGGCTTTGAATTGGGAGCGCGGCGGATATTCACTGCAGCAATTGCTCCTGACCAGCGATGCCGCCCTGCGTCTGCAGGAACAGGTACGTAGCGACGACCGACCGCATCGGTAATGCAAACTCCGGAGCAACCATCATTCCGCAGATGCGGGTCGACTACGCGATGGGAATACCGGCCTGCGGAGATCGCAATTGCCTCAACACACTATTGTGAGTTTTGCTGTGAGTTTCTCAGGACCAGCCTTGCCTGCCAGATATCGAATGACCCCTCGCCGCCGTCCATATTCGATGTGAAGAGCAACGTGCAGTTGTCGTCAAGGAGTCTGGGAGAGCCGCTGGAGACCATGTCGTCAGAGATGTCTGGAAAGAGCAGATTTGGTGCGGACCAGGCGACATCCCTGTTCGAGCGTGTGGAGATGAACAGTCGCGATTGGCGTGCTTCCTTCCCGTTGTCGATTTCCTGAGTGAAGACATACATTCGGGTGTCGTCGCTCAAGGTGCCTGAATTCTGGTTGGGCGAGACAATTGGCAACAGACTCTCACTTGAGTCCCCAAACGGAAAGTCCCGCGACCCGCGCCGCCAAATCATTAGTCTCCCGCTGGTCTGCGTCTGGCCATGATCTGAGATCAGCTTCCCTGGGCGAAAAGCCGTCAGCCCGTTCGGAGTCGTTTCGTAATTCTTCATCATGCCGATCGAGTACGGATCGTGAATTGCTTCAGACCACGAAACATCGACGCCTTCTCTGACAGAATACATCAGGGTATTTCCATCTCTTCTGAACCACAGACTGAGACCATCGCCCGAAATACGTGGCTGCTCTTCTTTCGAGTCAGTGTTGATTTTGCTTGGCAAACGCACCGGTTCTGACCACGGCGCATCCTGTGAACTGCGTGATGCAATCCACAGGTCTCGGTTGCCGGGTGGCTGTTGCTGTCGTAATGACGAGAAAACGATGGTTAGCTCGTCGGCCGTCATATCGGCCCCGAACACGATCGCGGGGGAATTGATCGTTGGCCCGAGGTTCTTTTCGACCTGCCACTTCCATTCACCGGAGGCGAGCAGGTCGGCTGGAGATTCGCGGACAGATTGTTCCGTCGGTTGCGACTTTTCCACGAGCCTTGCCATGTAGATGTCGTGACGACCACCTGCTGCGTTCGGCCCGTTCGACGAGCAAAGCAGAGTGCGGTTGCCGAACTGCAGACAGGGGGCCTGAATACCACCAAGAGTAGGAAGTATTGGAACCGGTCTGCTCCACGGTGAATCCCAGCCAACTCGCGTCACCATGAAAAACTTGCGTGAAAGGAGCGAGGCCGCAGCCGCCTCATCCTGGATGTAGATCAACAGGCGGCCGTCGTTACTCAGTGTGGCAGTGCTCGTAGGCAAACCAGAGTCTCCCAGAGAACTTGTCTCCACGTCTCCAAATGGCTCATCCGTTGAAGCTCTTCGGCATAGATTCAAGACGTGCTCAATTTTGGAGTTTGATGGTGTTTGACGTTGCAGCCTGAACGCCGTCAATCCATCTCTGGTCAGACTGTAAAGCTTGCCGAGTGGATTCCGTTCAAGTTCTTCGGGAGCCGACCATTTGGATCCATCATTCCCCCGTCGGGTCTTGAGATGAAACAAGCCCTCTTGACTGCGTCGTACGAAGCTGAGTGACATTCCGTTGTCTGAAAACACCGGACTGATCTCTTCTCCTTTCGAATTCACGGATACTGGGAGGCGAGTCAATTCCGACCATGGTGCCTTTCGAGACGCACGAGTCGCAAAAAACAGGTCACGGTCGCTTTTTTCCACACCATTCGACGATGAAACCACGATCATGAGTCCATCATCAGTCATGTCTGCACCGAACTCCGTGTCCGGTGAGTTGATGGGCTCAAGTAGCTTCTTGTCGAGCTTCCATTCCCACCTGCCCGTTGCGATCAGGTCGGCGGCCGATGCTGTCGAGTCATCTGAAACGGAAGTATCGACGTCGGATGCAAGTGTTGAGTTGAGATCGTTTACGGGGGCGCCGCTGATCTTCAGGGTTTCCTGGTCGGTCGTCAGTTCGTCAGAACCGATTTGATCCTCGGGCCAGTACAAAGTTGCAACGACGAGCGTTGCGACGATGGCGAACAACGCCCACAGTGCAACTGGCTTTCTTTGACTTTCCGTTGTGGTGGCATTCGCAGCAAGTTCCGGCTCCACAACCGTGGCCTGGTCCTCGGTCGAAACAGACACGTCAGCGTTTCGGCGAACCGGATTTGTGGGGGCAGGAAGTGCGATCTGGCACTTATCCAGTGCGACGATCAGGTCGCTCATCGACTGGAAACGATCCTCGGGTTTCTTGGCGACCATCTGGCGGTACACGGATTCAATCGAATCCGGCACGTCCGGTCGCTTGTCCTGCAGGGAGGGGATTTCGCCTTCCCGGTGCTGGACGAAGACCTTGAACACGGTGCTGCCCGAATAGGGAGTGTCGCCTGTCAAAAGGAAGTAAAAGGTGCAGCCCAGGCTGTACACGTCCGACCGAAAATCGACCAGGTGCGCGTCGAGGGACTGTTCCGGCGCCATGAACGAAGCCGTGCCAAGGATTGTCCCTGCGGCAGTGGGCTCCATTCGGCTGACATAGGGCCGGCCACTGTCTTTGTTTTTCGAATCTGACTCCGAAGTTCCCTCTTGAAAAGACTCGTCGACATGAGCCAAACCGAGATCGAGTACTTTGACGATACCTCGGTCGTCAAGCAGCAGGTTACCGGGTTTGATATCTCGATGGACGATGCCATGCTCGTGGGCGTGCTGTAATCCAACCGCCGACTGGCGAATGCAGTCAACAGCCTGGCTCAAAGGCAGCGGACCGGATGTCCGGGCAATCTGATGGAGGTTCCGTCCCCGAACGTATTCCATCACGAGAAAATGGACACCACCAGTCTGGTCAGCGTCATACGATCGAACGATGTTGGGATGTTCCAACGTGGCGGCAACACGAACTTCACGTTGAAATCGTTTTACCTGCTCAGGTGAACTGAGCAACTGCTGAGAGATCATTTTGACGGCGACCACTCGGTTCATCGTGCGATGTATCGCCTTGAAAACCATCCCCATTCCGCCGACATCGATCAGGTCAAGAATGAGATATTTGTCGATCAGCAAGTCCGGCTTTCCCTTCAGAAGTGCGGATGCCTGGTACTCGGTGAGTTTCCCTTCCAACACGAGTTGCGAGGCAAGTTGGCGCGGATCAGCGGCACGATCATTTGCAGACGCCGTCTCACTCATCGAATCGAACTCATCCGGCGATAAGACTCCGACCTCCGAAAGTTTTTCGAGAAAGAGATCGCAGCCCACAATCGTTTTGTGTTCGTCACCAGGATGGACATCTGACTCCGTAAAAATCTCTGTATGCGGAAAGTCCGGCATCGCGCCGTTCAGGCCTTTTTCCAGTACGTCGTCATCGGGTTCGTCGTGTTCTAACAGGGATTGCAGGTCATTCAGGAGTTTCCTGTCGTCGCCACATACTTCAGCAAGCCAGGCGGCACGTTGCTCTTTGGGCATTTTCAAAGCCGCGAGGAATATCTGCTGAACACGATTTGCTCCGGATTCACTCATGTTCCGACTCTTTCTCCAGCCCGGTTCCCAGTTCGCGGTAAAGCCATGCCTTTGCAAATCGCCAGTCGTTATTGACGGTCCGCAGGGACACGCTGAGTTGTTCTGAAATCTCCTCACCGGTCAGCCCGCCGAAGAATTTCATTTCGACGATCTGGGCAGCCCTCGGCATTTCCTTGGCGAGGGCTTCCAGAGAATCGTTCAATTCCAGAACGTCTAAACCCTTGGCGTCATCCGCGAAAGAAATGTGCAACGGAATTCCGCGACCGTCTGAACCTCCTCGTTTTTGAGCCTTACGGCGTCGTGCATAGTCAACCAGCAGTCGGCGAATGATGGTTGCTCCAGCCGCCAACATCATCGAGCGGTCGGAAGAGTCAACGTTCCTCTGCTCCAGCAGCCGCACATAGGCGTCATTGACCAGCAGCGTTGGCTGGAGTGAATGGCCTGCGGACTCACGGGTTAGAGCTTTCTCGGCAACACGATGCAACTGGTCGTAAATCGATTGTTCCCAGGCGTTTTCGCCGCTCTCGCCATGTGGATTCTGCATACCGGTCCTGCTGAGGTTTTAATGCGAACAGTGAACCCAGTGCGAAATTTCTAAGAATCTTCGGATTCCGATGCACTTGGCCCGCCGGCATCCCGCCAAATAGTTACAGAGAGCGGAATTCAGCGGAAGGCAACCACCCCTGACGGGAGTATCGAAAGATGAACGACAACGACTTCTACGCAGCCTTGGGGGCCAGCATTGACGGACGAGGAAACGTCGCGAGCGGTGCCAGCATGTACGGAGCACGAGAATACGCCAACAGAAGAGGCTCGCAACGTGTCAGGGAGCAGATAGCATCCGGCGGCGGAGCATCAAGAGCTGCCGGGCCCGGAATACTTGACCATGCCGGAGAGTTCGCAGGCGAGTGGACGGACAACACTGTCGAGTTCATCTCGTCCGCATTCACATGGGTTCCCCAATGGGTTGGCCTGGCTTTCCGACTGATCGGCGTCATCGGCTTTCTCGTCGGTGGAGTTCACTACGGCTTTACAGGCTTCACGCTCATCGCCATCGCAGCGTCCGGCTGGCTCGCACCCAAGACCATCAAAGGCACACTTCAGCTCAGTCTCTGCCTCACGCTGTCGGTCGCCTACCTCTGTTTTATGACTCTGATGTCTGTCGTGATCATCGGGGGCCTGCTTGGGATTCTCTGGGGCATCGTGCAGCTGACGACCGGCTGACTCTGAGCAGCGTGGCGAGCTATGGACACCGTTAATCAACAAATACATCTGGAAGGATGGCCCTATGACTCTGTTTCGAGCTTCCGCTTTGGTTGGAATCGTTGGCGTAACCGTTTCACTGTTTGTCCTGCCGATCCTCGCGCAGAGAGGAACGAATTCAGGCGAAAGATCTGGCGAGACCGCAGCAGCACGGACGGACGCGGACGCCGGAGATGGCGACGAAGCTGCTAACGCCCCACAGTTCAAGTTAAGCAGAATTGGCTCAGGTTTTGGCCCAAACCTGGAACACCTGCGTGCGGCGATTGACAACGACAAAGTCAAGTTCACTCAACTGGATAGTCTCAGACGCGTATTCTGGGCAACTCAGCCGGATAATCCGCAGCGGGAAACACTGAGAAAGCTATATGCCGAAGCGCTTCTTGAGAAAGACTTTCAGCTTCTTTACGGAGGCGTAACGACGGGGTCCCGCGGCTTCATGACAGCGATCTATAGCCAGACTTTGGATGGCGGTGTTCCTGAAGCCGCCAGTCCGGCGTTCGACCGTTGGATTGAAGCGATCCGCGACCACATGGGAATGCGCGACAACCAGCCCTATCAGCAGATAGAGAATCTGAAGGCTTTCAATCTCGATCGGTTCTCGCGGGCATTTGAAGCGACCAGGCAGTTCGAAGAACAGTACATGCTGTTGCGCGACTGGAGTGAGTTTCAAAAGGCCGGACGCGAGCAGGAGTTTTATCCGACTCCCGAATCGTACGTGGTTTATCTGCAGCTCATTGATGGCGATCCGCTGAGTCATCAGCAGGCCGTCGTCAGGTACGGCCAACTGGCGGCTATGTTCGGCGAAGCAACTTTGAATACTGCCGCTAACCAGCAGCGGGTGAAGCGAATGACGGCGGACGGGCTTGTTCGTGGCAGTCGCATGAAGCCGATGTACGACTTTTTCGAACAACTCAGTCAGGGAAGCGATGCTGGTTTTATCTTCAACCAGTTTCGCATGATTGCTCGTTCCGAAGACCGGTGGGCCGAAGCAATCAGCGATTTCCAGGAGATGGTCTCACTCATCGATCCGAAGGTCGCACTGGCAGCGGCGGCAGAAGCACGTCGCGACCCCCAGGCTACGCTTGGGGACTTCGTGAGAGTCCTTTTACAAGCTGGCGACCGCGAGTGTTTTCTTGTCGTCGCAGCACGAGCCAAAGGGATGCAATGGAAGGCGGCCAGTAAACAGTACGAGGCTCTTTCTGAGATTTACGGTGAAGACAAGGTGCTGCGGGCAGCCAGAATAGTTCGTACGGCAAAGACGTACGATAACTATCAAATCGAAATCCCGGCCGAACTTGCCGATGGGGTAAAAAGATCAAAACCAATCGCCATCTTCTGTGAGGATGCAATCGCAAGGCTTCTCAAACTGGAGACTCGCAAAACCGAATGGAACGGGAAGCTGTATGACCAGTCGACGACGACACTGTCCAGAGAAAACCTGATTTCCTCGTCCCTGCTTCCCTCCAAGTACTCGGGCGGTCGAGTCGTTGCGGACTCCAGTGGATTCGCCGTCAGCGTGGCTGGCGCTCCGACCATTGTAGGTCTCTTTGGGGGCCTGCTTGGTGGAGACCCGAAGATGAGTCGAGTCCTGATCTTCTCGACCGATTCTGACAGGAGTCCGGTTGCGATACATGGCGTCGAGACGCATCCTTCAGGAAAGGCGATGGATTTCTCGAACGATTACGTGGTCGTCGGTTACCCATCCGCCTGGCTGAGCGATCCAAAGACGGGGCGTGGACCTCGACTGAACGCTGGCGAAGCGCACGTCTACAGCCGAAAGACCGGGAAGCTTGTCACAAATGTCCGGCCTCCACGCGACAGTCTGATGCCCGGTCTTTGGTTTGGCTCAGCCGTCGCAGCACACGGTGACTTCATCGCTGTAGGCGCCACCGGAAAACGAGGACGATCCGAGGACGAAGGCGAGGTCAACATCCACGATGCGAGAACAGGCGAGCACCGATTTCGCATCACGATGAGGCCCGAGGATCAGGCTCACCTGAGCTTCGGTGAGAATATCGCAACGGACGGCACAACGCTGATGATCACAGCTCCAGGAGCGGATGAAGCAAGTCATCGAAACCCTGCTGTCTTCCTGCACAAAGCTGCCGACGGAAAGTTCATTGCAAAGCTTGAATGCCCCACCAGCGAAAACTGCTTTGTGGCTTCCATCGCGGTGTCCGGCAAGTGGGCTGTGGTTGGCTTTCCGATGCACAGTTACGGTGGAGCGGCACTCGTCTACGACGTTTCCACTGGTAAACTCCATTCCGTCCTGAAGAACACCACGACCTACCAGAACCTCGATGACCTTGGTGATGGCAGGCTGCGAGAACTCATCGTCAGAGTCGACCAACTGGATTACTCATTTGGAAAATCTGTGGCTGTCCAGGGCGATACAGTTGTGGTCGCCTCTCGACGAAGCCTGCACGTGTTTGATGCCAGGTCATCACGGCATCTGCAAACGATACCCGTGGGCAAAGGCATAAACTCCGACCTTAGAGAAATCCACGATATCGCCACTGACGGCAAGACGATCATCGCGACGACTCATTCTTCAATCGGCGACGACGAAAACTGGACACACCACAGAGTCGAACTGAACTTGCATAACGCAAGGTGATGACCGCGGTGTACGAGAGCGGTAACTCTTGCGATGTGAGTCGCACCATGTCCGATTCAGATACAAATACTTTCTTCGAGATGGATGGCTGTTCTTCCAAAGTCGGGAGAGCCATCTGTGAGTCCTGCACCCCGCTGCCGATGTAACGCGCACAACGACAGCCATGGTAGGTCTCCCGCGCCATCTTCGTCAGCAGCTTCCGGGTCAGGTGGACCATACTGTCATCCGATTGATGACGTGTCATATGCTCTTCGGTCCCGGCTGTAGTCACATTTCGGCGCTCCGGTCGACCAGACCGGAGCAGTTTTGGGGTATGTGTGAACGCCGAGGGCTGACGCCTCAAACTCGATGAAGCCCAGTAGCAGAGCCACTCCGCCAAGTCCCCATTGTTGTGTCAGTCAATCACGGCCCAACGTGGAAACTGGACGCCAACACCAGCGCATTCAGCGTGGCTGAGGTCAGATCCGTGATGATCTCGCCCGCAAATCCAAAAGCAAAATCGATCTTGCTTACAAGTATTTTGATCCAATTCTTTGATCTCACGCCGAAATCGGCCCGCACTGGTCGAATTCGCAAGTGATGTCGGCGGGTTAGCCAGTTTATCCACAGCCGAAAAAGTGCGACGTAGCCGACACGTCATTGCACGCGTTTTGCGACGCTACCGACACGCCTTGATCATCAAAATGCGACGCGACCGACACGTCTTTCGAGCTGTTGCCATTTCCAACCGGTACGGTATGTACGTGAGGCCGGTCAGGTTTCGGATTCCTGACCTGCAACCGTTGAAACGTCAACCGCGTCATTCGGCAAACCTGGTATCACACCATCGGGCTAAGAATGACGAGTAAACGTCGCTTTGACAGTCGGCCACACCCGGTAAACCTGACCTCACCAGTCGGGCTAAGGGGACGAAGTTAACCGCTCGTCCGTGGTCGTCCCGTAGAGCGCAGTGCATCGAGAGGTGCTTGCTGTGTTCGACGGAGGCTTGTTGGAGTAATCCTGAATCATCGAACGGCTGCCCTCGTATCGCAGTCGCTTCCGTTCAGAGTAATACCGACATTCGATCCGATGATAGAGAGCAAGGGCGATGCGGAAATCCCTTTGTCGGTGTTCTGACAAAGGCCGTCATGTTTCAAAGCAGGTGATGTGTTGCGTCAATCGAATTGACGCCGCGTAATCCTGTCCAGGGGGTTCGGGCCGGAGCAATCCGGTGCGTTCAACCTGGCTGGCGTGGGGAGCATTGAGCACGGTGACGTGCCAGTCCGGACTTGATCAGTCCGGGGACCGTCGGCAAATCCGACGGCTGTGAATAGCTCAACCATGAAAGGCCCGTAAGGGCTTGCCAGTGAGTTCCACGAGAGACGATGCCGAACCGCGAAAGACCGGTGCTGATGGGTAAGGGGACGCTTCTACGTTCGGTCCCCTGAAATCATCGGGAATGACAAATCATTCCCGATGGAAACTGTGGCGATTCGGGAGAGTCGCACATACGGCAACGGTTCCTCCAGGTAACACTGGATAGCAACGTGAAGCGTGGAGCGAAGAGCATGACTAACGCAGGAACCTCTGCGGCAGCCGGGGTGGTTCCCGGTGCCTGAGTCGTTCACTCAGGTGATTCAAATGCCGTAGAGGGGGAGTGTGGCCTGAGTAGAAGCCGGATGCGTGGTTCACGCGCCGGGCGATGTTTCGGCAAGGCAGTCGAAACTCGTTTGCCGTTCCGGGGTGGTGCCTGGAACGATCGGAGATGTCCTGTGGTGACACGTGACTGAACTGAATGCCGCTGGCGTTCGAAGCTCAGTCGCGGGCTGGTCCCGCAGGTACGTCGACAAGGCAACAACGAAAGGGCTGACGGGCAGTACCGCGCAGGCTGAGGCCGATGCGGAGCACTGTCAAAGCGACGTTGCGGTCGAGCTGTTGAACAGCCGGTGGCCAGCTTGTGCCACCGGCTGTGCTCGACTGATTCCCGGGAGGGAGCTGGCGGCTACGGGAGTGAGACTCGGGAGAGTCTTCGTCTCGTGGCGGCGAACCAACGGAGTGGTAACGACGTGACACTGTTGTACGTCGTTAACCAGTCGTGGTTGTGGGTGTGACGGGTAGTATGGATTGGGAGGGAACAACTCTTGAATGTAGTTCCCTCGCCGATTCTGAAACGATCACTGTTGCTGCTGTCGCCTTTCGTGCGACTGCGGTGCTGTGCGTTTCACACGTCCGCCTGATGGTTCTTTTCCAGACAGGGCTTTCCGACGAGCTTGTGCCCTGAACAAGCTCGTCAACTTTTCGCGAAGGAAGTATGCAGTATCGAGCGGAAACAACATCGCTGGTGGGATTCGTGCAGCAGATCGCCTGCTGCTATCTGCGTCACGGCTACTGGTGGTACGTGACGGGTTACATTCCGGACAGGAAAGATCCGGAACTCGTCGATCGAAAGCTCATCACGAAGTATGAGATCGACGTTTCGGAATCGACGCGATCGCGGCGGAAGCGGTTGGGCCGAGCCAACCTGCAATACATCCGCCACGATCGCCTCTTCGTGCTGCTCGCAACAAAGGGCGAACACGTCTTCTTCGAGGACGAGCAGAAGTCCGTTCGTGACATTCGCCGGATACCGCTTTCGTACTGCGGTTATGCGATCAGCTATCGAGCCGGCGGGAGAACGCAGAAGGGCCACCGGGATCCGAAATGGCACGCTCATGTGGCGATGGAACGCCAGCAGTATCTCGCGCTTCGCGATCACTTCGTCGAGCTGGCTGGTCGGCGTTCGGCTGATGACATTGCCACGATGTTTCAACGGCTTCCCTTTGAACCGTACGCCCCGGTGCGCAGACAACAGCTCAACATTCTGCGTGCCGTGAATCGACGTCGAAAACAGTCTGGCCGGGAAACAATTCCCGCATCCGTGCTGCGGTTGAAACGCCGGATCGTCAAGCCGTTCGAACAGCTTGAATCGAAGGCGGAACGTTCAGAGTACCAGCGATCCCGTTGACGCGGGCCGCATGGTCGATTGATCGACGAAACCAGCGGAAGGCAGTTCAGCCGGAACCGGTGCGGTGTCTACAGGCCGACCGAGTGGCGTGGTGTGCCGTGATACGCTTTGCAACGCTTGTGTAATCAACTGGACTTCATCCCGTTGAAAACCGCGTGCCGGCATTGAGAGCCGGACAAGGCCATCGGCATAGGTCGTGGCAATGATGCCTTCATCGTGCAAATGTCGTCTGAGCACATCTGGCGGCAGTGCTCGAACTTTGCGATCCGCTGATTGAATCAGGACGATTCCGGTCAGAAATCCTTCGTCCGGTTCAGGGGTCAACCATCCCGCCTGACTGGCCAATGATCGCACCATTCTGGCGTTCTGAAGCTGTTGTCGAAACAGACCCCAGCGAGACGCGTTCCGTGGGAAGACGCGAGCCGCTCCTCGGGCCGCGAACAGCGGCGTCAGGTTCGTTGTTTCGGAAATGCCGTCCAGAGTTCCGGAATCCAGTTGCTCGGTGAAACTCAGCAGTGAATCCCGCAACTCGCCCTGCCGGATCAGGCTCCGGAAAGTTTCCTCGATGACCGGTTGCGTGTGGCGGTTCGGAGCAATGGCCAGTCGGAGTGGTTGATACGCACCGATCCATTTATGGCATCCGGCCAGAAACAGATCACAGTCCTGGTCAGAGATCGACGCAGGTGCATGGCCGATTGCCTGAGCGCCATCCACAACACAGAACCGCAGGTCAGTCCGTTCCCGGATCGAACGAACAATCGCTCGGACTGGTATTCGTAATCCGAGATTGTCGACTGCCGGCAGAAACAGTCCGTCGCAGAATTCCCGACAGAATCGCTCGCGAATCAGTTCGACCACGTCCTCAACCGAGGCTCGTCCGTTGAGAATCGCGTCACGGATCGGGACGACGACAACGGGAATGTGTGAACGGCGAGCGATCCGCTCGATGGTCACCTGCCACGCTGGCCAGGTCAGGTCTGTTGTCAGGATACGGCAACACTGTCTGGACAGCATGTGGGCGGCAAGTTCGACCAGCGGAGTCGACTGTCCGGAAAGCAACACACGAGGCGACGCAGAAAAGCCGGCAATGTCAGCGAGCTTTCGCTTCAGACCCGCGATTCCGCTCCAGCTATGGAGCCCTGAAAACTGCCCGTGGCGGGATTTCGTCCAGGCTCGGGAGCCGTGCTGAAGAAACTTCTCAAAGTACAGGCTGGAGGGCTCTTCGGCCGTCAGACGGACGAAGTCGAACTGTGCTGCAAGAGCGGTGGGCGACGTCTGGCCCAGCCTCGCTGTGTCCAGATAGATGGGGTTCAGCAAACAGGATCAGCCTTTCGAGGGCGATCCTATTCGTACAGCGTAAACTGATCCAGGAATTCTTCGTATTTCATCGCGTAAATCTTCAAACGATCCCAGCGGCCTTCCGCAGCAGTGAGCTGGTCCATGTCGAAATGCAGCGTGAAGCGGACGGTGTGGCACTCGTCGTCCAGTTCCTGAAACCCGACCGCACGGTTGCCATAGATTCCCATGTCGGCAATGAGGTCGGGTTCGGATTTCAGCGATGACTCACGGACAAGTCGAACATCGACACCTCGCGACGATTGCTCATGAATCCACTGTCGGATCTGTTCGACCGGTAACGTCTCCGGCCCTGGCCACAGCTCGTCAGCAAGAATCACGATCCGCTCCACCATGACGCCGGCCTGCTCGTGGACCTCAAAATTCAAACGCGTGCTTTGCCGGCCCGGCTGATCCTGCCAGTAGCTCGCATTGCGGACCCACGCTACAGATCGATAGCGATACAGTCCGCGTGTGCGGAGCAGCGTCTCGTAGGTCATCCGCCAGGTCTCGGTTCCTGAAAAGACGACGGTCCCGCTCGCGAGTTCGTCAATCTGATCCGCCAGTTCCGTCAGTTTCCCAGCCGCTGTCTCACGAAAGACGGGATCGCGAAGCTGACTCAGACGCAGCAATGAACTGGAGATGCGGCGGTAGTGAGCGAAGACGGCAACGTCATGGGATAGAAAGAACGGTGTCTCCAGCAAACCCAGGTTCTTTCCCGCCATTGAGTTCGGACCGGACAACGTAAGCGACAGGCCAACGATCCCGGCTACAAGCACGCTGACAACCGCCAGCAATGCAGCCACCGTGTCCGCAAACGCCAGTGCGACCATGACCGCCGCAAGGCACGCGACGAGAGCCATCGCGAGTGGTGATCCAATCGGTGGCAGCGTTCTGACTTCTCTCTTCCTCAATCTCGTAACAGCTCCGTCTGTCTCATTCCGTTGATCATTCCACCGGTCAACGTGTTCCGGTTTCTTGTCGCGTCAACCGCGATCAGACCATCGTTCAAAAGCCGCCGGCAGGCAGTGCGATAGTTTGACGCCGACCGGCTCTTTCAGCGGTGGCGTCATGTTCTCTCTCAGTCACAGGCAGGTTTAAACCAGCCCACCGACGGCTTCCGAACGACAGTGTGTGTGCAGTCTGTCGCCGGGTTTGCTCGGTGAGCAGAAAATGTATTCCGCTCATCTGTAATCCCTACTGCCGTTATGCGGGAACCTCAACGAAGGCAACATCAAACACGTAACCGCCCGGTGTGACAGAAGAATTCACGAGATTCGATCCGCGACAGTCAACTGAAAGGTGCGTTTGTGAGCTGTAGAACTCTTTGGAGAAACGTCAGCGGTCATCTCCTCGGTCGTCTTATAGCAGCGGGAGTTCGTACTCAGCGTCCAGGGCGAGCAGGCGGGCGAAGGCGGCGTCGATGAAGGCGTTGTTTTCGTCACGGTT
>JABMPE010000060.1 GCA_013203845.1 Rhodopirellula sp. | reverse complement strand
TGGAAACTGCTGGATGCGGAGCCGTGCATTGCAAACGTGTTGTCCAGCATGTTGCCTTGGCCGGTCGGCTCGGGAGTATCTTTCAGTCTCTGAGCGAAACGACCGAATTCTTCGGCCTGATAGCGATTATAAGTACCGAGGTTTTTCCAGCCGTCAGGCTTCTTAACCGCATGTGTCAGACCATGCGCACCACCAAGGCCGACGGCTCTGGATAGCAGGTCGTGCGGACCTTCGCCATTTTCTCTTCCCAGCTGAAATGTCGCCACACGAGTCGAATCACTCAGGAACGCCAGATAGATCAGCTCATACATCGTCTGGAAATAGAGTCGGGCTTCTTTGGGTTCGGCGTCTAAATGGAGGTTGCGGGTATCCACCTCAGGAATTGGCGTATCAATCCACTTCTGAGCCTTTCTCAGCTTGACCTCGGTGTCGCGTACTGCGTCAAGATACTGCGCGAGCGTTTCCTGGTCGTGCCTGGAGAGTTGCCGTTCCAGCGATCGAGTATTTGCAATCAGAAGATCCAGTGCACTCTTACTTCTCGCCAGTCTTGCGGCGGCGTCTTTGCTGCTGGTCACAAACAGCATGTCGAAGATCTGCTTCGGCTTATTCATCGCCGGGATCGGACGTCCTTCACGATTGAAGGATTGCGTCTGGGCACCACGAGGGCCGCCAACGCCGCCGTTGGTCGACATGACCAATGAAGAATGTCGAGTGAATTCGCCAGCGTGTTCCGCATACACCTGATCAAGAGAGATCGAGTTCTTATACGGACCGTGCCCTCCCGTTGCCGCGCCCGTCAGATACTGATCGGCATTGGAGTGGCCATGGACTTTCCTGACGGCAGGATGCGACAGCCCTGAGTAAATAGTGATGTCACTGCGCAAGGGCTCCAGCACATCGAGGACTTTGGTGAGTTCGAAGTCTTTTTCGCCGCCCCGTGGAAACCAGCTCCAATCCTTCCAGGCCGGATCTGATTTGAGCGGCAGCCCGACTCCATCAGGGTGGTAAACGCTGACAAAACGCTTTGGAGTCTCATCGGTTGCTGGACTGCCCGAAGCGAACGTTTCAAACCAGGGCAAGGCTAGAGCTACGCCGGTGCCGCGAAGAAATGTGCGACGGCTGAGCAAAGCAGATGTGTTGTTCATGGTCGGTCTCTATTTCTGGTTGGCTGTTTTTATATCGTGAGGGCAACTTCTCGCCCGCAGATCGCGGAACGAACAAGTTAGGAAATACGGTCTTGATCCTCAGGAACATCGAAGGCATCGGAATACGTCAGATGTCCGTCTTGATCGCTGACCCGCGACAATTGCATGCCCTGGCGATAGATGATCTGCAAGCCATGTTCCCGTTCCCAATCGCATGAAGCAGCAATTTGAATGTAGATGAGCCGATCTCGTCGGCTGCGTCGGCTCACGAATACCTCTGAAGGGCGAACGTGTTTCCACACATCAAATTCAGTCGTGATGGTGCATCCCAAGTCTTCTTCGTCGGCGATATCCAAAATTCGTCGGTAGTTCTTGAAGACATGTGAACTTGCCGAAAGACGGTCGGCAGAGGTGAGCATCAGAAACGAATCAATCGCCGCATTAACTTCGAGTTCGTCCATTTCTTCGAGACCGTCAAGCGTAAAGGTGAGTTCGAGGCCGTCGAAATACGGAACCGCGACAGGCTTGGAAACGAGCCATTCGGGAATATCTGGGTGTTCGGTCAAATTGCCGAGGCGATTGATGTTCATTGCTTGCCTAACAATTACTTCGCGTTGAACAGGTTACTGTCAATAATCAGGTGGACCAGGTCGCCCAGGCGATCACCCTGTTTTCTGAACCGTGCCGTTATGCGGTCAATGTCAGCATGGTCACCAAAAGACAGTGGTCGGCCAAGAGCATAAGCGGTCATTTTATGCACCATGGCACGAGCCAACTGATCCTGTCGGTCCGAGAGCAAATATCGCTTTAACCCATCCATCCCTGCCAGGGTCTGCTTGTTGAACAGTTGCGAAGTCGCATCCACAGGTTTGTTTTGGATTTGAGTCCGGTAGGCACCCAGGGCATCGTAGTTTTCAAACGCAATCCCCCAGGGATCGATTCTTGAGTGACACGAAAAACAGGCCGGTTTATTCCGGTGATTCTCGATCCGTTCTTTCAGCGTCATCTTCAGAATTTCCGGGTCCGTCAAGTCGACTTCCGGGACATTCGGCGGCGGGGGAGGCGGTGGATCGTGAAGGATACGTTCCAGCATCCAGACACCACGTTTGAGAGGATGAGAATCCTTGCCATCGGAGTTCATTGCCAGAACGGCGGCGCCTGTCAAAAGGCCGCCGCGATTCATTTGAGGCTCGATCGGCACGCGTCGGAAATGAGGGCCATAGACATTCGGAATCCGATAGTGCGCCGCCAGACGCTCGTTGACCATGACGTAATCCGAATGGATGAAGTCCATGATACTGCGGTTGTGTTTCAGGACTTCATCAAAGAAGGCGATGGGTTCTTCCTGCATCGCCTCCCTCAATGAGCTGTCGGTCACGTGATCCACACTGTTCAGGCCATCCATACCGAGCCATTGCTGAACGAACTGTTCAGAGAAACGTCTTGCACGAGGGTCAGCCAGCATGCGCTTGATTTGAGCGGACAGAACCGCTGGTTCTCTCAGCTTTCGCTGCTCCGCGAGTTCCAGCAGTTCATCGTCAGGAATACTGGACCACAGAAATATCGAGAGTCGGCTCGCCAGTTCCAGATCACTGATCGTGCCGGGTGTTCCAGCTGGGTCGGAAGTAACTCGTTGAGTCAGGTAGAGAAACTCCGGAGTGGCCAGTGCTGTCGCCAGCACTTCCTGCATGGCCTCTTCGAAAGTTGAAAATCCCGGCCTGTATTTCGCAAACAGGGCCATGAATTGATCTACCTCCTGCGAAGTGACGGGACGACGCCAGACACGTCTCAGGAATCGAGTCAGCACTTCACGGCCATATGTCTCCTCGTCACTCTTGTTGTCGCTTTCAACGAAAATGTCAGTATGAGTTTTCGGGGGCCATTGCTCGTAGAACGGAGCGCTGATTTCGATGTAGTCGATCAGCACCTGGAGAGGATCTTCTCGGCCGCCTGCATTGGATTCATTGCGAATGTGCAGGAATTCGTCCCGTCTTGGAAATGTTGTGGTCAGTTTCCGGAACGGGTTACGCTGGATGTCACCC
>JABMPE010000588.1 GCA_013203845.1 Rhodopirellula sp. | reverse complement strand
GTCAAAGGTTAACGCTGTTGCCAGGAAGATCATCACGAATGTTGAAAAGGTGATTATCGGAAAACGTCAGGAGATCATTCTGGCGCTGATGTCAACGTTTGCGGAAGGGCACATTCTTCTTGAAGACGTCCCAGGCGTTGCCAAGACGATGCTGGCTCGGGCGCTTTCATTAAGTTTCGGTTGCGATTTCAAACGAATTCAATGCACACCAGACCTGCTGCCGAGCGACATCACTGGAGCATCGATCTTCAATCCGAAGACGACCGAGTTCGAGTTCCGTGCCGGGCCGTTGTTCACTTCCATTCTGCTGGCCGATGAAATCAACCGGACGACTCCCAGAACTCAAGCCGCTCTGCTGGAAGCGATGGCCGAACAACGTGTTTCCGTTGACGGCGAGACTTACTTGCTCGATCGCCCGTTTCTGGTAATTGCGACGCAGAATCCGGTTGATCAGGAAGGAACTTTCCCGCTTCCTGAGGCGCAGCTGGACCGGTTTCTGGTGCGGTTAAGTCTTGGTTATCCGGGACGTGAGCAGGAAGCAGAAATGCTCGATCGGATGCACCTGGCGCATCCGATTGAAAGTCTTCAGGCGGTCGTCACGGCGGAAGAGATTATTGCCTGTCAGAACGCCTGCCGCGAGGTGAAAGTCGATCCGAAAGTTCGCAGCTACATTCTGGATCTAGTCTACGCGACGCGCGAGCACGACGACATTTTGCTTGGAGGAAGCCCCCGAGCGTCGATCGCGCTTTACCGATCATCGCAGGCGCTGGCGGCGATCCGAGGAAATGCATTTGTTCTTCCCGACGATGTGAAACGCGTTGCGTCGGCTGTATTGGCGCATCGAGTCATTATTCGTCCGGAAAGCCGACTGCGTCGCATTACCGCTGCGAGTGTCATCGACGAGATTCTCAACGAGTCCTCAGTTCCGACCATGAAAGGGGGCAACGACCTTCTATGAGATGGTTGCTGGGTGCCATTTTCTTTCTGATTGTCGGGATCGTCTTTCAGCTCGGACTTCTCGTGTACTCGATGTACGCGCTGCTGGGCGTGATTCTGCTGAGTCGCTGGCTGGCTCGTCACTGGATCGAGAATGTTGATGCCCGCCGGGAAAGTAATCGCCACACGGTCGAGATTGGTGACCGGGTCGCAGTGATTGTTGACCTGGGAAACAGTTCGGGAATTCCAGTTCCGTGGCTGCTGGTCGAGGATTCGTTGCCGCGAGACGCGCTTGCGTGCAAACCTCTCAAACTGACTGTGGAGGGTCGCCGGGTTGCATTGATTCAGCTGGGACCGAACGGCAGAAAGTCATTGCGGTATCAGCTGACATTTGCCATGCGAGGCTATTATCAGGTTGGTCCGCTGATGCTGGAGAGCGGAGATCTGTTTGGCCTGCATCGCCGCTACAAAGTCGTCACGGAGCCGCACTTTGTGATGGTCTATCCGAAAGTGATTCCTCTTGCTGGCTATGATTTGTCGTCTCGTCGACCGATCGGTGAAATTCGAATGGCTCATCGACTGTTCGAAGATCCGACCCGGCTGGCTGGCGTGCGGGAATACCAGCGGGGAGATTCATTCAATCGAATTCACTGGAAAGCGACGGCCAGTACGGGAAAGCTCCACAGTCGAATTTACGACCCGTCGACGGTGGCTGGTGCGACAATCATTCTCGATTTTCACAGGGACATGTATCCGGCTCAGGGAGAACCGCACCGGTCAGAACTGGCGATCACCACTGTTGCGTCGCTGGCGAATGCGGTGTGTCAGATGGGGCAGCAGATTGGACTGGTGACAAATGGTCGCGATGCTGCGGATCGAATTCGCGAGGAAGGGTGGAAACGGGATTTTCGAACTCGCAACGCCGCTCGGCAGAACGTTGGAATGGCGGTGACCAGCGATCGACTGCGACCGGTTATCGTCGAGACGCAACGAGGCTTCGAACAGTTTCAGCGCATTCGCGAGTCACTCGCGCGTCTTGAATTGACCGACGGCTTAACCTTCTCTGAACTGCTGCTGGAAGCGACCAGCCGCCTGCCACGAGATGCGACGGTTGTTGCGGTGCTCGGCGACGTCACTACGGAAACGGCCATCGCCCTGGGGAACATGCGGCGCAGCGGTTTTGCCGTGTACGCGATCGTCGTGCTGCAGGCCATCGACAACTCGCTGGGCACCGCTGACGGCACAAGATTCATGGGTTCCGATGGCATGGTCGACAAGATTGGCCGACTGATTGCCGAAGGAATCAACGTGCGACACATCGACAACGAGGCGGCGATTACCGACCTCTGCTCAGAACAGCTCATTCGTTGAGGCCCCGGCGCGGCGTGACGAATAATTCGTCAATTCGAACGAGTTGTTCGTTGGAGAAAGCCGTCTCTGGCTGCAACGGGTCGCTATTTCACAACCAGCTCGCGAGCGAGTGATCTCGCTGCCTTGTACGCATGACGCATGACGAACAGACGGGTTTCGATCTGCTCCTCGGAGAAGTATTTACCGAGTTCGCTTTGGGGTAAACCAGCGAGTGCCAGGGTGAGCGGCATGAGGTCGAGGAATTCTTTGTAGCGACGTTGTGTTTCCTGTGGATCAGACACGTTCGTTCTCCCTTCGCGCGCGTAGCGATAAATTTCTCTGGTCGAATTTTTGGACTGGTTCCTCTGAACGCTGCTGAGTCGGTGCAGCGTGTCGCAGTTCAATAAGGACCTCACCGAATCCTGTTTAGAAACAGAATTTCGTGACGGCTGTGCTGATTCAACGAATACGGACGCAATTACCACCGGCGTTTTCGTCCGAGTTACCGTCCGCCTCGATACTTCTTAAGAATATCAGCGGCTGGATTTGGTGCTTCGACTTTCGGTGCGCCGTTGTCAGCGTCGGATTTTACGGGGTCGACGGCACCGGTTTCTGATGGATCCGGCAACACTGTCGGAGGGGTCTTGAACGTTGCTGGTTCTTCATCCTCGTCTTCTTCCTCCTCGTCGTACTCGTCGACCGGAGGCTGCGCTGACGGGTACGGCATCTGCTGCTGTGGATATGGCAGACCCGGTTGCTGAGGCATGCCATAGCCAGACATACCAGGTTGGAGCATTCCATAGCCGGGCATCATTGGTTGCTGCGGCATTCCATACCCGGGCATACCTTGCGGCGGCATTCCGTAACCAGGCATCATCGGTTGCTGTGGCATACCGTACGGATACCCTGGTTGCGGCATTCCATATCCGGGCATTCCCGGTTGGCCCATGCCGTACGGATAGGGCTGCTGCGGCATCTGCTGACCGTAGCCCGGCATCATCGGCGCAGATGGCTGCTGATAGTTTGGCGGAGCGGGCTGCTGGTCTGCCGGTGGCGGCACCACAGATTGTTGCTGTGATTCCGGACTCTCGACAGCTGGCTCTTCGTCGGTGGCGGTTTCTGTCTGAGCCGAATCGTCCGGAGAAGCTGCGTCCGCTTCCTCTTCGGTGACGTGCTGACTTGTTTCCGGAACCGGCTGAGATTCCTGGATGGTCGTTTCCGCTGGTGACTGAGATACAGCTTCTGCTTCGATGGCTGCCTCAACATCTTTTGTCGAGATCACGGTCGTATCGCTACCGACCATCATTGCTGTCTCGGTAAGTGGGTCGGCTTCTTCCAGGACGAAGTCATCCAGGGTGAATGATGTGCCGCCCTTTTCCTGAGCACCGGAAGCCACCGGGGCTCCAGCCTTCTCGAAGACGATCTCGAAGTCCAGAGTCCCGATCTGCAGCTTATCGCCAGGGTTTGCCTCATGAACGCCGATGATCCGTTTGCCGTTAATACTGGTCCCGTTTGAGCTGCCGAGGTCCCTGACCCGGACGGTGAAGTCGTCGATGGTGATTGCACAATGATGCCGACTGACAGATTCACTACCTGGTCGCAGGTGACAATCCTGTTCCCGACCGATTAAGAACTTTTTCGTGTTAAGCGGGATGAGTTTTCCATCCTGCTTTCCACCGACCACTTTGAGCACGGCGTGGAGCATAAACGCGTGTCCTGAATGACGCCTTTTTGACAGTCGAGAATGTGACGCGAGCCAACGATGGCAACCCGAATCAGTTTCAGAGTTTATCGCGTCAGTGAGTCGCTCTGCGGTGATCAGGTTCTAATGGAAACACAGCAACCACCGACATTTTACGAAAGAAAGTGACTTCTGTTCATAAGTCTGATTGAAATGAAAAACGATTTGTGGAGCAATCCGTTGACAAAAGATACCGAATGGCGACGGGATCATATCCACAGGGGCTACGCTATCAGTGGTTTCAAAAGATGTCAACGACCAATGTTTTCCCACAAAATCGCTTTGTACAAATGTGCGCAGATTAGATTCGAAACCTCTCCCTTGAGCCGTGATTCCATGAAAATCTTTCGGAACGATGAGTTGAGTTCCGGTAACAGTCTGACGTTCCAGCCAGCCACATCGAAGCCGACGTGACGAAGTAAACTTTGCCATTAAACCATTAATAAACCATTGAAATCGAGAAGTTAATCGCGATCTGCAACATCGACTGGCTCAAGCTTCAGACACTTGATCTCGGCAAATCGTCGTCCTGCGCGGCTCACGCCGACGATTCGAATTTCCTGACGTCCGTGACTCAGTGACAGATTTTTTAGAGAAAGTTTGCTCCATCGCCGAGTCGCGTAATGTGCGCTGGCGGAACTCGCTCCTGACTGTTGTCGAATGGTAACTCGTGACTCTGCAGTACAACGAATTCGTGATCCAGGCCTCCACACGAAATCCGAAATCTGCAGCCCGAATCTCCTGTCGGGCATGAGTACTGCAGTGTCGCCTTCCATTGTCGGTCATGATCAGCAGAACGTTGGGACGTGCAGGTGCCGCCTGGATGCTGCCGCAGAACTGAGCCCACAGGACGAACGTGGCGGCGACCGTGTTTTTGAAATTCATCACACAACGACTTTCTGGTCTGACCTGCTTCTGAGCGACCGGCTCACTTGGGCTGGATTGTTTGTGGGCTGGATTGTTTGTGGACTGGATTGTTTGTGGACTGGATTGTTTTCCGTCGCGACTCACGAACGGCCAGACTCTGGCGTGTCCTCGTCGTGGGTGTGTCTGCATATTCTGACTGAACGTTAAAACCAGACATCCGTCGCGTGTCTGTATTGCCTCAGTCCGTCAGTTATCAGTTTCGGTCCAATCGGAATTTCCTGCAGCGTGTGCTTTGACCCGACCCGTAAGACTGAAATTCGTGGCATCAAATGGGACTTCGTGTTGGTGGTCGTTTTCTCGCTGCGGTACTATCTCGTGGATGATTTAAGTGGCTCGTGAAAGATTAAAGGGGCGATTCTGCCTGTCAGAGCGGATCGCTACTCAACATCGCACTCAACATGGTAGGTGATCTACGGTACTCGGGAAGGCAGCACTCTGGCGGCTCGTATTGGGTCGCGACCGGATCAGGCTGTCTCTGATACTGCTTCCAGCCGATAAGGATTGATTCATGATGTTCCGTTTTCGAACTCAATGTGTGACGCTTTTCACGCTGGCTTTGTTGGTCGTCGGCACGGTCGAAGCCGCGAAGAAGGGACAGATCACCAAACCGAAGCTTGACCCGAATGCACCTGTCGTCGAACTTTTCAAAGGAATGGAAGACGGTCAGTTAAGTACGAAGCTGCTTCAGAAGAATTCGAAGACAGGCAATCTCTTGATCGAAAACCTGACCAAGGAAACGATCACTGTTGAAATGCCTGAGTCATTTGTCGGAGTCCACGTTCTGAATCAGTTAGGTGGTGGACTTGGCGGTGGTGGACTCGGTGGTGG
>JABMPE010000587.1 GCA_013203845.1 Rhodopirellula sp. | reverse complement strand
GGTATATCGATCGATCCGAGATCGCACTGAAGCGTGCCCACGAAGATATCGGGTATCAGATTGAACTGAATTCGGCAACATGGGTCGAGCTGACACAGCTACGCGGTATCGGAACCGGTCTCGCCCGGCGTATCGTGAGTGACCGCGAAGAATTCGGACCGTTCTCGTCGATTGATGATTTGCAGCGAGTCCCTGGAATCGGCCCGAAGACCATTGAGAAGAACCGACGCTGGCTTCGCGTTGAACCGGCAACGCCACCTGCCGAGTGAGTGCCGGTTACTTCTGCTTCACTGCGCCGTTTTTCTGAGCCGCGTCAGGTTTGTTTCCGGCGGCTGGTTTGGGGTCGGCAGCTGGTGGCTTTGCAGCCTCAGATTTTGGCTGTTGTGCCGGACGAGGACCAAAGACCTGACGAAACTCAGGGCTGTTCCGAATCGGATCGAGAGACGTGTCTCCCTGCACGGTTTGAACAATCGCCACCTGCTGACCCGCTCCGCCGATCTGAATGGCCTGCATGATGATCTGCAGCGAGCGAATCGTCAGTTGCTGCGCGTTCTTCGTGCGGGCTTCCGCCAGCATCTTCGCATCGGCATTGATGACGCGAACGGCCTGCGCGTAGATTGTCGCGGCATTGTAGATATTGGGCCAGGCGGCGGCGCCCTGCTTGTTGGCCTGAACGGTTGCTCGTTTGACGCCTTCTTCGGCATCCTGAATGGCTCCGGGAACGTTGCCCATCATGATGCGCGCGAATCCGCGACCGTTCCACGCGTCCGCATTTTCCGGGTTCGCGGTGACGGCGGCGTCGAAGTCAGCCTCGGCAAGCTGGTTCGCTTCCAGCAGCATGGCCCAGCCACGGCGAACGAGCATGTTCGACGCGCCCGGCTCCAGTTCGAGGGCTCGTGCGACATCCGCCAGCGATTCGCGAAAACGACCAAGTTTCTGCTGAGCCAGTGATCGGGCACGGAAGACGTCGGCGACCGGTTCACCGCCCAGCTTCAGATAGCGACCGAAGGCATCCACGGCATCCTGATCCCGATTGAGTGCGAGCAGAGTTTCAGCACGCAGCCGATGTGTGTCAGGATCGGTGTCGTTCGCGGCAATTGACTTGTCATACGCATCCAGCGCTTCGGGCGACCGGTTCGCGCGGTGTTGAATCAGGCCAATCTGTTTCCAGGCTTCTGCCTGTTTGGTCGGATCCTGATCGAGCTGGATCACTTTCATGAAGTCGGCAAGAGCTTCGGTTGGCTTGTTGAGTTGCAGACGGGAAATGGCACGCGTGCTGTAAGCCTTGAAATAGTTGCTATCGATTGAGATGGCTGTCGTTGCCTCGGCTTCAGCATCAACGTACCGCTCCTGAGCTTCGTAGACCATGCTCAGATTGTGATGCGGGCCGGCCAGTTGAGGACGCAGTTCGATGACCTTGCGGAAGTCAGCTTCGGCGTTCTGAAATTCCTGACGCGTCAAGTAAATCGCGCCGCGGTTCAGGAAGACGGCCCAGAAGTCCGGATCGAGTTCCTGTGCCTTCTGGAAGTCACTCAACGCATCGTCCGACTGATTGATGTCGCCGTAGGCCGTGCCGCGGGACACGTAGCAAATGGCTTCTTCCGGTCGCAGTGAAATGCAGACCGTATAGGCCGCGACGGCTGCGGCGGGTTGCCCGTCCAGCATGTGACACAGACCCATCTGGTACAGAGACCAGAAGTTGTTCGGGTCGATCTGCAAGGCTCGACGATAGTTCTTGAGCGCGTTCTGGAAATCGTTTTCCCGACGGAATTCTTCGGCCAGCAGGTAAAAGTCCAGAGGCGTGACCGGTTCGATTTTCTGGGCTTCCTGGAGAGTCTGATCCTGTTTTTCCGCGTCGCCAGCCGTTCCCTGATAGCGAGCTTTGTAACGAAGCAGAGCCTGTGATTTCGGTCCCAGCTGTTCCGCCAGACTGATCCACTGCAATGCCTGTTTCGCCGCGTCCGCTTCTGCCTGCGAACCCAGGCCGACGGCGATGGCCTCTTCGCGTTCGGCCAGCAGAATCAGCAGTTCGTAAGAGGTGCTGAGAATTTCCTCACGCTGCTTCACGCTGAGATACGGCGGCGGAATCTGCAGATAAGTCGGCGACATGCCTCCATAGATCGCGAACGCGGCGACCGCCTGTTCGGCGGCAGTGGTCAGGTTCTGCGTCGCGTCGTCGCCAGTCTGAACGATGAAGTAATAGCGAGCCTGTTCGGCGAAGTCCTGAAACTTCGTGAATTGAGTCAGGGCCAACTGTTGAGCTTCCACTTCGGCGATGCGTGAATTGACATCATCGAGGGTGGCCTGAGCCGTCGTACGCAATGAGGAAAGCGTTGCTTCGTCTTTGATCAGGGCCAGACTTTCGGAGAGCAGCGTGCGAGCCTCGTCAAGATTGTCCGGCGAGTCAGCCAGCACTTTTGCTTCAGAGATTTTCTGTTCGACTTCACGTTGCAGATCAGCGACCCGCTGACGTTCGGCGGCGGCGATCAACTGCTCAACACCCAGCAACTGATTGTTGAGGCCGGTTTTCACCGCGACCAGTTTCTGTTCTTTGCCGACCTGTCCAAGCGCTTCGTTCAGAAGTGACGTTGCTTCTTCAAACCGTCCAGCCGCTGCTTCTGTCTGTGCCTGTTCACCTTTCGCCAGCGCGGCCATGCGCAGCCCGTCGATACGGCTGGATTCGACCCAGTTCCAGGCGAAGCTGCCCAGAATCACCACGCCCGCGGTTGCGGTCCAACCGGCCACTGCGGTGGGATGCCGTCGTGCCCATCGTCGCAGTTTGTCATACCACGGCTCTTCGTAGACGGAGACGGGTTCGTCGGCGAGGTAGTCTTCGACATCTCGCGCAAGGTCCAGAGCGGAACGATAGCGATCAGTAATCTTCTTGTTCAACGCCTTCATCGCGATGGCGTTCAGAGGTCGAGGGACCGTTGGATCAATGTCGCGTGGCGGAACGATTGGTTGATTAATTACATAGTCGAGCATGGCCTGCATCTTGCCACGTGGAATCGGCGCGTCGTTGACGAGGATCTCGTAAAGAATGGCTCCCAGAGAGTAGATGTCCGTCCTGGCGTCCATCTCGTCAAGTTTGCCTTCGGCCTGCTCAGGAGGCATGTATGCCAGGGTTCCCATTACCGAACCGTAACGCGTTGTTGTTCCTTCTGAGCGTGCATCACTTTTGACGGTTCCGGATGCTCCATGAAGTCCCTGAGTCTGGGCCGGTTCATTCGCAGCAGGCTTGCTGGCTGGACCTGTTGTTTTACTGGTGGTACTTCCAGCGGCCTCGACAATTCGTGTGGCACCTGTTTCGGAACGGTCGACGATGTTTGTTGCCGCGAGTTCACTGCTGTCGACAATGTTGGTCGCGTCGGTGGCTGCGGACGAAACAATCTTTGTGGCCCCAGTTTCGTCCACTGCGCCGATATTTGTTGCGCCGGAGCGGGAACGATCGGTGATCTTTGTTGCGGCAAGACTTTCGCCGTCGCTGCTCTTGCCGCTGTTTCTGGTCAGGTCCGTCTTGCCGGTCAGGATTGTGGGAGAGCTGGCATCGTCCTGCTCGTCATCCAGATCCGGCGAGAATTCGTCGTCGTACTTTCCAGTGACGGTGACTCCCGGAGAGCTGGCACCGGGTTCGGAGCGGCCTAGAAGTTTGGCCAGCCCCCAGTCCAGAACCAGCGTTTCTCCAAAGCCGCCGATCATCACATTCTGAGGTTTCAGGTCGCGGTGAAGAACGCCTCGCTGGTGTGCAAAGGCCAACGCATTACAGACGTCGACAAACTGGCCGAGCAGTTTCACGAAGGCCCGATGTCTGTCTGCCGAATTTTTCGGCATCTTGTGCAACGCTTCGATCTGGTCTTTCATCTCCGTTCCTCGCACGAGTTTCATCGCGTAGAACGGAGTGCCGTTTTCCTGGTAACCAAGGTCATAGATCGGAACGATCCCCGGATGTTCCAGCTGGCCGGTCACCTGACCTTCCTGGATAAAGCGTTCAACGATGCTGGATCGCCGCATCGCTCGTGGCAGAAGTTCCTTATAGGCAATTTCGCGGTTCAGCATTGAGTCTTTGGCGAGCCAGATGTTGCCCATTCCGCCTCGGGCAAAATTGTCGACCATGTTGTAGCGTGTGGCGTCGACAGCTGGTCTGTTCTTACCGGTTCCTTTTCCTGAACGCCCGGCACGCGAACTGCCGTCGTCGACTCGCGTACCAGCCTGACTGAAACGAGTCTTACCTGGCTGACTCCTGCCGGTCGTCGTCGAGTCAGTTTCTGTCTGGGCGGAACGCGTCTTTCCGAACCGGGACTTTGTCAGTCGAGTGTTTTCGATCTTCGTATTTTCGACGTTGGTTTGCTCAATCTCGGTGAACACCGTCTGGTCGTCATCGTCGTCTCCGCCGATCTGCGTCGCATCATCGGCGGCAACCAGATCGCCCATGACGGTTCTGTCGTCATCACCGATCGATGGATCGTCATCCGCGGACAAACCCTCATCCGCAGCGGTCAGGTCTCCCATGACAGTCATGTCATCGTCATCGTCGTCCGGTTGATTGCCGTCGATGCCGATGGTCCGGTCGTCTTCGTCGATCTCAGATTCATCGGCGATCGTGTTTGCCGTTCCAGAACCGTGACCG
>JABMPE010000586.1 GCA_013203845.1 Rhodopirellula sp. | reverse complement strand
GGGCTCTGGATACGACCAATGTCGGTGTCCTCGCCCAGAAGATCGATGAGATCTCCGCCAGGAAGATTTGCCGAGTGATTCTCAACTTCGGGCCTGACGCCAACGCACCCGATCCCGATATCGCCAGCTGGTTGCGGCAGGTTGCGGTTCAGTCTGGCCGGAACCCGGTGTTGAATGACAATTTCCCGACAATGCCGGCGGCGGTCGTTGATTTTCATATGGTGAATTCCGGAGTACCGGATTCCGTCCCTGAGTCGGAAACGCTGAACTCAGCGATTCGACAGCTCAACCTGGCAGAGCGTGGTCAGAACCCGGCGTCCAGAAATCTGCATGACGAAGTTATTGCCGCCATTGATTCTGCTGTGGCCCCGCTGTGTGAAATGTTGACTCGCGAAGAATTACTGCGAGCAATCCGCCACGGAGACGACGCAACAAAAGCCGCCGTATTGAGGCACGGCGCTGAGCGACTGACCGGCACGAATCTGCCACAGGTTATTTCACTGACAGATGACCCAGACCTCAACGTTGCGACAGCCGCTATCTTTGCTCTTCGAACGTCCGGCGACGCGAAGGCTGTCCAGAAGCTCGTCACGATCGCCGTGACAAAGGAGCCTTCAACGGCCACCACTGACCAAGCTCAGTCTGAAGTCAGGCGTGCCGTCGCGGTACGAAGTCTGGCTGCCTCAAAATTCTCGACCGCTCACCCGGAAGTGATTCGCCTGCTATCGACGAACGACTCGTTTCTGATCGCCGAGACCGCGGACGCCATTGTCGCTCACCCTCGTCCCGTCTGGAGCGAACCGCTGGCTGCTCAGATTGCGCAATCGAGCGAGCAGGCTCAACCACCACTGTTGGCCGCTCTGGCAGCCGTCGGACATCCTCGTCTGATGACGATTCTTGAGCGGTGTCTGACATCACCGCAGCCAACACTGAGTTCCGCGGCTCTGAACATCCTGATCAATCGCCATGAACCAGCTGCCGAACAGCTGACTTCGCAATGGATGCTCAAGACGCTGGAAACGACGACACCATCGTCGCAGCTGCTGACTTTCCTGCGCCGAACCAGAGACCACCGAGCAATTCCCTTGCTGCTACGGCATCTCGAAAAGAAATCCGCTGATCGAGAGGAATTGCTGACGACCATCCTCACGATCGGTGACGATCGAGTTGCCGAACAGATTGCTGCCAGTTTTGAGTCCTTCAATTTCAACGAACAGCTGCTGATTCTGAAAACACTCGCCGACGTTCGCAGTGAGCAGTTCTGGACGCTGACCTCGTCGATCGTTAAGCGGTCCATAGTGTCTGACGACAAATTGCTGGATGGTGTCGTTACGCTGCTCCAGCAACGCAGCAACGATCAAGCCGTCAGCCTTCTGGTCGACATCCTTAAAAAGGTGGTCACCGACGAAAATCACAGCCGCAGACACCTTGCTGTTGTCTGTGCCGCACTCGCCTCGACAGGAACTCCAGAAGCACGCGACGCGCTTCGCGATGTCGCTCGAAACTCAGGATCCGCAGCAGCAACCGCTCGACAGTCGCTCGCACAGCTCTACCTGAGATCGCCAGCTCAGCGTTACGTCCAGCAGGGAGGAAGCTACATTGGACTGGCAATGCGACTGGCAGAACAGGATGACAACGGGGAGGCAGCAAAACAAATTGCTTTGGCGATGCTCTACCTGGATGCAGCCGTCCAGACGGATTCCGAACTCCCCGACGCACGACGCTGGCGAGCCAACGCGGCACTGCACATTGACCGACCTTCCGCGGAGCAACTGGAAACCGCTCGGGCAGATTTCGCTCGCTACATCGAACTGGAACCGGATGAGTCGGAAGGGCACACCGGCCTGGCACTCGTGCTGGTTCGACAAGGGAAGATTGAGGCCGGTATCGCTGCTGGAATGGCAATCAGCGAAAAGTCGGCAGGCGACTCCGTCTACTTTTACAACATGGCCTGCATCTACGGTCGAGCCATCGAGCAGCTCGAATCGCGACCAGACCTCGAGCAGCCCGAACGGAAAAGCCTGATCGAGCAGTACCGAACTCAGGGCATCGCGCAGCTTCAAAAATCCATCGACAACGGCCTGGACGACTCTAACCTCGGCTGGATGAAACGCGATCCGGACCTGAAAACGATCCGCCAGTCGCCGGAATTCGCAATCCTTGTCGAAAAAGCTCTCGGCCACAGCAAGGTCGACCGGAATCCCAATAACCAAAAATGAATAGGCGTTTTGCAACGGGCTCAACAAAAACTGGTCGTAAGGTGGTCGCTACATGAGCAAAAGTGTTCCCGGTCATCATCGCGATGTGGCAAGGGTTGCGGCAGAGGCGTTCGGAGGCACGACGTGGATTAGACAGTGCTGGGACAATGCCGGCCAGCTTTGGAGCGGTGTCCTGGTAGCGTTCGACAAAGCGGCAAAGTTCTTCGGTGGCATTGCGGGCACCCCCTTGCGACGAAGATGTTGCGGATGTCATCGGCAACTTGTTTTCGGAGTTCGACTTTGGGCGTAGGCTGTATCGCGTTTCTGAGCCAGATGGAACTGGCAGCATTGCCACGAGACACCTGCAAACGTTGGGCACCGGTTAATCTGCAGTTCTCTTCCCCGATGTGAATTCAGCGGCGAAAGATTTTCACCTGCGGATCGAACGGCACTGCATCGTCGAGTGGGAATACCGGACGGGCACAGACGGTGTGGCCGAAGCACTTCAGGTCGGCACTTGTTGAACCCGGCGCATCGCTGTTGATGAGCTTCATGCACCAGTCGGCGTATTCGCCAAAGCACCCTGGAAGCGTGCTTCCGAAATCAACGGACTTCTAATCTGATTCATCCCGATCAGATCGGTCGAGTCTCGGCTATTGCCGTTGGTCCAGTTTGCAGAGGTCTCTATCTCGACCGAGGCAGTCGCGAGCGTATGAAGTCGGCAATGTGCTCGATGGCCTCGCGGGATTCCGGAAGCCGTCTGATCTGAAACACATGGACCATGCCGTCCGCGACTCTGGGGGCTCGTCGGCAGCGGCGTACGTGTTGACCAAGAATGCAGAAAAACAACACCCATACCGGATATCTCTTCATCGCTATCATCCGATCCAGTTTTGTCAGACACCGGTCCCGTCTGTAGAGAGCATCGGACGACTCGTCACTGCAGTCATGAGCCGTCTGGCAGCCAGCCGTAAGGTAACTCATCGAGTTCTTGAAGCGAGCATCAGATTTGACGGCACGTTAAGGTCTTGTCACCAGCACTCCTGTCGACGAATTGGACAACAACCAGTTCCTTTTCCGGAAGCGTATGATGAACTGTTTCCACTATACAGGTTCACTTCGTGGGCCGCCGTCCTGCATTTTCATGTGCTGCGACGTCGCCTTTTCTGAGGACGTCGCGCAAACGCTCCACAGGAGTCCTTTGCAACGCTGGTCAATCAATAATTTGCCCACAGTCTGTTGATGCTTGAATTCTGCAAAACTCGCTGGGATGCAGGGCACAACTCGAACGTCAACCAGTTTCTGCCGATTGCCGACTACCTGCGCGAGAGTCAGAACGAAGTCAGTTTCTACGTCATGCGACCGGAAGGTGACTTGCAAGTCGCGACGGCGCGCCTGGTCCGTTACGCTCAGAGACGCCTCAGACAATTGCAATCAAAAGAATCGACTGCACACTTCGAGTACAATGACGGCCGTCTGGTCACCGAATTCACGCTTGAAGCCTCTCGAAGTGAAACCGGTCGCTTAACGGTTGAAACATCGTGTCACTGATCAATGGACGGGACGAACATGAGTATCGACAGCTGGCAGGTCGTGTGCAGTCACTGGGTCGTGAAAAATCGGTTCGCGATGACACTGATCGTGTCAGTTGCGATGGCTTTCGGCCACGGCCCTGTCAGCGTCGTTCGGGCGGCTGCACCTGTCCCGGTCGCTCATCGCGGTCTGTTGCGGCACGCACCGGAAAACACGCTTCCCGCATTCGCCACATGTCTCGAACTGGGAATGGGTTTCGAGCTGGATATTCGGACGACGCAAGATGGCCATCTCGTGGTCCTGCACGACGACAATGTCGAGCGGACAACCAACGGTCCGAGTCGATCCATCCAGGAGATGACGCTGACAGAAGTCAGGCAGCTGGACGCGGGTTCCTGGTTTGATCCCGCCTTCGCAGGCGTTCGAGTTCCGACGCTGGAAGAAACACTCGCGCTGGTCAAGGCTCGCAAACGCGGCAAGACGATCATTGCCCTCAACGTCAAGCAGCTAACGCCTGTCGGTGAAACCACGCTCGTATCGCTCGTCGAGAAGTATGGTCTTCTCGATGAATCATTTGCGTTTGACCAGAACGCTGAGATGAGTCAGCGTTTGAAGAAACTCAATCCAAAGTTCCGTATCGGCCAGAACGTGAATCGAGAAAGTCTGGACGCGAGACTCAAAGAGGGTTTTCTTGACGTTTTCCTGCTGACGTTCGCCCCGACATCCGACGACGTGGAGCGACTGCGTCAACACAAAAAGCAGGTGTTGTTCAACTATGCCGGTTCTGGTGACGCTCGGCGAAATCCAAAGACCTGGAAGAAAGTCCGTGACGCCGGAATTGACGGGATGTTGACCGACTACCCACTCGAATGCCGGGGTGTCTGGCGAGGGTCACTCCCATAACAATTCATCGCGAGGATCGTGCCCACGTGCAGGCTCTCGACAGGAACGGACTGCTGCGATGATCAGGCAACCGACGAACCTCACTCTCTGCAGCCGGTTGCTGATCATCACCGTTGCGATCATTGGCTGGTTGCACG
>JABMPE010000585.1 GCA_013203845.1 Rhodopirellula sp. | reverse complement strand
GACTGCTTCACGATGGCTATCGGTGGATGAGTCTGTTTCGACAGGTTGGTGATGTAGAAGAAGTACGGCGATTCATCGAACAGTTTCAACTGTCCCTTTGAAACGCTCACCTGCTTCCTTAGAACGACCATCCGATACGCACGACTGCAGGCGGTCGGCTGGTAGTCGAACTCGGCGACAAACTCTTTTTCCTGCCGTTTGTTTTTGTACTCCTTCTCGATGACGAACTGCTCTTTGTGGTTCGGCCGCCTGGCCCGCGTCTGCTGCGTTTTGCGGGAGGTCTTCGTCGACCGCTTCAGTTCCCGCCACGCGGCATCCGGAAGATTTTCCGCGAGTTCCACCAGGTTCTTCATCGCATCCATGCCGAACACAAACTCGACGTTGTCATCATCCCAGCGATCCAGCTGCGTCGTTTGAGAGAAGTCCGTATCGCCGCGCAGCAGCACACGCCGGAAGCCGGCGCGCCGACACAGGTGGATGGAACGATCGAAGTACACAGCGGCGTTCTCGTGTGAGGGCCGGTTGCCGGAACGGTTCGCCAGGTACAGCACCTCGCGCGTGTTGGCCAGCGTCACCACCAGTGGATGATAGCCCCACTGACCTTTGTAACTCAGACCGATGCCTGCCTTCTTCTCACCGCAGGTTTCGACCAGCGTGCCGTCCGCTTCAATGACGGCCTGATCAAAGAAGGCGTCCGGCTACTGTTGCCAGACTTTCAGACGCGGTTCATGAAACGCTTCCTGCAGCGCGAACACATCGAGCTTCGAAAACCGACGACAGAAATCCCCCGCCGTCGTGGGATCGGCCCTTTCCAAAGTGAACAGGGCTCTGAGCCCCCAGCGCATCCAGATACGCCTCGTCATTGCGGCGCAGTTCCAGATGTTCCAGGCATGAGCCGCCGGCGAGCAGATTGAACGCAATATTGAGCACGTGATCGGCTTCGCTGTACGGCAGATGAAACCGGAAGATCGGACACTGCCGATTGATGCTGCCGGCAACATCCAGCTGCCGCACGGTTCCGATCCCTCCAGCCGAGAGGGCCTGCGTGCGATCCGCCAGCTCCAGCCGATCCGCCAGCTCCAGCCGAACCGCCAGCTCCAGCCGAACCGCCGGCGTCACCAGCATGGGCGACTGCCCGTTCCAGTTCACTTTATCAATCCGCCTGGCAACCCGACGCTGACGTGACTTCAGTTTTCGTCGTATACTCCGCTTCACCTGAAAACCTCCTTGTGGCCGCAATGTTTCCTGATTGAACACTCAAGAAACATAGCAAATCGCAGGAGGTTTTCTTCTTCTAAACTTCTCGCCCAATCCAGCTACACTGGATTAAGGACTAGCCTTCATTTTCAGCGCTTCGAAGAACTCGGCTTTCGTTGTTGCGCCGACACCACTCCACCAATCGACGGAGAATTTCTGCTGGAGCCAGGCGAACAAAACATCCGGTTTCCTCAAAGCGTCTGAGGTTAGAGCGTAGAGGCACCCACCGATGTTCTTCGGCCAGTTCTCCATCTTTTCAAGTAGCTCGTCGATTATCTGATCAATATCGATGCCAACTCGCGTTCTTCCTTTCCATTCAAAATTAAACAACCGTTGTTTGTCTGTTCTCTCCAGATGGTGAGAGCAATGGCCTGCCCGAAAATTCACAGTTCCCGACGAATCTTCTCATTGTTGAATTGTACGAATCCGGCCTTCTTGTAGGTGGGGACGGCAGAGGGATGATCCAGCGTGCAGGTATGGAGCCAGAATCGTCTCGGCCCGTAGCTCCATACTTTGTCGATGGTCCACTGAAGAAACCACGTCCCCAGCCCTTGGCCAATGAAGTCTGCCATCAGACCGAACTGAACCAGCTCAACTTCACCTGCTTGACTACGGTCCAACTCGGCAAAGCCAGTGGGGGATCCATCGACGTGCAGGACTTGCACTTCATTCAGTGGGTCTTGAAGAATGGTCGCCAGGTCGTCGTCAGAGAGTTTCCTGCGGCTCAGCCAGTGGTAGTCCTTGCCCACAGCGTCATACAGAAAACGGTAGTACGGTACGGACGGCTGTTGTGCATGAAGGACCGTCAGGCCATTCCGTGGCGCTGGCACGGTACGCTGCGACGGGGCGAGCATCTCAAGGTAGTAGACCGTAACATCGACCAGTTCCACGAGTTCATTCTCCAAATACTTTCCGATCCAGCACCGATCCATCCAGCCCTTTGATCTCGACCACCATCTTCGCCGGATTTTTTGTGAGCGTCAGGAGAATGTAGCTGTCGGCACCTTTCAGGAACCGCGACTTCGAGTCTGGATATTGGTTGCCTTTGCCGCTGAGCGAAGTGTTGTAATACGTGAAACCATCGACTTCGGCACGTTCGGCGTAGTAGCCAAAACCAGTGATCGCAATCGTGCCTTTGCGAAACATCTCATGCCACGCTCCGCCTTCTTGAGCACGTATCGAACCGTTCCGCTCGTTGTAGAGCGTCACGACGAACTTCCGTGACTGATCATCCATCAGTTTGTCGTACCAGCGGAATTGTTCTGAGTCTTTCTTGAAGGAATGAGACGCCTGCCATGTTGTGCCGAAATCCGAGATGTGATTGAGATCGAGTGCTGCGAATCGAACATCGAAACAGGGCACGTCGAAATGCCATTTCCATTCATCGTCGGGCAACTCAAAGAAACGCCGGAACGCCGTGGCATCGATGTCGTAAACCGGCTCACTCGGAGGCTTACTGCCCCGTGGTCGCATCTCCTTGTCGTGATTGCCAAGTACGGGCATGAAAGGCACCGACCGGAACAGATCGGGATAGCGGTCAATCAATCTGGCATAAGGCTTCACGCACTCTTTGTTTCCGTCACCACAAAGCTGATGAGTGTTGGAGATGTTATCGCCAGCGGTCAGCAGCAGATGCAAGTCGTCTTTAATGATCGCCGACAGATCGGGCAGTCCTTGCCAGTCGGCTGCGACGGCGACTCTCAGAACATCAGTCGGATATGCCTTGAATGTTGCATCCTTTGATGACTGGTCGCCGGTGCTGACGGAATAGTGATAGACGCGGTCTGATTCTTCGAGTGGGATCTCGACATGGTGCATCGTCGTGTTGCTGGCGACCCGAACTTCGTGGCCATACTTGGCCGTTGTGCCGAATCGGACCAATGAATCTCCCGGCTCTGTGGTCATCCAGTTGACGACCAGTTTGGTGGGGTCGTTCGAGCGATGGCTCAGCCAGACTCGCTCAACCTGTGCAAAGGCCGGTGAACAGCAAAGCAACACGCAGATGGTGATAAGTCGAGTAAGCATGGCTCAATTCTTCCCGTTTCTGACAAGCTCGGCAAAGCTGAACAACACCAACAGTTTGAGACGACCTGCGACACCTTTGAGTTGCTCGCACCTCGCACTTAACTCTGCAGTGATGACTGTGTGCGTCATTTTGTGGCCTTTCGTGCCCGCGTCTTTCCCATTCCAGTCTCCCATTCAAATCATTGCGGCTTGCTCAACCGCTCACAAGCCGCCACCATCGCTTCAAGCGGCAACAATACAACGACCCGCATATCACAAATCCTTTGAAGTAATGTCGGCATGGCAAAGCAGAAGTCACAACTGACAGGCCGATGGCGGATCACATCAATGGCGATATGGGATCAGGACTTCGTGGGTGAAGTGGTGCCCGGCTATATCGAGGTCAATCCAGACGGACTCGGCAATTTTCAGTTCGGCTACGTCCATTGCGGACTCGACTGGCGAGAAACCGAACGTGGTGGAGAACCGGTTGTCGAGTTCAGCTTCGAAGGCATGGACGAAATGACGCCGACGTTGGGTCGAGGCTGGGCTGCACTTACTGACGGGCAACTCAACGGCATGTTCTGCTTTCACCACGGAGACGAATCCGGGTTCACAGCAACGAAGCAGAGGTAGGTGCAGTATGCGAAGTCGATGGATTCAGTCTCTCTGCCTGACAGCCCTTCTGGTGAGTGGAGCAGCCGCTGACGAGCCAGATGGGAAGACTGTCCAGAGTGGGAAAAGTCCACCGTCAGCGATTGTCGCACAGGCCAACGACTGGCCTTGCTGGAGAGGACCGCGAGCAGACGGCGTGGCAGACGGCAGGAACCTTCCGATTCGGTGGAGCCAGACGAAGAACGTCTGCTGGTCAGTCAGGTTGCCGGGCTGGGGAACCAGTTCGCCAGTGGTTCACGGAAACCGGGTGTACGTCACATCTGAAGTTGAAGAAGGCGACAAGAAATCGCTGCTGACTCTGTGCTTCGATCGGGAAACCGGAAAAGAACTATGGCGGGATGACTTTGGCTTCGGCGTGGATCAGAAGACGTATGAGAAGTCGAATCTTGCCGTCAATACCCCGGCAGTAACGGACGATGGAGTTTTCGTTGCATTCGGAAATTCAGACATCGCAGGATACTCGCATGACGGAAAACTTCTTTGGGTCAACAGGTACATTTCGAATTTCGGTGATCCAAAAATGTCATGGGGCTACGGGCTAAGCCCTCTTGTTCTGGCCGCTGCCGTGCTGTTT
>JABMPE010000584.1 GCA_013203845.1 Rhodopirellula sp. | reverse complement strand
GGCGTACGGCGGACAGATCAGGTCTCGCGACGTCACTTCCTCACCCACAGCAACCTTCCAATAGAATTCGCCGAGCACATATTCGACTCTGGCAATCGCTCGCTGAAACAGCTTGAATGTCTTGCCGTTCCAGACCGCGGATGTTTTGTGGTCATGCAGATCGGCAGGCGAAAGCGGTTCAGAAAAACTCCAGTGCTCGTCGCTGTGTACCAGCCAGCGAAATCCAACCGCCGGGTTGTACAACAGGTACTCCGTCCAGAAGTATTTCCGATCAAACGTCACCGACCGCTGCATGAATCCGATGACGACGTACTCAACATCGAACAGCGTCCCGCTGGCACCGATCTCAATCAGCGGATCCACTTTGGTCGTCAACGTTTCGAGGTACTTGAGGTTTCCTCGATCGCAGTCGAGCAGCGAACTGCAGTACGGGCAGGTGACTCGCTTCGTCTCGTCCGGAGCCTGCAGCTTCAACGAACCAGCACACTGTGGACAGCTGACATCTTTGGCCTCGATCCGGCGAGCTTCTTTTTCCGCCGCTCGCAGATCCGCCATGCCAATTTCATCGAGCGACACTTGCCAGCCAATGTACCCGGCCGGTTCGCTGCCGTAATCGAGCGACGCAAATTGTCCGTCCGGACCGTAGAGATCGGCAAACGGATGCGTTACTCCCGGATAGAAGTTAAACGGAATTTCGCCTTCGGCACCCGCGGCGGTCCCCTCTCCCACCTCGGCGACTGTAAACTCGTTATCGCCAAGTTGAATTCTGGCGCCGGCTTCGAGCGTTTCGAGTTTCGGCAGTCCGCCTGGATCTTTCACCCTCTTCTGGAAGGTCAGGTAGAAGCGGCCCTGAGCTTCCGCCAGCCAGCCCCACTTGCCGTTTGCGAACTGGGCGTACCACTCGTCCCAGACGCCGCCCGCTGAATGCTGATACTGAACCCGACCCACGATCCGAAACGGCTTGCCGCGAAACTTACCTTTAACGTCGAGACTCAAAGGCGACTGAGTTTCAACGAGGTCCGCAACCCGACCATGATCTTCGAGCTTCTTGTCACCTCGCGCGACAACGCTCTGGCAGTAAGGGCAGATCGTGACCAGCGACGTCTGTGATTTGAACTCAACCGGGGCTGCGCAGGAGGGACACGGAGCTTCCAGTCGCGCCATCAGTTGCTCCCTCCCGCGTTCACTGATCTCTGACTACGGCGAGTTGAAATCGCCGATGTGAAATACTTTGAAGTCTCCGGCTCCAAACAGGACCGTCGCCCGGATTCTGCCACAATCGAGTCAGAACGTCGAGTCCCTGCCTGAACCTGACAGCTGATGGCCTGCGACAACCGCGCCTTCACAATCGGACGACAAATGATCGGAAGACAAATGAGTCGCAGCAGATTCGACCTGAAAGCGGCGTTCAGTCATACCGCCAGCGATGCCGCGTTGCACGGAATTGTTTGGATTGACTGACAAACCCTCCAGTCAAACTCTGTGTCTCCGTGCCTCTGTGGTTCAAATCGGGAAGTTATTTTGAACACGGATTAAGTTGCCGGGACTTTCAGCGCCGCAGCGTCATCAGCGGGAGGTGGTGGAGCATCCGGCGTGCTCTTCGACTCGACCGGTGTCGCCGGAGCGTCCTTGCTGGCCGGAGTTTCTGTTTCAGCCGGAACCTTCTTTTCAGCGGAGTTTGCCGATGTTGATGTTCCGCTGGCCGGCGAATTTTCTGTCGAAGCTGGCTCGGGTGCAGCGGTCAACGCTGCGTTAGTCGCAGGTTTCAGTTTCGCGGCCATGATATCGCGGACTTTCTTGGCGACCTCGTCTTTCGGTGCCAGACTAAGTCCCTTATCCAGTTCACGAACCGCATCTTTTGGGTAACCCAGATACCCATAGTGCCATCCCAGCAGAAACCGCAGCGCTGGTTTGTCGGGATTTTCATCACGAGCCTTCTCGAGTGCTCGAAGCTGGTTTGTGTAATCACCAATATGAGCATACAGCTCACGATAATGACTGCCGATTACGCCCCACTGATCTTCAGGCAGTATTCGAGTTGCATGCTGAACGGCTCCCGCTGCCTGCTCGTACTGACCGGTTGCAAACATTGCCTGACTCATCAGCAGCACGTACGCCCCGTTCATCGGGTCGTCGACGATCGCGTGCTGCCAGTCGCGTGCTGCTGCTTCGTACTGACCGTTCCGGAATGCCTGCTCGCCCTGGCTGGCGAAGTTAAGCGCGTCGGCCAGCGCTTCCGGTGAAGGTGCCCCATCCTTCGCGTCGGCAACCGTCGGCGTCGTCCCGGCTGTTGGCTGCGGTGGTGGTGCCTGTTGTGCTGCCACCGTCGGCTGCTGAGTCACGACGGTAGTGGTCGTCGGCGCGTATGCGTAATAGGAGCAGACCGGTTGGTACGCAAACAGCGAGGAACCGTATCCGTAACCACCGTATCCGTAGGATCCATAACCTGGGTAGCCGTATCCATTGCCGTAGTAACTCGGATATCCGTAACCGAAGCTCAAACCAATTCCGTACGAAGATCCGAAGTAACGTGGGTAGTTGAAGTATCCAATAAAGGGTGAGCTGTAACCGAAGAAATAGGATCGGTTCCCCCAGTTGTTCAGGTGATTGTTCCAGGTGCTGTTCCATTGCTGCGAATTCCAGCCGTGATGACCGCCTGACGACTGGTGGAAGCCATGCGACAAACCAGACAGATTTCCGTTGGAAGACTGCCGGAACGACTGGTGCAGATTTCCGGAAGGCAATCCCTGACTGATTCCGGAATGACGTCCGGAAAAGTGCTGCTGAAGGAATGTAGACGACTGCGGTGAGTGGATGTTTCCGCCGGAAATTCCGCGTGAAGACGTACCGCCGCTACCAAGTCTGGAACCAAACGATGAGCCAGATGATTGGTGGCCACCGGAGAATGACTGGACTCCGCCTCCGAAACCCTGTGAGGAGCGTGTGCCGATGCTTCCGCTGTGGTGGATGCCACTCGAAGGAATACTGCTGCCACCGAAGCAGCCACTTTGATGCCGTCCACCACCAAAACAGCCTCC
>JABMPE010000583.1 GCA_013203845.1 Rhodopirellula sp. | reverse complement strand
TCCGCCAGATGGCCGAAAGTCTATCGTCGGCGTTGACTCCCAGCACTACAGCTTACAGCGAGATATGGCTCTCGGGACCGGGGGGCGGAGAAAAGCGAGACCCAACAGGCGGCTCGGGCAGTGAGGAGAGTGAACCGCTGTACGGTGAGACTTACCTGCCGCGCAAATTCAAACTCGCAATTTCCCTGCCGCACGACAATTGCGTCGACGTATACTCGCACGACCTGGGGCTCTTGGCCGTCCTCCAGGGCTCCAAGGTCGCCGGATACAACGTGTTGGTTGGAGGCGGGTTCGGCAACACGCCGAGCAATAACAAGACGTTTCCGGCGCTCGCCAAGCCGTTGGGATTCGTCACTCCGGACCAAGTCGTTGACGTTGTCAAGGCCATTGTCAAGGTGTATCGCGATTTCGGAGATCGTTCGGACCGCAAACGAGCCAGGCTGAAGTACTTGATGGCTGACTGGGGTATCGGGCGATTCAAGGACAAGGTAGAGCATTACCTTGGAATCGATCTCCCGAAGCCCTGGCCGGTGAGAGTGATGGACATGGACGACCACGCCGGTTGGCACGATCAAGGAGATGGGCTCTGCTTCTACGGCCTGGTTATCGAGAACGGGCGGATTGCCGATCGAGGTGGCTTGCGACTGAAATCGGCGTTGCGCGCGATCTGCCAAGCCTACGGTCCGGGGATACGGCTTACGCCCTTCCAAAGTGTCTTGTTGACTCACCTCGCCCAAAAGGACCGATTGGCGATTGAGAGGATACTCAGAAGACACGGTGTAAAGCTGTCCGACGATGTGTCTCCGGTGCGGCGTTCATCGATGGCTTGCGTGGCATTGCCCACGTGTCCGTTGGCGATTACGGAAGCCGAACGGGCGTTGCCCGGGGTAGTCGACCGGCTGGACAGGGAGCTTGCGGAACTGGGGTTGAGTGACGAGGAGTTCACCGTCAGAATGACCGGTTGCCCGAACGGGTGTGCCAGACCGTACTCGCCGGACATCGGCCTGGTTGGGAAGTCCCGAGGCAAGTACACGCTTTACCTCGGCGGCAACACGCTGGGGACGAGAATCGGGTTCATTTATCAGGATCAGGTGCCGTTGGAAGAAATCGGAGCAACCGTCTCGCCACTGCTGGGCTACTTCAAATCCGAGCGAACCGACGGTGAATCCTTCGGAGACTTCTGCGCCCGTAAAGGCCTGGAAGACCTGCAGCAACACGCCGCTGTTTAGCAGGCCGTTGAAAAACGTTACAGGTAGGCCGAATCAAGTGAAACGCCGCTCCGGCAACGCCGGTTTGTTCGCGAAATCGCTGATGCCGGAACATCGTCGCTGCGCATCTCGGTCCGGCCTACTCATTTTCAATGGACTGTTGCAGTTCAGCCTGGTGACTCCAGTTACGGAACAAAGACAAACTCGTTGGCGTTCAACATTGCTCGGCAGAATTGCTGCAACCCTGCCTGTTCGATGAAGGTCCTTGAGTCAGCCAGCTCCTGTTCTCCTGGCAGTCGCCCGAAACACAAAGCAAAGGCAAGAGTTACCTTGCCATCGTCTGATGGCGGTGCGCTCTTTTCCAGCCGCTCGGCAAAGAATTTCGCCTGTTCGATGACGAACGAACTGTTCAACAGGTTGAGTGCCTGCAGTGGCGTGGTGGAGCGGCTGCGTTTCGGCGTGACCTGACTCGCATCCGGGCAGTCGAAGGAACCAAAGACGGACTCCTGTTCCTGCCGGACTTTGGTCATGTAGATCATCCGGCGAAAGTCTTCCGGGCCGTACGTCGACTTCGGATGAAAGTGTCGAACATTTTCCAGCTCAACTTCAAAGCCGCTGAAACCCTGCCCGCCCATCTTTGTGTCGAGCTTTCCAGTCACGACCAGAATGCTGTCTCGGATGACTTCCGCCTCGATGCGGCGCGGCGGAAATCGCCACAGCAGCCGAGTGGCTCCATCTACTTTCAATGAACTGGAATCCGGTCGGCTGCTCTGTTGCCACGTGTTTGACATCAGCATCTGCCGATGCAGATGCTTCAACGACCAGCCGTTATTCATCAGGTCACGCGCCAGCCAGTCAAGCAGTTCGGGATGCGTTGGCAACGTTCCGTTGGCTCCGAAATCGCTTGGCGTGTCGACAATGCCTGTTCCAAAGTGAAACTGCCAGAGACGATTCGCGATGACTCGTGCAGTCAGAGGGTTGGCGGAGTCCGCGACCCACTCCGCGAAGGCGACTCGGCGTTTCTGTTCCGCAGCATCGCCAGGCAACTTCAGGGAACCGAGTGACTCAATCGCGTCCGGCCCGACGACTTCGCGACGGGCGTTGTGGTCACCTCGGTAGAGGCGGTGTGTCGGACCCGGTTGTTGAAATGTTCCGGCGTAGACCATTGGAACAACCGACAGACCCGCGGCTTTTTTCTCCGCGACTTTCAGCTCGGTCAGCCACTGGCGACCTTCCGCCGCTCTGTCGGATGTCGCCTTGTCGAATGCGTAAACGGGTTCTGCTTGATTCGATTGACCGAACGGGAGGCGGTCATCTGATGACGAAACGACATGCCACTCGCCGGACTTCGCAGCCACTTCGATTCGGTATTCTATCGCCACTCGGTCGCCGTATTGCGACTCGCGATCCCTCGCCCATTCGACACGGTCGATCCGCTGCGGTTTCGGAAACTCAATCTGCACCCAGCCGGCACCAGCCTCGTTGGAAATCCAGCTCCGTTTGTTTCCGTAGACGCCGTCGTTGATGTGTTGCAGCTTGTGAATTTCGTAGCCGGGCAGCGAACTGGAGCAGGTCGCGATCGCACCAGCGCTCGCCAGTGCCACGTTCTTTTCTCCCGCGAAAATCTCCAGCTCGTCGATGCACGGTTGAGAAGAACTCGTCTTCAGAATCGTGAACCGCACCTGCTTTGCTTCGACCGGTCCGAACGTGTCGACGTTGTGTTTCGCGGTGACGGCTTCACGCAGGCCTGACTCCGTCGGCGGTATGAACTCGACAAGCTTCCGACGAAGCTCCCGAATCTGCTCCTGGACGTTGGCGATTTCTTTCTGACATTCACTCGGAACTGGCAGCTTCTGGTCAGCGTGTTGAACGCCAGCAAAAACGGCCTGCACGGCATAAAAGTCCCGCTGCGTGATCGGATCAAACTTATGGTTGTGACAACGGGCACAGCCAATCGTCATGCCGAGGAACGCCGTCGTCGTGGCGTTGATCATGTCGGAAAGTTCGTCCTGACGCTGCATGAGAGCCAGGTTGGGATCCCGGCCCTTCACGATGTCATGCGGACCGGCGACCAGGAAACCAGTACCGATCGGCTCACCAAACGCATCACCAGCGATCTGCTGACGAACGAAGTCGTCGTACGGCTTGTCTGAATTGAGCGCGTTGATTACCCAGTCGCGGTAGGGCCACGCGTTAGGGCGTTCACGATTGGTTTCGAAGCCGTGCGTCTCACCGAAGCGGATCAGATCGAGCCAGTGCCTCGCCCAGCGTTCTCCGTAGCGGGGACTTTCGAGGACCTGATCGACGAGATTCTTCCACGCGTTTGGCGAATCATCGTTGACGAACTCCGTCACCTGTTCCGGAGTAGGCGGCAAACCAAGCATCACCAGAAACAGCCGGCGGATCAGGGTGCGTCGATCAGCTCGCGAGGATGGTGCCAGCTGCTGTTCCTGCAGTTTTTTCAGGATAAATGCGTCGATCGGCGACGCAGCAAATTTGTCCTCAAGTTGCGGCGGTTCTGGATTGCCGATTGGCTGAAACGACCAGTGATCCGTCCTGTCGATATCGCTGCTGGCATCAGCGTCAGGCATCGCCAGCCCCTGGTCGATCCATGCTCTCAAGACGGCAATCTGCTGGCTCGTCAGTCGTGGCCCTTCCGGTGGCATTTTCAGATGAGGATCCAGGCCGGCGACGACTTTGATCAGAAAACTGTCTGCGCTGCTGGCCGGAACGATGGCTGGCTCGCCACTTTCACCGCCGCGCAGCAGCGATTTCCGAGACAGAATTCGGAATTTCGCTTCGGGATCTTCGGGTCCGTGACAGTCAACGCAACGGCTCTCCAATATCGGTTTCACGTCCGATTCGAAGTCGACTTTTTTCGTCGTCGCCGCGACCAGTTGTTGCGTCCCTGCATCCTCAGCGATTGCAGATACCGCTCCCACAAGGCTGAAAACTGCCAGCATGATGGCCGCGAATTGATATTGCCTTCGTGTCACTTGTCGCCTCGCTCTTAGCTGAACTGAATCCGCTCGTCATTCATCCTCTGAAACCTGACCCATCGTGAATCATTGGAGTTTGATGAGCAAGAGAACTGATCGTGTTGACGATTTTGTCTGCCTTTTGATTCAGATCTGAGCCAAACAACCGCCACCAATCTGCGTTCCGTGACTGCGTTCCGTGGCTCCGTTCCGTGGCTCCGTTTGGTCTGGTGTTCGGGAAGAGCGTTCGGTGGTCTATGATCCCAAGTCAGCTTTTCGTTTCATTCGGTGACTATCAGACGAGGGATCGTCATGCGGCAATTTCTGTTTCAGTTGGCCGATCGGTTTCAGTTGGCCGACCTGTCCACCAGAGCCAACCTTACGCTGGGAACCGTGCTGGTGCTGGTGCTGGTGCTGCTGGGGGTCGGCGGTTCTGATCGTTCGGCGTTGGGACAGGATCAAATCCAGCAGATCCGAGCCGAAAAGGCGGCCGATGCCCGGACTGTCATTAATGCCGAATCAACAGCAGCTGCCGAAGAGAAGGCGCCTGAATCGAAGCGAATTTCGTTTGTTCCCGACTTCAAACCGGACGATATGAGACCGCATGTTGAGTACCTCGCCAGCGATGACCTGCGAGGCCGCAGTGGCGTATGGGGCCAGGCCGCCGCCCGGTACATCGAAGATCATTTTTTGAAGCTGAAACTGCAGCCACTGTTTGATGGCGAGTACCTGCAGGTAATTCCTGGCCCACCTCGTGAAGACGGGCGAAAGACGATTTACGGTCAGAACGTGGGTGCCTGGCTGCCGGGCAGCGATCCGCAACTTCGCGACGAGTTTGTCATCGTCAGCGCCCATTACGATCACCTCGGCATGCGTGAAGGAAAGATCTTTCACGGAGCCGACGACAATGCCAGCGGAACGTCGATGGTGCTGGAAGTGGCGAGAAAGTTTGCATCGTTAAAAAATCGACCGGCACGCAGCATGGTATTTCTCGCATTCGACCTGGAAGAACACATGCTG
>JABMPE010000582.1 GCA_013203845.1 Rhodopirellula sp. | reverse complement strand
TGCTTTGTGACGCGCGCGATCCAGGTGCCGCCGCGCGAAAGCTCAAACTTGCCGTTCTCGACTTTCAGCGAGTCGTACTGTTTCGGCAGCACAATCTCGTAGTCGCCACTGCGGATCGTCAGCGAGTTCTGCCCGACGGTCAGAGTCTCCTGCTGTACAGCCTCGCCACTGCGGCGAATCTCGATGGCCACGCTTTCGTCGGCTTCGATCAGCAGCGTGCCGTTGTCGGTTTGCAGCCAGATCACGATCCCGGCGAGCAGGGTCATCGGAATGAGCATCAAGCGAGCGAGCTTGTGTCCGAGGCCAGGTCCGTTCTTCGTCACGCGGATTTGTGTCTCCGGAGTTTCTCCCGGCACGCTGACGTCTGCCCGGCTCACGAACGGCGGGAGAGACGGCGGCATGACAACCTGTTTCTCGTCCTGCGTGGCCAGTTCGCAACCGCACTCGGCCAGATCGCTCAGTGCTTGTCCTGCGCAGAATGGCAAAAGTGCATCGGCCAGCTCTTTGGCCGTTGAGAATCTGTCGTCAACGTTTCGCGCGAGTGCCCGATCAACGATCGTCACGAGGTCGACTGGCAATTCTGCTCGACGTTCAGCGACGGACGGAGCATCGATCGTGGCCAGTGCTTTCATCTTGGCGAGTGGCGTTCGACAGCCGGGCGCATCGTACGGAGCCGTAGCCGTCAGGAGTTTGAACAGTGTTGCTCCCAGACTGTAAACGTCGGCTCGTGCGTCAACGTCGTGACTGTTGTCGCCCTGCTCGGGAGCCATGTAGTCGAGCGTGCCCATGAGCTGTCCGACGGTCGTCAACTCGTCGAGTGCTTCGCTCGCCGCGCCAAACAAGGCGAGCCCCAGATCCAGAATCCGCACGTCGCCCCGAAGCGTGAGCATCAGATTCGACGGTTTGACATCTCGATGAATCAGCCCCTGCCTGTGTGCATAGTCCAGCCCGAGCGCGGCCTGACGAACGAGTTCGCAGGCACTGGCAACGTCGAGCGGACCAGTCAACCGCACGAGTTTCGACAGGTCGATCCCCTCGACATAGTCCATCGCCAGGAAATGCGTTCCGTCAACGTCGCCCGCGTCAGTCGCTCGTACGATGGTCGGATGATCGAGCCGCCCGATCGCCTTCATCTCCCGTTCGAACCTCGCGACGGCGGCATTGTCGCGCAGCCGCCGAGCCGGCAACAGTTTCAGAGCAACCTGCCGATCCAGTCGTGTATGGCGCGCTCGATAAACTGTTCCCATCCCGCCTTCGCCCAGCGATCCGAGCAACTCGTAATCGCGGATTCGTTCGGAAACTGCCGAGGCATTCACGTTCGATTTTTCGGCAGGACGCTGCGGCAAATCCACCAGATTTTCGATGGCGAATAACGCCTGCTGCAAAGCAGGGCGATCGTCGCTGTGGCTGTCTCCGTCGTTGTTCCCGGTAGCCGCCGAGCCACGAACGGCAGCGACCAGCGAATCCGCGGTTCCCTCCAGATTGGCGACGGTGTCTTCGCAGGTCCGACAGTCGTTCAGATGGTTGAGCACTTCCAGCTCGCGCTGCTCGTCGAGTAGACCCAGATGGAAGGACCGCAGGTCGTCACGATCGGGACAGGTTGAAGTCACCATGAGACATCGCTCCGGAATTCCGTGGAGATTCGTCATCAAACAGCGGTTTGCCGCTTCACGAAAACGGCTTCCTGATTGATATAACGAAACGAGCGCGACAGATGGTCACGCATCGGCACCGCCGGAGCCACTCCGGTCACCCAGTTCCTGCCGAATCCGTCGTAAAACGCGGGATCGAGTCTGCCTGACCGAGTTCGTCGAGATGCCAAATTCACCGGCGATAGCGTCTGTCGGCTGATCTTCCACGACGTTTCGCCAGAAGATTTCCCAGGTTCGTGGTCGGAATTCCTGCCGGACCAGTTCCAGACCTCGGCGATATAGCGCGTCGATCTCAAACTGGCTCGTGAACTGATCAGGATCGTCCGAAAGCGATTCGGCGACGTTCAGCAGTTGCTGCCAATTGGCCGTTCCGCCGTTTGCCTCGCCCTGACGAGTACGCTTGCGAACAAACGTGACAAGCTGGTTTCGAGTAATCGTCCACAGCCAACCTCGAAAACTGCTGCCGGTTCGGTCTTCATAAGCCCCGACCGCGCGAGCGACAGAGACAAAGATGTCCTGCATGACATCGGCAGCGTCGTGCTCAGAAAGTCCTTGCTGACGGCACCAGTGAAAAACCAGAGGGCCGTACAGCCTGGTGAACCGTCGCCACGCCTCTGGATCCCGCGTCGCGACTCGACGAATCAACGACGGAGACGTCGCACTGTATTCCGAACTGGCCGTGCTGGACGTGGGCATCACGATTCTCTCGGGAAAGATTTCAGGAGAGAAACAGCCTAAGGTTGACGCTGACTTCAGTCAAAAGGATGCAGATGAAGAGAGCAGGCTGGAACTTGTTTTCCAACCTGTTGTTCACTCTGCTTTCGGGATGAAGTTCAACGTGTAGTAAGCTTCAGCGTGCAGTAGCGGCAGGCCGACTTTTGATTTGACGCCATCGCAGTGCAGTTCGTGGACGTGCCCCTGCTGCAGACCCGTCACGAAAAGTCGCGCAGCCTGACCGTCATCACTGACTTCAACTCGTTCGATCGTTGGAGTTGTGTGATCGACTTCCGGGCTCCCGTACGAAGCCTGATAAATGTAGGTGTATGTGCCAAGTTTGTAGGACTCGACATTCGCGGCGGCTTCTGGGTCAACCGGCTGAGTGAAGGTCAGCTCGAAGCCGTCGGGCTTTGCTTTCATTTCCTGGATTTCGAACGGCACTTTGCCCGTCCAGCGCAGGCGATCGAGAGCATACGGCTGGCGGCCTCGCGAACCCCAGCCTCGGTTGGTGCCTCCGACAAACAGGCTGCCGTCTGGCGTGAACTGAACGGCGAGGCTTCCGGAGCCGAACCCTTCTCGAAACGGGTAACACGCTCCCTGGTAATAACCGTTGACCATTTCCAGACTGCACCGCATCACCGTGCTGAAAGTCTGATCGCCGACGAACATCTGGTTTTCAAACGGGCCGAACTTTCCGCCGGATACGTCACAGGCGATGCCGCTGGCGGACTGCCCCATCTTCTTGTAAGGAAAATAAATCGCTGGCGGGACGAGTTCCGGAATCTTTGGCTGCTCGACCATCATGCGGCTGCCGCTTACCGGCTCGACTGGCTTTGGCCCGATGACGGACGTCAGGTCGTACCAGCTGTTGCCACCGGGGTGTCCCTGGAATGAGCCCGGCCTCAGGTTTTTCAGGCTGCAGGTTCCATTCCACGGACCTTGATTGTCTGTGTAGAACATGTCTCCAACACTGTTGGCACCGATTCCGCCTGGCGAACGAATGCCGCTGCATGTGGGAATCATTTCTCCGTCCGGCGTGACGCGAACACACCAGCCGCGGTAGGGAGTCTGGCTGCTGAATGATCCGGTCAGACAGAGCACGACCCAGATGTTGCCGTCCTTGTCGAACTTCGATCCGAACGCGTATTCGTGATAGTCGCCGGTGATGCCCCACTTATCACAGACCGTTTCAATAATGTCTGCCGTACCGTCGCCGTCTTCGTCTTTCAGTCGAGACACTTCGCCTCGCTGAGTTGCGTACAGCCAGCCATCTTTCTGAGTCAGACTCAGAACCTCGTGCAGGCCAATCGCGAACGGGTGCAGCTTTGCATCGCCAATCTTTTTGGCCAGAGCGTTCTCGACCGTGTAGATGTCTCCGCGGCGTGTCGAAATCGCCAGCTTTTCGTTGAACCATTCGATGCCACCGATCTCCAGCACAAGGCCGTCCGGCAGCTTGAACGAGTCCATCCGGTAGTAGTCATTCTCGACCGGAGCGTCCTGAGACAACACTGGAGTTACCACCACTCCAAGCATGAGGCCGAACGTCGAAAGTGTTTGAAATAAAATTCGGGAGGCTGTCATGTGACAATCCTTAGATTGGTATGTCTGGTATGTCGTAAAAAGGCGAGCGATCAGAGCCGAATGCGTCCGAAAGAACTTCCCGAAAGTCGAATGTCGAATCAGGTGATTCGTAGGCTGGAACAAGCACCGCGCAGTTCCGGCATTTCA
>JABMPE010000581.1 GCA_013203845.1 Rhodopirellula sp. | reverse complement strand
GACTCTTCGACGGCGTATTCAATGCCCAGTGCTTCCAGGCCGGCTCGCAGTGCCAGGTGGTTTTTTCGATGCCGGGCGAAGCGATTTTCGAGGCCTTCTTCCAGTGTCAGTCGCAGTGCTTCGTGCAGACCGTAATTCATGTTGATCGGCGCGGTGTGGTGGTACGCTCGCGATGAATCCTTCCAGTAGTTGCGCACCATACTCATATCGAGATACCAGCTCGCGACTTTAGTCGTGCGAGCGTCCATCGCCGCGACGGCTTTCGGGCTGAACGTCGCCGGAGCCAATCCAGGCGGGCAGCTGAGGCACTTCTGAGTTCCACTGTAAACCGCGTCAAGTCCCCACTCGTCAACCTTGACCGGGACGCCACCCAGCGAGGTCACGCAGTCAGCCAGCAGAAGTCCTCCGGCGTCGTGAACGATCTTCGAAATCTCTTCCAGCGGTTGTAGCGCGCCGGTGGAAGTTTCGGCATGAACCAGCCCGACAACCTTCGGCGAGTGTTGCTGCACCGCCGCGGCGACTTCTGCCGCCGAGAAGACTTCGCCGAACGGTCGCTCGATGGCCAGCACATCCGCGCCGGCTCGTTCGAACACGTCTTTCATTCTGCCGCCAAACACGCCGTTAACGCCGACCACCACCTTGTCGCCTGGCTCGATCAGGTTCACGACGCAGGTTTCCATCCCGGCTGAACCCGTCCCGCTGACGGCCAGTGTCATTTCGTTCTTTGTCTGAAACAGCTTTCGCAGCATCGACTGGACTTCGTTCATCGTCTGCAGAAAGAACGGATCCAGATGGCCGACCGTCGGGGCCCCCAGTGCAGAAAGAACACGAGGATGCGTATCGCTCGGCCCCGGCCCCATGAGAATTCGCGAGGGTGGAGCCAACGGCTGCGGAAGATTGTCTGACATGATGATTTCCTGAGTAGCTGAAAGTCGCGGAGCCACGTGCTCGACACGAAAACGACGAAGTCGATGCAGGGAGAATAGCGGCTGACCACGGAATCTGGCGAGTGTCCCGAAACCTGCCGACCGTTTGCGTGTCTGCTCGCCAATCAGTCGATCGCGGCTGGCCGTCGTTTGCAGACATGGTCTCGCACCGGGATGTAGTTTGCCGAGTCGAGGGACTGGGCCTGGTATTCCTGGTAAACGTCCTCGGCGACCTCCTGCAGGTCGAAGGCGTTCCAGACTTCGCTGAGGTTCTGCAGTTGCTCCAGACCTGCCACGGACTGGCGCAGTGGATCCGGGATCAGCGAGGCGACAGCGACCGCCGCTGCCGCTGACTGGTGCAGGTCGGGATCGGCGAGGATGGCCAGGCCGTGATGATGCAGCATCACGCAGCAGATCAGGTCGTCTGGGAATCCCCATTCAAACATGACCCGAGCAGCATCTTCGGCATGATCGCAGCCAAAGTGTTGCTGCTCGAACTGGCACAGGTCTGAGGATTCGGTCCCGGACTGGTTCAGAAACTCAATGTAACGATCGTCACGGTCGTTGGTCAGAACCGGCAGCAGAAAATCAACCAGCAACGCGGCGGAGAATGCCAGATACTCGTCGGCCTTCAGGAGTTTCGCGATCTGCCGGGCGAAGATGGCCCGTTCCAGATTCGCGTTCCAGAAGGTTGCCAGGTTGATCAGTTTGAGTTGTCGCGCTGACAGCGATTCCTGTAATACCACCGTGATCAGCTGCAACTTGGTGCGACGAATTCCCAGTGTGGCAATGGCATGATGTGCAGACGAAATGCGATGCCGCAGTCCGTTATGGCTGGCGTTCACCGTCTTCAGCAGCTGGCACGTTAAACCCGTATCCGACTCAACGATCGTTGCCAGGTTTCGAATCTCGCAATCAGGATTGTCGGCCTGTTGCGAGAACTCGACGAGCGCCTGCGGCAGAACCGGCAGCTTGATATCGGGCAACAGGTGAGGTTGCGATATTCCGCCGAGAAGTGTCTCGCGTTTTTCTGTCCAGTTGGTCAAAACTGTCCTCACCAGATTAAACCGATCCGACTGCGCGTCACCAAACGCCCACTCCCTTTCTCCACCAATCACAATCGGTAGAAACTGTAGGTCATCGCTGATCGTGAGCGGGTTCGCAGATTCCTCCCAAAGCGAACTCAGTGAAACACCTCACCCAGAACAGTAGAGTCTGTCACAATGCGCGGGTCTGTTTCCTGCAAATGCTCACTGACTCAGCAAACCGACTGCGGCGGCAACGTGCTCGGCAGCACATCGAACCAGCCCCGACAATCCAAGATGGATCAGAAACGCCCGTGACATCGGCGACAGCACTGATTTTGACGGACCTTGTCTGATCAGGCTATTTTTTCCTGGCTGGCTTTCTGGTCTTGTAGGGCTCGCCGTTCAGGTAGTCGATGCGACGGGTGATGGCGTCGTCTTTGGCCTGTGGTTTGAGGCTGGAAGTGTCGATCGCGTAAGCCGGCTGGTGGCCGTCTCGAAAGTAGACGATGGAGTTCAGCGCTTCAGCGGCTTCAACCGGGTTGGCCGTTTCGTTGACGACGCTGGCCAGAATTGGTTGTGGATTCAGGTTATCAATCAGTCCGAGGAATTCGGCAGCCCGGACTCGGACAATGAATTTATCGTCCTGGAGCAAGGGCTCGACGGCAGGCGCGAGGCCCGCGGCATCTTTGCCGATCGCACTGCAGGCCATCGCGGCGGAGTAACGCAGCCAGACATTTTCTGATTTCAGGGCGGCGGCAAGTTTCGGTCTGGCACCAGAAATCGGCAGCAGTGCCAGGTCGTGAACGTCCGCCATCTGAGCGATCTCTGACTTGTGCTTCTGCCCGAAGCCGACCGGGTCATTCATGATGTCGATCAGCTTGCTTTCCGGATAGAAGCTCAGATCAGGGAGTGCTCGCATTTGTGCGGCCAGACGGCCTCGCAAGTCTTTCAACACGCCAGCGTGTTTCGGATCGTCGGCGAGGTTGAGGACTTCGTGCGGGTCTGCTTCCGTGTCGAAGAGCTGTTCGACCGGCTTGCCCTGAAAGAACTGAAGTTGCCGGCCGCTCAGTTTTCCAGCGTGGAAAAGCTCCCGCCACTCCGTGAATGCCAGCATGCGGTAGCGGTAGTTATTTTGCAGCCCGTCCGGTAGAAACGGCTGGAAATACCGGATGTACTGATACCTGCCCTTTCGCAACGAGCGAATGAACTCGTACTTCTCGTCGAAGCGGTCGGCGTAGCCAAAGGACTCGTCGCGCGATTCGACCTCTGAAGCGGAGACGCCGTTGCCAAGGAAAGGGACGCCATCCATTTGCTCGGGGACTTTGACGCCAGCGAGGTTCATCACGGTTGGGCCGAAGTCAATAAAGCTGACGAAGCCCTGCGTTCGCGAACCGATTTTTCGATCGACCAGGTGCTTCCACTTGTCGGGTACACGAACAATCAGCGGAACGTGTAGGCCGGATTCGTAGATGTAGCCTTTGCCGCGAGGGAGTACTCCGCCGTGGTCACCGAAGTAAAAGACGAACGTGTCTTCGAGCAGACCATCGGCTTCCAGCTTTGCCACCGTGTTGCCAACGATTCCATCGATCACCGCCATGCGGTCGTGATAGCGCGCGTGCGTGTAACGAAACTTCGCCGTGTCTGGGAAGTAGTCCGCCAGTTTGACTGACGCCGGATCGGTGGTTGTCTTTTCGTTTTCGAAAACCTGCTGACTGAAGTGCAGCGAGCTTTCGTGCGACTGCGCGTGCGATTCCATGTGGAAGAACGGCTGATCGGCATTTTTCCGTTTTCGCCAGCTGGCTGAATTGGAAGATTCGTCCCAGACGCCATCCGACGGCGTGGCGTTGTAGTCGGTTTTGGAATTGTTCGATGTGTAGTAGCCGGCATCTCGCAGGTAAGCCGGGAACATTCTCAGACCGGCGGGCAATGTTGCCATCGTGTGTCTGCGGTGAAACTGAGTACCAATGCGAGGCCCCAGACATCCGGTGGCCAGAGTCGTTCTCGCGACCGAGCAGACCGGGGCGTTCGAAAACGCATGGTCGAACGTCACTCCGTGAGCGGCGAGGGCTTCGATATTCGGAGCCGGCGCTCCGTCCTTGAAGAAGTGCCTCAGGTAGTGATGCGAATTATCTTCGGACACGATCCAGACGACGTTCGGTCGGTCAGCCGCGCCGGCTCGCTCAACGATTGAAGGCGAAAAAGCGAGAACGGCAGCAAAGAATGCTGACCACAGATTGGCGATTCGTGAGGTTGTTGTGTTCATGCCGCGAATCTACTGAGGATGCCCTTGCCCGGTCAAACCGAAGAAGTTCTCCGTGCGATCAGTCATGGCGAACGGTTGATAGCACCCGGTTTCCGTAGCTCGTGTTGAATGTCCGTAAAATGCCAAATCGTGAAAGGCAGGGCGTGACATTCGCGGGTCTGGAAAGTCTAATACCGCCTCTGGATCCTGCCGGCATTGGTAGAAGCAGACTGTGCGGGCCGTACAGTCCGAAAATCGCGGAGCGAACGTGTCAGCAGATTTTGAATCCGGGACGATCTCCCGAATCAATGTGTATCCCATCAAGTCGTTTCCAGGCGTGACGGTTTCTTCGTCTCAGGTGCTGGCTTCTGGCACGCTCAAGTGGGATCGTCGATTCGCTCTGGTCGAGCCGAATGGTGAGTTCGTGAACCTCAAGCGAGTTCCAGAACTTCACGGAATTCGCGCCGACTTCCAGCTCGATATACCGTCCGTCAGAATCTGGACCAGCCACAGCGTGACGGCTCGAACGTTTCATCTCGACAATGACCGTGACTCACTCGGTGACTATCTGACATGCCTGTTGAATCGTCAGGTCGAGCTTGTCGAAAACTCCAGCGATGGTTTCCCGGACGACCTGGACGCTAACGGTCCGACGATCGTTTCCCTGGCTACGTTGCAGGCTGTCACCGATCTGTTTCCAGAGATATCGATCGAGCAGGCTCGCTGGCGGTTTCGTACAAATATCGAAGTGGAAGGCGTGCCAGCGTTCTGGGAAGATCGACTCTTCGCCAGCAAGCACGAACAGCATCCGTTTCGAATCGGCGGAGTCACTTTTGGCGGCGTGAAGCCTTGCCAGCGGTGTGCGGTTCCGAGTCGGCATCCGGTTACTGGCGAAGCGACTCAGGCGTTTGCGACGATTTTTTCGGCGCTTCGCAAAGCCATGCTGCCGACATGGACGAATCTCAAACGCTTCGATCACTACTACCGGCTGGCGACTAATACGGTTCTGCTCGACCGGGGAACTGAAGGCGTGATTCGAACCGGCGATTCGATCACACTGTCCGTTCCTGTTGAACAGTTACCTTTGCCGGAACTCCAAAGCACCGGCTCCTGAATTCGCCCTCCGAACTTCGAGGCCAGCCGTGAACGCCTTCCAGAATCGTGAAATCCTGATCGGCGTGACCGGCGGAATTGCCGCTTACAAAACCGCCGATCTAACCAGCAAGCTCGTGCAGGCCGGAGCTTCCGTCACTGTCGCGATGACCGAAGCGGCGAAGAAGTTTGTTGGCCCGACGACCTTCGAAGCCCTGACCAACCGCCCGGTTTACGAAAACCTGTTCGAACCGGTTGAGCATCCGCAAGGTGAACACATCGGTCTGGCGCGGCGGGCGGATCTATACCTCATCGCGCCAGCGACCGCCGACTTTCTGGCGAAGGCTGCGCACGGTCACGCCAGCGACCTGGTGTCGACGCTCGTTTTGACGGTGACTTGTCCGGTGTTCATCGCTCCGGCCATGAACACGGGAATGTGGAACAAGCCGTCGGTGCAGCGAAACCTGCGGCAACTCAAAGAAGACGGCGTTAATTTTATCGAACCCGGCAGCGGATGGCTGAGTTGCGGTCAGGTCGGCGCCGGGCGAATGGCCGAACCCGCAGAAATTCTGGAGCAACTCCGTCGTCACTTCGAATCCTCGGTGGACGGTGAACTCGTTGTTTGAACGGTCAATCTTCAGTCGTGCGGGCATGACGGGAATTGGAGCTTTCTCATGACCGACATCTCCAGCCCTCGCCTGCTGTATTTCAAAGGGGCGTTATTTGTACTTTGCGGCGTGATGGCTGCCGGCCTGATTCTGGTCGACTCGCCGTCGCTGCGAACCGCGATGCTGCTTGGCTTGGCGATCTGGTGCTTTGCCCGAGCCTACTACTTCGCGTTTTACGTGATCGAGCATTACGTCGACGGCTCATACCGATACGCGGGGCTGGGTGATTTCTTCCTTTGGTCGTGGAAGCGTTTCCGGTCCAGTGAAAAGAAAATCGAAACGAGTTCAACCGACGAGGAGTTGTGATTCACGAGCGGGCCGTTTATTCGGCAGGCTGCAGCCGCCACATACCGTCCCGGCCTGTGACGACATTCAACGTCTGACTGGCGGCGAACTCATCGACCGCACGACGGACTCCCCAGGTTCCGTCTGCGTCTCCATAAACACCGTAATCGTGCCCGCACAACATTCCGTGATGGCGAATCTTCGGCCACCAGGCCTGCAGATCGGCAAGGACCGATTGGTAGTCGTGAGCCCCGTCGATAAATGCGAAGCACAGCGACTGATCGGGAAAGAGTGTTGACGCCGGGATGGAATCCAGTCTCATTTCGAACCGGCGGGATGCTGCATGAGAAGTCCACCAGAGCGCCTTCTGCCGAGCCTGCTCAAAGTCTGCAGTAGTGAGTCCTGCCATTTCAGGGATGGCGTCACTTTGCTTCCACGGGTCTACCATCCAGAGTGACAGTTCTGGAAACTCCAGAAGAGCTGCATCCGATGTGGTTCCATCAAAAACGCCGACTTCTACCCCAAACTGCAGCGATTGAAGATTTCGCAACCACTCGACCAGTTGGATCTGGCGGTCTGCTCGAGGACGTTCAATCTGCAGGATGGCACGGTCCTCGTTGAACCACTGAAAGATCTGCGATCGGTAATCGATCTGAATTCGCGGATACCAGTCAGGCCACGACAGCTTCACGGCTGACTGGTCATCGTCGAAATGCGGGTGCGGCTGCTGAGTGGCCAGCGCTGCGAAATACTGACGGCAGAATTCAGTACGACCGACCCAGGCTCCCGCGTTCAGCCAGCAGCGACCGTGTGACCACGCGGCGTCAGGCAAGGAAGATTCGAACATGATGAATTCCGGCGCTGCTGGCCAGCATTCTGATCCGGTCGCGTTAAACAGCAGGTCGCAGGAAAAGTGTGTGCGGAACCGTTCAACAATTCTGTCGGGATGATCGACAAGCAGCACGTCTCCTGAATCCAGACCGATCACATACTCGGTCGTGATGTGTCGAAGTGCATCGGCGGTGCTGGCAAGTTTGAGTTGACCGGACCAGGTGCAGCCTTCACCCAGCACCTGTATTGAACAACCGTGTCTCGCCGCGCACTTTTCGATCAGTCCGTTGGGCTTTTCCGGACGGTCGCCCGTGTTCCACGTCAGCAACGTGAACGATTCCTGAGGCGGTCGCGCTTCCACCGGACATCCCAGAACAGCTTCCGCAAAGAAGTGCCAGCCATTATGGAGCGGGCCCGGACAATGTGTCGCCACGGGGTGTGTGTCAAACAGACGGTTGGTGAGCCGGATCACGGATTACTTTCGAGTCATTCGTTCAAACAGGTCTTCGTATTTCACGGCCATCGTCCGTGCATGACCATTACACAGTGCGTACTGACGTGCTTCTTCGCCCATCGCTCGCGACCACCGCGGATTGCTTCCCACCCGCTTCAGTGCGTCAACAATGGCATGCACGTCCCCGTTGACAATCACACCGGACGCGTTGTTCTCAATCACTTCGGGCACGGCACCAACTGGAGTCGCGATTACTGGCAGTCCCGAAAACATCGCTTCGAGAAAGACCAGTGCAAAACCTTCCTGCACAGAGACCAGACAGAACGCATCCATTGCGTTGTAAAAGTCGCCGAGATAGCTGGAGCCTGTTGCAAAAGCGTACCGGTTCGGAATGGTATCGTTGGCCTGTTCGAGCAATTGTGGTTTCAAAGGGCCCCATCCAACCAGCAGCAACTTGAAATGAGATGGCAGTTCCGCCAGAGCCTGAATCAGCAGTTCGGGTCTTTTTTCAGGAGAGAAGCGACCCAGATAGCCGACCACGAAGTCATCGGGGCCAAAACCGTAGCGCTTACGCACTTCGTTACGGGATCGGGTTGTGGCAAGGCGAGCAGTGTCCACACCGTTCAGAATGACGTCGGTCGGAAAGTCATAGCACGTCGTTTCAGCAACTCGCTGACTGACGGCAACCGTGTAGTCGAGACACGCGGTGCTGCCGAGCATCAGGTCACGAGTCCAGTGACTGTCGCCGTGGGCGAGGTAGATGCAGACACCTTGCCCCTCCAGTCGGTCTTCGCAGAATCGATCCAGTTCCAGGCCCCAGAAAAGTATGATGTCGTGTTCGGTCAGAGCCTGCCGAATGTCTTCTGCCGTCGCATTCAAAACCGGACAAGCCACATCAGCGGCGACTTGCGGGTCAATCATTTGCGATTCCGTCACGAGACACTTCGTCAGAACGGCCCGACTGGGATCAAGAAATCGAGCCAGATCAATGAGCTGCTGCTCCGCGCCGCCACGCGTGAAGCAAGGGCCGATATGAACAATCGACAGCGGCAGTGATTGCCCGGACGAGTCCTGGCCTCGATCGGCGGATGTTGCTTCCGGTAACAACTGGGCCGAAGAAGCAGCATCAGCAGAAACAGCAGCAGTGCTTGTTGGAGAACCGGAATGAGAGACGAAGGATTCCGCAGTGTAGTTACCAGCCTCCGGGTGCATGGTCTGCTCAAACAGGTTCTTTGACGAAGGCGTTTGAGAAGACTCTGGAAATGTCATGGCCACTTACCGATGGATGGGGTGAAAAGTCTCGGAACGACGGACTCACCGAGTACATCATCGCAACGACATTAGATCCATACCGCGGGCCGACTGGATACATACTTTTACCAGGTCGTTACCGCTCGTAACGATCGGGATGGTTTGTCACGTTGGCGCCAACGCGTGTCGACCAGGGGCCGCCGGCACCACTTTCCCGCAAGGTCGATTCGGCTGGGTATGTTAAGTAACCCTGCTCGTCGCGGTCCCGGCTTCCGACGTCTACCGGCAGTTTCAGCGAAGCTAGATCGCGTAGCGGAGAATCCGCTTCAATGAATTCCGGATCACGCTCCCAGAAATTTCCGATCAATTTACACATCGCGACAGTGTTTTGTAGCTGATCAGGATTCGCTTCCATCTCTTCCACATCGACCGCGAGGTTGTTGACGAGAACAAACGGCGTTCGAGACGGGTCGGTATTCATCAGCCCGATCCATGATCGGCACCGCACGAAGGTATTGTTGACGACCTCAAAAGCCGCAAGGGGCGTGAAGTCGGGCGATGTTGGCTGCAGGCTGAAATTCAGACCAACGTGACCGCCATCGAAAACGTTGTCCTGGAAGCGAATGGCTCCGTCCGGAATGACGGCAATCGCCAGGGTTCCGCTGCGATTGCCAAAAAAACGGTTTTGTTCAATCACCACATTTCGGACGACGTGCGGCTCGGAATGAATCCACAGGCACTGGCCCGTTGACTTTGATTCAACCCGGCACCCGGTCACGGCAAACGTCTCCGGCGTCTTAGTAATGTTGCAGTCAAGTAGTTGAATGGCCGCAATTGCTGCCGCCTGCTCCTGAATAATATCAAGATTCTCAAGTCGGATGCCGTCGGAATATCGAACCAGAATGGCGTGTTCATCACCATAAGTCGTGATCTGGAATCCCCGGATGACGACGTAGCTGTCTATTCTGTGAAACTGGCGTTCTGTGATTTCTGGAATGCGGTTACCACATCGGGATGGATGTGGAGCAACTCAGACAGGATGTCGCCGATGGGGCGGTTGGACTCGATCGAATGGTCGAGG
>JABMPE010000580.1 GCA_013203845.1 Rhodopirellula sp. | reverse complement strand
CTCTCCTTCCGTGCTCTCCTTCCGTGCTCTCCTTCCGTGCTCTCCTTCCTTTTTTGAGGTACCTGGAACTATGAAATTGATGACCTGTAGAACAAAGAAACGTGGTTTTACGCTGATTGAGCTTCTGGTTGTAATTGCGATCATCGCGATTCTGGTTGCATTGTTGCTTCCTGCAGTCCAGCAGGCTCGCGAGGCAGCTCGGCGTTCACAATGCAAAAGCAATCTGAAGCAGCTCGGTATTGCCATGCACAATTATCATGACGTCCACAGCGTGCTGCCGCTCGGTAACTTCGGATCGGTTAACGATTCGAGTGCCGGGGCAAATGCCTGGCGCGGCTTCAGCACACACACCATGCTGCTGCCGTACATGGATCAGACGCCGCTCTACGAGGCGATCGACCTGAATCTGATGTACGACCAGGGACCGAATCCAGCGCTCAGCAACACAAAAATCGCGGCGTTCCTTTGCCCGTCAGAACTTTCGTACCCGAGTGCTGATTCCGGCAACAACTACGTTGTCAGTGCTGGTCCCGCCCGATTCTGGACAGAGGCCTATACAGACTCCGTCGGAGTTTTCAACTACCGCAAACCCGTGAAGTTTCGAGACATTACAGATGGCACATCGAACGCAATTGCAGCCTCAGAGGCGTTGACAGGTGGCGGTTCGACAGATCTTGGGCGGCGGGAAGCCCGAGGCGTCCCTTTTCCTGGCGGTTCGGCTCGAGTGTTTATGTCCAAAGCTCATGTTGACGCCTACGCAAGTAGTTGTATGTCACCACCCAGTGGCTGGAACACCAGCGTGCATCGCGAATGGATGAACGGAACGGGCGGTCAAACTGTATTCAACACGACGGCGCCACCGAACTGGGTAGCTCCAGACTGCCATGACTGTACCGGGTGCGGCTGGTTCGACACCGATGGTGTGTGGGCTGCTCGGAGTCTGCATACAGGAGGGGTCCATGTGCTGATGGCAGATGGAGTCGTCAAGTTTGTCAACGACACTGTCGATTTTGACGTCTGGCAGCGTGCTGGCCACATTCAGGACGGCAACGAACTTGGTGATTTCTAAGAGCATTGCGCTGCTTTAACACCAGAATTTTCCGCCCCGGCTGCTTACCTGGCAGTCGGGGCTTTTTTCCATGATGCCATCCAGGCATTCCTTTCTATCGCTTAACCAAACACCATCTGGAGTGAAATCATGCAACGTAACGGTTCAATTTTCAGTCGTCTTTTCGCAATAGTCCCTTGTGTCTGCCTGTGTACAGTTTGTGGCTGCGGTGACGGAGGCTCGTCGAGTCAGGAAGCTGCTCCAAGTGTGGAAGAATTGGCCGCAGTTCAATCCCAAGCAGAACTGAAGAGCCTGCTGGAAAGCATTGCAGCGAGTGGTGAAGGCGGAAGCGCTTTGGCAGGCGTAAGCACTTCCATTGAGACACTGTCTATTGATGACGCCAAAAAGCAGACCTTGCTGAAGGATTTCCAGCAACTGAATGCGACGAGTGATCCTGCCAAAGTGAAGCAGATCGCCGGTCGAATGGCTTCGCAGCTTTAGGCCTTATGCCTGTTGAGGTCCGGGGCACGATCAACCGGTGGTCGATGCTTCTTATACAACCGTGTGACCGACTGGAACGGTCGACTTCCAATCGCACTGCCTTTGGAAGTCGATCGGTGAAGACGTCTGATGATTCACAACGGAATGCCGTGGGGTCACTGCCTCAGATTCCGGTCGTATTGGCCGTTCGAATTTCCTTACGTCCGGATCCATGAATTGATCGCGTCTCTGGGCAGAGAAGCCCGGACGACAAACGGAAGTTCGACAATCACACCAAACTTCAATGGCTTCCGCGACGAGCGTGACGAGTCCTTCGCCTGGCTCAATAAAACCGGCATCGCGAAACAGCAGTTCTATCTGGTCTGCGCAGACCGCCACTGGCAGTGCCACGCGCTGCATTAGCCCGGTATTGAGGAGTTCTCGTATGGAGCCCTCGCTGATTCCAACTCTCGCGGCGGTCGGAGACCCGCAATCCACCGATCCCGACGGCTCGATCAAACAACTCTACAGACACAAAGAACGCTCTGGCGGCTTCCTGATGATCGAATCCGCCCCGCGAAAGCGGTACCGACGGGTCTTCATCTTTCACGACGAAAACGGAGAAGTGCTGCACAAGAGCACGATGCGCGTGCGGAACTGACCCTGACAGGCCAGCGGTGGGGGCCTCGCGCTAAAAGCCGTCGTTCAGCCGGCCAATTCATAGTGTCGCCAGAACCGTAACAACGGTGAGCTCCGTTCCCCTGGCGTTGACTCTTCGCAAACGGCATCATGCGAAAGTTGACCGATTCCGATTCAGGGAGACTTCACATGGCGCGCCGCAAGCAGATAGCAGTTACACCAAGAGCCAAAGTGTGGTTCGAAGTCGAAGGTAACTACGTTTTCGGTCTTGGCATTTGCAGCATTCTGGAAGCGATCGAGAAAACCGGATCGATTAAGGCCGCCGCTGAAGAAGTCTCCAAAAGCTACCGGCACGTCTGGTCGCGTCTCAAAAAAGCAGAACAGTCGCTGGGCGTTTCGCTCGTCGAAACTCAAGTCGGCGGCGGCGATTCGCGTCGCAGCCATTTGACCGTGCCGGCAACTCAACTGGTGCACCGGTATCGCGAAATGCGCGAGCAGGTTTTCGCCATTGTGGGTGAGCAGTTCTCGTCAGAGATCCAGAAAATCGTGAATGACGCGGCATTGGCAGCGAAGTAAGGCGTCTGACATCGGCCAGTCCGGTTGACACAGAAAGCGACGTAATTAATACTCGCCCTCTAGTGGCACAGTAGTGCTATTTGCTTTCCTGTTCCATCGGGATACATCCTCATGGCCGCGACGTTAAGTCTCAATCCCGGCCTGCAAGACGCATCGCGTCTGCACCGACTCACCCGCAACAGCGATTCCATCACGGGCTCCGAATTAGGCACGCTGGTCGGCATCGGAGTCATCGCAGCGGCTGTGTCGACGCTGGTTGACCTGCACCTCAAGGTGCCCGGTCATGCGATTCTCAAAGTGATATTTCCCATGTCGGCAGGTCTGGCACTGGTTCCTCGACGAGGTGCGGGGACTGTCCTGTGCGTCTCGGCGTTGGCCACCGCGCTTTCACTGAGGTTCGCCGGATTTGGTGGCAGCGGACTCGGTTTTGGAGCACTCACCAGCCTGACAGCAATCGGACCATTGCTGGACTGGACGCTGCGTCACGCGAAATCCAGCCGTTCGGTTTATGTGGGCGTCATGCTCGCCGGACTGGGGGCGAATCTCGCCGCACTCCTGGTGAGAGGGACGCTGAAAGGTTTCGGCCTGGAACATGCTGGTGGAAGACCGCTGTCTATCTGGCTTGGCCAGGCCGCCGTGTCTTACACGCTGTGCGGTATCGCCGCCGGGTTGTTGAGTGCGTTCGTCTGGTTCTGCGCACGGTCACAGGACGCCCGTGAGGAATCGCCACAGTGATTCTTATCGGCATCGACGATACGGATATCGTAGGCTCTCGCGGTACAAACCAACTGGCACGGGAGATCGTTCGCACGATCGCCAGTGAGTGGCGATGTGTCTGGATTGTTCGTCATCAGTTACTCGATGACCCGCGTGTTCCCTACACGTCGAAAAACGGTTCTGCTTCGATCGCTCTGGAACAGCGAACAGCAACTGATGCCAATGCTGCCAGCGGAAATGAATTCACGCCAGAAGTCAGAGAACTGCTCGATACCTGTCGCGCTGTCATGCGAAATTGGTTCATCGACGGCAGTGATCCCGGTCTGTGCCTGTTGGTGGGTGAATGTCCTCAACCGGTGATCGATTGGGGAGAGCGGTGCAAACGCGAGTTCGTCTCCCGTGACCAGGCGACTCTTATTGCATTGCAGACGGGTGTGCATCTGGAATCTCTGGGCGGCACGGAAGACGGCATGATCGGTGCTCTTGCGGCGGTGGGGCTGGCCTCTCGACGAAACGACGGTCGCATCGTTCAGTGGGGCGAGTGGCCTGACGATCTCTCAAACGAGCAGGACGTCGATGTGCTGACCGCAAGAAACGTGTGGGTCTGCGATCAGAAAACCGGTAACGAAATCACCAGCGGCACTGTGAATGTTGGCAAGCATCTGAGGCCGAACCTGCGCAGCGGCGCAGCCGTACTGACGGTGAGACCCGGAACCCCGTCATCCGCAACTGTGTATCAGGCTTTGAAACTACTCTAAGAGAATCAGTCCAATGAGTCTTCGTGTTGCAGCTACCTCGACGTCCTTCACAAGTCCGCCACGCAGAGCGTTTACGCTGATCGAGCTTCTGGTCGTGATCGCGATCATTGCCATTCTGATTGCGTTGCTGCTTCCGGCCGTGCAGCAGGCGCGCGAGGCCGCTCGGCGGGCTCAGTGCAAAAGTAACATTCGCCAGATCGGGCTGGCACTGCACAACTATCAGGAAGCACATACGGTCTTTCCGATCGGAGTGCTGGGCGCCAGTGGTTCCCAATCCGCCGGAAACGTGCTGACGACCTGGCAGACGATGATTCTGCCTTACGTCGAACAAACGGCACTGTACTCTCGGTACGACTTCAACGTCCGTTTTGATCACGCCAACAATGCAAATGCCGTCCTCGAAAAACTGCCAGTCTACCTGTGCCCCTCTCAGCCGGAAGTTGCCCCCGTCAACAACAAATTTGGCATCAGCCATTATGCCGCTAGTGCTGGAACAACACCTGGAGCCGATGACGGCATGCTCTTTCCTCTGTCGTCGACCAGGTTTCGCGATATCACCGACGGAGTCTCCAACACACTGGCGGCTGGTGAGATCGCGTTTGAGTTCGGCGGCTGGGCGCGTGGAGCCATCAACTCGGGTGGTGGAGGAGGCGGTGGTGGCGGCGGCGGCGGCGG
>JABMPE010000579.1 GCA_013203845.1 Rhodopirellula sp. | reverse complement strand
TGCGGAATCGAATCGAAGTAACCTTTCAGGTCGGCGTCCACCACGTGGACATGGCCGGCCTTCAACAGCTCATCAACTCGACGCAACGCATCCTTGCAGCTTCGGCCAGGTCGAAACCCGTAACTGTGCCTCCGCAAAGTCACGTTCAAAGATCGGCTCGATCACATTCACAACCGCCGCCTGCACGATTCGATCACGCACCGTCGCCCCTGTTCTGTTTCTAAAGGGGCCAACGGACGTGTCTCCTTTGTACCGGGCTTAGGAATGTTCACACGTCGAATCGACTGCGGACGATAGGTGCCAGCCTTCAGAGCGTCCGACAACTGCCAGAGATTCTCCGGCACCTGTCGACTGAACTCGTCGACTTTCACATGATCAACTCCCGCAGCCCCTTTCCTGGAAGCCACCTGTTGAAACGCCGTCAGCAGGTTCCGTTCTGAGAAGACTTTATCGATCAGCCTGAACCATTTTCCTCCCTCCACTCCCTCAATGAGAGCCGTCAACATGCGCACCGTCCAGACACACGGTTTTGCGCTGACCCATAACGGGTGCGCAGCTCCGGCTTGTTGAGCCAGCGGCACTATCGCCGGTGTGGATTCCGATTGTCTGGTCATGACGCCATCCATCTTCCTGGAGTCCTTCGCTCCACCGGAGTTACCCGGCTTCAACGCTACTACGACTCCTCTGACTCCTGCCGGGCTTTGTCTGACGCCCGACAGGTCTCTTTGCTTCATCTGCTTGACCTTCTGACCATTCCGTCTCCAACCACCTGACTGCTCCCATGATCGCTTTAACGCGCTACCCCTCAGCGTCATGAGCTTCCGACAGCGTCAGACATTCCTGCACTGTCGGTCCGGGCTTCACCATAAGAAGGCAGGCTCGCCAGACAGACCGGCCGAATCGAGTTCACTAAAGTTACGGACTGGTCGTTCTCCTCCAGTTGCTTCCCACCCCGCCTCACGACGACGCAGTTACTTTCAGATACAGGCCGGAGAGCGGCTACCTGAAGAGGACTTACACCTCTCTGATCAAACAAACTCGCAAACGCACCCTCTTGTGCTTCGCACACTGGTTGCAAGCAGCCAGTGCCACCCTCGGACGCACTTTACTCGGATGTGATTCTGCGGGTCAGCAATGCGTCCTCAAGGTGAATTCCGGTGCGTGATAACTCTAGCTCCTGGCGAATACATTCGACCGGCCCATGCACCCAACAGCCAACCCACCCTCGACCGATATACGATTGCACTATTCCAAACCCGCTCCGGTCCAGGATACGGGTGCGTTCATCAATCCGTATCTTCAGTCCCGCTCCCAGGCGGAAGACAAACAATATCTCGTCGGGGCTGACAATCGCATACTGCGGGGCTGTTACTGTTTGCAGGATCATCGCAAGATGAAACGCCATGAGCCCGATCGGCGGATCTGACCAATCGATTGAAATTGAATCTTTGAAATGAGTGACGTGTGCAAACCCAAGAAACACAAAAAATGGGATCAAAGAAAGATAAGTACGCAGTGTGACGAGGACTGGCGCCCATCTTGAGAAGCGAATTACACAATGCGATTGTCGCAATACTGAAAACCGGCGCCACCACTTACCGCCGCCCCAGTACAGCGTCTGATATCCGGTTGTGATGAAGAAGGCGGGAGCCGTGAACAGGAATGAGTATGCAGGAGAAACTGCCGGTGGTAATGAAATAAATGTACTGACTGGCGTGAAGGCGAACGGGATAAGACCCACAAGCGCGCCCCGACAGGCCATGCCGCAGATACAGAGCCAGTGTGGAATTTCCCAGACGACTCTCGGACCTGTGTCGACAGGCGGATTATTGGCTGTTTTGAAGTCGCCATCGTGCGTCACTGTATATGCCCTGCCATTGCCGCCTGGATTGGTATTAACGATCTTATTTATCAGTGCTGGCTCATATACTCGTACGGATTCGCGGGTGGCTCAGACAACTCGTTTCGAGTTGTCTGAGTGGCTATTCCACAAGAGGCCGAAGATTCCGACCTCATCGGCCATGACAACGATACATCTTGTGCTGACGCACCCAGACAACCGTTCCGGATTGTCTGGGCCACCCTGCAATCATTCAGCAGCGACAACTTCGATTCCTGACAGAACAGTCCGTCCGGTGCGTGGAGTCAGGTCGAGTTTCAGAATGCTGCTGGCTTCGACGTTGTTGAACTCGCGGACTAATGCAGATTTGTCGCTGCCGGAGTCGCGAGCGATGTCCACGTTCTCGGCCATGAGCTTTCCCTGCAACGCGATATCAAACACTCGTTCGCCCGGTTGTGCGTTGTCGGGTTCGGCAAAGTGCAGCCGCACTGTGTAGTACTGAGGAGTTTTCGGCTGAGTCGCGCTGAGTGTCAGTGTGATGCTTGTGGCTCCTTCGACGCCGGATCCAGCCACCCAGTTTACACCCTCACCCTGCAGCAACGATGAATGCCGCCGGAAGTATCTCGGGCTGTCTGCCGTGACCGTGATCGGAATATCTGGCGATGTTCCTCCCTTGTTCGGATAGTCCACCCATAGCGTACCGGAATCGTCCTGACGATCGCCTGGCGCTCCGAAGTTGATCCCGATTCTACGAACGGCGTCCTTTTGGGGGTCGAACTTCAGTGCTGAGTAGCTCCACACTTCCGTCTGCGGAAGATTCACCAGAGCCAGCGATGTAAACAACGAGTATCCGCACACGCAGCCGTGGGCCATGTTTGGAGCGTTCAAAACGCCGTTTGCCGGGATCAGACTGTTGCGGCAGCCGCTACGAAATCCTTTCAGCCGGGATGTATTGCCGGATTCGATGTCACAGAAGCCCGCGTCGCCCGCACGGAACGTCATCAGGTGCGGACTGGCGATGGCGTAGTTGCAGTGATGTCCGGACTTCGTGAATTCCCACGGCGTCTCTTCCTTTGTGATGGGATGAATTCGCGGGACGCGTTTGCCAGTTGTCAGCTCCCAGGCCAGACCAGGTCCGCGTTGATCCAGCAGTCGATCATTCCAAACGATCACTCGGTCCCACAAACTTTCAGGGTGACCGCGGAAGCCAACGCCTTCTGAAGTCTGCTTCCAGAGTTCTTTTCCGGTGCGACCGTTAATCGCCATGATGCTCGACTTGTTGCTCATCAGGACGACGTCCTTGCCACCGCCGTACGACATCCAAGTGCCGACGAAATCTGTTTCCTGTTTCCAGACCAGCTTGCCGGTTTCCAGGTCAATCGCCGTGGCCATCCGAATGTCTGAAGCTTTGGGGATCGTGCCTCGACGCTTCCAGTCTCTGTAGAAATTTTCGAGAGCCCCATCGAACGCGAACACTCGATCGGTTCCAACAGAAAGAACCGGGAAGCTCGCTTCCGCTTCGTACGACCAGATCTTCGATCCAGTGTTCCGATCCATCGCCACGATTTCAACGGCTGCCTTCGAACCGGCCAGCAACTGTCGCCCTGGCGGCAGCTTGCTCTTGTCCGAGTCGATATCACGAAACACTTCAGCAATCAGCTTGTTATTGACAACTCGAATGCGTCCCCAGTCGTCTTCCGGTTTCTGCAGCTTGAACTCGTTGATCTGCTCGCCTGTCCTGGGGTCGAGTTTCAGACAGCTCTTGTCATGCACCAGATAAATCGCATCCTCGACTGCAAGGAAATGGTAACCGGCGAGCGAATCTTCAAAGTCATTACCGCGCCGTCCGGGTAAATAGTTCGCTTTGCCTTCCAGTGGCAACTGCCACAGAATTCTGCCGGTGTAAACATCGACGGCCGTCATCTTGCCGGGACCCTGAAGAAACATACGACCGCCGATGACCGCCATACTTGGACCCCAGTAGTGCCGGTTGTAGAACAGACTGCCATCCGACGCCGGACCGCCAAACCAGAGCACACCCAGCGGAGCCTTCACCAGATTGTCTCGCGACATCAACGTGTTCGCTGCGTCGCCATATTCGTGAGTCCAGTCGGCCGAACCCGGCAGTGCACCGGGTCTTGTCAGAAGCGAAAAGTTCGCGCCCTGCTTCAATTCTGCCTGCGCAAGTTTTGCTGCATCAACGGCGGTAACGATTTTCGCGTGCTGAACGCCATCGCCAGGCAGCCAGGCGGCTCCACCATATGGACGCAGGATCCGAAACACCTCGGCGATCGCGGCAGGCTTTGAATCCAGACCAAACAGTTCAGGAGTTTCAGTCACCACCAGATTCACCATGTACGGCGGCAGCTCGAACTGAAGTGGATTGCCGAGGTGCGCGACAAGCCGAGTGCCATAAATCCCGCGCCGATCATACTGTTGTCGCAGGTTGTCAATTCGTTTGGGATCGGAATCGACCACGACGATTCGCAATTTCGATTGACGAATCAATTCAGAGATCAAACCGCCAGAACCCGAACCCAAAGCGACGCAGTAAGCATCGCCCGGATTTTTATCCTCAAGCAGCTTCGCAACACGACCAGACCACTGTGGAATCTCAGCCAGCAATTCAGAATCCACATCGTGATGAATTCGCGTGTTCGCGTTTCCAGCACCAAAGCACAGCATCTGCCCATCGGACGTCGTGACCACCAGTCGTCCGTTCGCGGAGATCATGGACGAGACATCACCTTCAACCGTCGTGTTCCATGACACTGTCGGTTGCTTCGCATTGGACACGTCTATCGCAAAAACGAAGCCTCCCTGGTGTCCGTAAACCTGATGTCCGGCTCGCAGGTCAATCACCAGCGGATTTTCGGCAAGCAGTTTCGCTGCGTCTGCGGTCGAAACTCCGCGTAATTCAGCGAAAGGAACGCTCCACAGTTTTGCCAGCACCGGCACCTTGGATTTCTTGCCACGACGATCGGTTGTCTCGACGACTTTAACTTCGTTCAGGTCGAAGGCGACGACCGCTGAACCTTCGGTCGCGTACATCACCTTGTCTGTGACAACCGGCGTTCGAGTCGTAGAGCTGATCTGCTTCTTCGTCTGCATGTCGTAAGTGACGGACCCGTGGAACAGCCAGCGGTCGGAGGCTGACACGTGGTAATTGGTCACGGAGTGCGTGCCGTAGGTGTACGTGCCAAATTTTCGCGTTTTCCAGTCGAGTGTCGCGACGGTGGCTCGACCCTGCGGAATCAGAAGCTGTGAGCCATTCGCGGCAAGGTATCCCTGCGGCGTCAGATCGTTCAGCGTGATGACGTCGTGCTCGACCACTGCGCCGGTTGCCTCGTCAATTTTCTGATCGCCGAGAACTTTCCCGGTTGCCGGATCGAGCGAATACAGAAACGTTCCTTCGAACGGCCACACGCCAACGGTGAAGTGAATTCGACCGTTCACCAGCAGCGGTCCGCCTCGCACCGGCCAGACAGAGATGACTCGTTCGCTGCCAATGACTTTTCGACTGGTCGGCGCCGCGACAAATCGCCACTGAAGGCTGCCCGACTGTGCGTCGAGGCAGTACAGAGCCCCGTCGTCCGCTCCGAAATAAACGCGACCTTTGTGGACGAGCGGAGCAAATCGCACCGGCCCTTCCGCAAAGTAACGCCATCGCTGCTCGCCTGACTTCAGGTCGACCGCCGTCACCGAATCGTTCCGCGACGAGCCATAAAAC
>JABMPE010000578.1 GCA_013203845.1 Rhodopirellula sp. | reverse complement strand
GAAACCGGCCAGTTCCAGGTTGTGATCAGCGAATTGCGGGAACAGTGTGGCGGCATCGGTCATTACCTCCCGCGTCAACTTGATCACGTCTTTGTAATAAGAGCCCGTCTCGCCGCCGGAACTCGGTGGCCGGAAGTCTTTCGCCAGACTCTTACCACCCCACGCAAGCTTGATCAACAGCACCGGTTCACTGAATGCGTTGCCGACAACGTGCCCGAAACCGAGTTCCGGGCCAATGGTTTCTTCTCGGGCTCCAAAGCCCGGTGCAAGCCCACCCTTACGGTCGAGATACCAGATCTGAACATCATCACGAACAACCCACTCACCCCTCTCATTGACGAGATGTTTGAATTTCGGCGCGGTCTCAGAATCCCTGACGAGCCACTCCAGCGAACCTTTTCCCTGATTCGCCTTTTCCTCCGCTTTAATTTTGCCCGCCCCTTGCATGTTCGACTGGCCAGCCAGAATAAAGACTTTCACGACGTCGCCAGCGGGCGTTGCTGAAGTCGCAAAAATGAATGCGATAGTAAGCAGATAACGGAAAATCATGTGGAAAACATCCTTTCGAGAATGCCGACGACCTGAAGTGCGTCGGAGTTCTCGCTGACAAAACCTGAGCTTCGGCTGACCAGGTCGAGGCAATGACGACGAACACAAAGGACGATCTACTTCGGCTCTGCTTGACTGGCAAGTCGTTCGAGACTCACTTTCAAAAAGTGAACACCGTGCCGGTTCATGAAAACGGTTCCAACATGCCGCTCATCAATCTGGATAGTACGAGCCGAATAGTACCGTGCTGTCACATTTGTAGCGGGCAGGAGAATTACGGTTCGATCTTTAGCCCACGTCCTGCCATCGTCGGGCGAAAGATTGTAACGCAGCCCTTTGTTGTCATTGCCAATTCCCCACGTAACCAGCATCCGCCCATCAGACAAGGGCGTCAGATATCGTCCCTCGGCGTTGTCCCGCTTGTCGGGCACGGCAGGAAAACCATCAACTGAATTCCACTGCTTTCCTCCGTCGGCTGAATGGAGCAGGACATCACCCATCGCCAGCAACGTGCCGTTGGCGGATCGCGAAATCTGTTGAAATTCACGCTGAATACCGTCCGGGCCAACCAGGCGGAAAACAGTCAGCTCACCTGTTGACGGAGAGAACAGTCGAGGCGGACCGACACGCAACGGCAGGAGCCAGCGGTCTTCTGACCACGGGAGAACATTGTGGCGAACTGCTCCCAGATGAGTGCCGTCGACCGGGCCAATCAGTTTCTGGTCGCTCCATGTTCTCCCCTGATCTGAACTGACCGAGTAGAGCAGTGCCCGCTGGTAATAGCCGTCGTTTGCCTTGTCATCGGCGATGTAGTTCCAGGTCACCAGAATTCGGCCATCAGGCAGTGTGTCCGCCGTACCAGGGTAGACTTCGAACCGCTTGACTTCACGGATAACCTCAGGACGATCAGCCGAAGTCGCCAGCCGTTCCGGCTTTATCCACGTCGCTCCACCATCGGTCGAGCGGGCAACCATGAGTACGTTGTCGCCTTTGTAAACGACCAGCAAAGTACCATCAGTCGCCTGGCAGATTTACGGATGAATGTGACCACTGATCCGTGCTGATAAAACGGAGACAGCGACATCGTCAGCTTGAACCGTTGCCGAATCAGAAAGTGCAGCAAGCCAGGCAACCAGTAACAGGAACGTTTCCGCGATTGCAAAACAAAACGCACGCTGCCGCCGACAACGAATGCCGTCATTCAGACAAGCAATGGCTGACACAAGTGTCTTCATGGCTGGAAGTCTCGATAGATGCGTTACTGGTCTGGCGTATTGACATGCAGCAGGGGTTAAAACGCATGCCTGCAATTCCATGCCAAATGGATCTACCCAAATGGATCTAATTGAGCAGACGATCGATCAGATAGTCCGTTGAATTCCTGTATTTCGCATGTGGCCGGCCCGGATGAACGAGGACGACGTCCACGCCTGCCGCTTTCAGTCGCTCTTCCAGCTTGACGCCCATGATGCCTGAGTGGGTGGGATCCTTGGGCGAGGCGCCGACGACGGGTTCTTCCCCGCCGTAGAACATCGCAATCGGAGGATCGTCTTTTGAAACATGCTCAATCGGCGAATATTCCTTGATCCAGTTCAGAACCTTCTCGCGGTTGTCAATCAGGCTCTGAAAGTTGGGCAGACCAAACGCGTGAGCACCGTATCCGTAATTCGGCATCCACTCACGAAGTTCCTTCGGATCGAGCGACACCTGCGCGCCATTGACGGCGGCGCAGTAAAGGCGCGTTGATTCGCGAGCGATGAGGTCTTCACTTTTCGGGTCAGCCAGATCGTCATGAAAGGCGAGCCACAAAGACGAACAGGCTCCAGCCGAGCCACCCGTTGCTCCAATGCGTTTTTTATCGAGATTCCACTCGCCCGCTTTCGAGCGAACGAACTGCAGCGCTCGAGCTGCGTCGCTCAGTGGCGCCTTCACCGGCGGCTCGACGTTGTCAGCAGCAGCATTTTGAACGTAGCGATAGTTGATGGCGACAACGGAGATGCCTTTATCCAGGAAGGCTTTCGGGTTCGTCTTCTTATCGCCGCCTCTCCAGCCCCCGCCATGAATGTAAAAGACCACTGGCGTCGGAGTGTCCGACTTCGCGGGGTAGAAATCGAGAACCTGTCGTTCATGACTGCCGTACGGCACGTTGAGAAGTTGTTTCAGATCATCGGCCCGGCATTGCTGGCTGATAAGAATCACGGCGAGAGCGAGGAAACTACGTTGCATCTGGACAACTCCGAATCAAGTGGGCGATCAATTAATGGTCGGTCAATTTCGAGGGTTCACAGGACGCAAACGCTACGTCCTGCCCCACCAACCATCTCTTGCGACAGTCAAGATTGCAACTGGTGGACAGCGCGAACGCAGCGATCAGACAGTTCGCACTGTCCCTCGACATGGACTCCGGCAGAACGACTTGTTGAAATGCACGGCTGAATTGCGTCATGGTCGGCCAACAATGTCGGCCAGGAATTCCACAAGTAGACTGGCAATGAAACTGGCCAGGTGACGGTCCCTTGAAAGAAGGTTAAATGATGAGCGAGATCAATCGTCGAACCCTGCTCAAAACTGCTGGCGCATCGGCAGCTTTTCTGGCCATGAAACCACTGGAGAATCTCTCGGGACTCGCGTTCGCGGACGAGGCGAAAGCGGACTCGCTGCCGATGCAGCTTTACAAGAGCCTCAGTGATGAACAGCGGCAGAAAGTTTGTCTGCCCGTCAATCACGAACGTCGGCAATTCATCAGCAACTGGTGGTACATCCATCCCGAACATCGCATTCCAGGCACGTTTAATGACGAGCAGCAGGAGCTGATTCAGAACATCTTCGACTCACTGCATCGCCCTGAATTTCAGGCGGTCGTCAACAAGCAGGTTGAGATTGACCAGTACGGCGCCGTCAAGAATGCCCCATCCGTCGGCTTCTTCGGTACGCCTGACGACAAAGACTTTGAGTTCATTTACACCGGTCACCATGTGACCCGACGCTGTAACGCGCACAGTAATCAGGGGAAGGGCTTCGGTGGTGCTCCCATCTTTTACGGACACTTTCCGGACAAGTTCAACGAAACGAAGGACCATCCCGGTAACCCGTACTGGTACCAGGGAAAGCTCTTCAACGAGTTCGTCCAAGCGCTAAGCGGCAAGCAGCAGGAGCAGGGACTGGTCTCAAGGAACCCGCGAAGTGAAAAGCCTGACTCCGTCATTAAGAAGGACATTGCAAACTGGCCTGGACTGGACTGCGCCGATCTCAGCGTCGACCAGAAGAAACTGCTGGCCGAAACCATGCGAAAAATGATGACCATCTTTCGAGACGACGATGTCGCCGCAACCATCGACGCCATCGAAAAGAAAGAAGTGCTCGACCGACTCCACGTCTCGTGGTACGACGGCAAGTACGACATCGGTTCCGACAAGGTATGGGATACCTGGCAGATCGAAGGGCCGGAAATGGTCTGGTACTTCCGCGGTCAGCCTCACATCCACAGCTACTTCCATCTGAAGGGTTGAACGGTGAGAGACCGAGTGTCGACCTCTTTCTTCGTGTTCAGGAACAAACCTCTATGACTTCACTTAATTCGACGCGGCGTCAGTTTCTGACACAGTCCGGACTCGCAGCGACGGCGATGTGCCTTGGCTCGGTTTCGCTTGCCGCCGAAAAGAAGAAACGGCCGTTTGAAATTTCACTGGCGCAGTGGACGATTAATCGGGAACTGAAATCGGGGAAAATCGACAATCTCGACTTTGCCAAAGTGGCTCATGATCACGGCATTTTCGCGATCGAGTACGTGAATCAGTTCTTCATGGATAAAGCCAACGACAAAGCCTATCTCGGCGAGATGAAAAAGCGTGCTGCGGATCTCGGCGTCAAAAGCCTGATCATCATGTGCGACCGGGAAGGAGACATTGGCGATCCCGATACGACCAAAAGGCAGAAGACCGTCGACAACCATCGGAAGTGGATTGACGCGGCAAAGTTTCTTGGCTGTCATTCCATCCGAGTCAACGCAGCCAGCGGAGGCACATGGGACGAGCAGGTCAAGCTGGCCGCCGATGGTCTCGCAAAACTGACTGCGTTCGGGGCCGAACAGGGGCTCAACGTCATTGTCGAAAACCACGGAGGCCTCTCCAGCAATGCCGACTGGCTCGCCGAAGTCATCCAGGCCGTGAACCACGAACGCTGTGGTACGCTGCCTGACTTCGGCAACTTCAGGATCAAGGACGACGAATCGTACGATTCTTACCGTGGCATCAGCAAACTGATGCCCTGGGCCAAAGGCGTGTCTGTCAAGGACATCGTGTGGGACGATCAGGGAAATCAATCGCCTCTTGATTACGACCGCATGTTGAAAATTGTGCTTGACGCAGGGTTTCACGGCTACTGCGGCATCGAATTCGGCGGCTTCGAAAACCTGGCCGCTTCCCGCAAGTCTCTGGAAGATTCGCGACAGCGGCTGTCGTAACATCCAGTGACCGACGGATCGCGGTAGCGAGCATGTCCAAAGCGGCTTGTGGCAATCTGAATCATGGCCTGGCACGATCGACGCGTGTAACGCGTGATACCTTTCTCAATCAGAAATCCGAGTAACCCCTTATGGCAGCTATCCGTTGTCTTTTCGCAGTTGTGCTGGCTGTCGTCACCCCGTCGCTGGCAGTGGCGCAGCCTGATCAGAGTGAGTACTTCAATCAGAAGGTGTCTGATTCGAATCCGCTGCGAACCGAGCAGGCTCGCGAGCTGGATCAATATATCAGGACGATCGCCGCCGACCGAACTCGGTTCAAGCAGTTGTTTACACCGGACTATTCATCAACGCAGGCCTTTGAGAAGTCTGCCGAACCGTTGCGACAGGCGTTCTGCGATTCGATTGGCTATCCGCCGCCTGGCGACCGTCCCACGGCCGCCGCTTCGTTTAAACAGATCGGAGAAGACAGCCTGGGTACGTATTACAGAGCCATGATTCCAATTCTCCCTGGCGTTCACTCGGAAGGAATCTACATCGTCCCCAGGTCGACTCGTGGCAGGACCCCTCTCGTGATTTCAATGCATGGCGGCGGTGGCTCGCCCGAAGTCGCGCTGTTCAACGGCGGAGCGAACTACCACGACATGGTGCGCGGAGCCATCAAACGCGGATACGTCGTTTATGCTCCTCAGCATCTGTTTCGAGCCGACGAGTACCCCAACGACATTCGCCGACAGATTGACGACCGCATGCGGCTGGTAGGGACAAGCATCACCGCCGTCGAAATCGCGAAGATCACGTTCGCGATTGATGAACTGATTAAACGACCGGAAGTTGATCCCGATCGAATCGCGATGGTCGGGCTGTCATACGGAGGCTATTACGCGCAGGCGACACCAGCGATCGATACGAGAATCAAGGTGTCTGTGTCGAGCTGCTACTTTGGTGTCCAGGAAGGTCGCTACGAACAGGACGAGCTATCAGTGCCCAGCGACTTCCGATTTATGAACCGAATGACTCTGTTCAATGACGCAGACCTGGTCGCATTGATTTGTCCAAGGGCTCACCAGATCCAGGCCGGTAGCCGCGATAACGCGTCTCACCGGGAAAAGGGAAAAATGATTGTCCCAGAAGCAGCGGCCTTCTTTGAAAAGCTCAATCTGGCCAATCGATTTCAGCATATCGTCTTTGAAGGCGGCCACGAATTTCATGATGTCTCAGCGTGGACCTTCGTCGAAAAGCATCTCTAGCAGCGTGTCCGGATAGCTGTTGTGTGGCGTAGCCGGTGCGTTCTGAAAATATCTGAATTCCTGTCGCTGCCCTGTTTGATTCGAGGTCTTGCGTGAGCGACGTGGAAGATGGG
>JABMPE010000577.1 GCA_013203845.1 Rhodopirellula sp. | reverse complement strand
TTACCTGGGTGTTGTTCAGATCGTCGTGCGAGCCATCGCCAAAGTCATGCAATGGACGCTGAGGACTTCCGGAGCTGAGACCCTCTCGGCGGCATCCAACATCTTCGTCGGACAAACCGAAGCTCCGCTGGTGATCAAGCCGTACCTGGCGAAGATGACCGAGTCCGAACTGATGGCGTTGATGGTCGGAGGCTTTGCGACGATCGCTGGCGGCGTGCTGGCGGTTTACGTGGGAATGGGGATCGACGCCGGTCACCTCATGACGGCGTCGGTGATCTCGGCTCCGGCCGCGTTGTTAATCGCCAAAATCATGGTTCCGGAAGTTGACACGCCTGAGACTGCCGGGGGCTCGATCCCCGATATTCAGCCGCCTGGAACCAACGTCGTCGAAGCCGCCACACTCGGCGCAACCGACGGGCTCAAACTCGCTTTGAATGTCGCAGCCATGCTGATTGCGTTTACCGCTCTGGTGGCCGCTCTGGATGCCATCATCGTCTGGACCGGCGGGATGCTGCATCAGACCTGGTCGCTGGGGGCGTTGCTCGGGTACCTGTTTTCTCCATTTGCCTGGGCGATGGGAATTCCGAAATCGGACATTCTGCACGCGGGTGAATTACTGGGACTGAAAATGGTCGCCAATGAGTTCATCGCGTACAGCCAGATGAGTAAGTGGCAGGCTGCCGATTCTGCCGTGCAGCTGACCGAGCGAACTCAGATCATTCTGACCTACGCCCTGGCCGGGTTTGCCAACTTTGCCTCGGTGGGAATCCAGATTGGCGGAATCGGCGGTCTGGTACCGGAACGTCAGCAGGATCTTTCAAGAATCGCCGTGAAGGCGATGCTGGGCGGAACGCTGGCATGTTTCATGACGGCTTGCATCGCCGGCATTCTGCTTTAGCATCGGTCAGTTCGGTCAGTTCGGGACTGTGGCAGGGTGGCTGGTGGTCGAGCCCTGGCGAGCCCCCAGATTAAAATCACTGGGGGCTCGCTGAGGCTCGTCCACCAGCCACCCGGTTTTCAGGGGCGAGCAGGCACCGACGATGCGACCGCTTTCCTGCATTCTGGATGTTCCTGACTCGCTATTTCTTCTTGCGGTTCAGCCAGTAGTCGGGCCATTCGATACGCTGGCCTTCGTAGCGGGCAAATTCCCAGACCGGCCAGATTGGGCCTGCGGTTCGGACTTCCAGGTAAAGCTGCTGCATCGATTTCTGCAGGCGTGCGAAGACTTCCGGACGCTCTGCTTTCAGGTCTTTCGTTTCAGCGATGTCGGCGTTGAGATCGTACAGCTCAAAATCTGTCAGCTCGGCAGATTTCATCGTCTCCATTTCGCCTTCGGCGATGCCGCCGCTGGGCTTCAGTGGCGTTCCTGTCAGGCCGGCGACCAGTTTCCACTGACCGTCACGGATGGCGACTTTGGGCGAGCTGTGTGCTCGGTTGAATTGCCAGTACAGCGGCGGAGTTCCTGGGATCGGCTGGCCCGACAACGCGGGCAGGAAGCTGGCACCGTCGAGTCGTCGATCGGCTGGCGCAGCGACTCCGGCCAGTTCGCACAACGTCGGTAACACGTCGACTCCGCTGACCGGCTCATCGCTGACCGAGCCAGGTTTGACACGACCTGGCCATTGAACAATGCCGGGAACTCGGATGCCGCCATCGTAGACCGCTCCTTTTTTGTCACGCAGAGGACCGGCGGAACCGTGCGGGTGCATGCTGGTGATGGCATTGCTTCGTCCTGTGCTATGAGTTGGGCTGTTGGAGCTGGCCATCCTTCATCTGCAGAATTCGGTCGGTCGGCTCGACAAAACTGTGATCGTGAGTGACGACGACAACCGTTGTTTTCCGGTCGGCACAAAGTTTCCGCAGCAGAGCGAAGACTTCTGCGCCAGTCGTCGAATCAAGTTCGCCCGTTGGCTCATCGGCGAGAACAAGCTTGGGCTGCTTGAGCAGTGCTCGCGCGATGGCGATCCGCTGTTGCTCGCCGCCGGAAAGTTGATGCGGACGATGATCGAGTCGGTCTCCCAACC
>JABMPE010000576.1 GCA_013203845.1 Rhodopirellula sp. | reverse complement strand
CCCCATCTTCCACGTCGTTCACGAGAGCCCTTGAGTCAAACAGGACAGCGACAGGAATTCAGATATTTTCAGACCTCACCGGCTACGCCACACAACAGCTTTCCGGACACGCTGCTAGCTTGAAATAACGTAATTCGCACGACGTGAGATCGTTTTCAAGCGTGTCCCGAGAACTCAGCGGCCTGCAATCGTCAATAAGACTACACCTTACCCTTCAGGTGGCCAGATCCGTTGCTGGTGGAATCGTCTGATTCTCAGGATTGAAATGTTTAAATCGATTGCGCGTTGGTTGTGGTCTGCTCAGACTGTCGGGACGCCCCTGTTTGGCGGACGGTTGATCCACGATTGAAATCCTGGAGTCTGCAACTTGTTCGTGCTTTCCAGCTGTTTACTTCACAGGTCGAGAATTCCGATCCTCTTCCACATCGCCGCCGAACTCGGACCCGTCAGTCGAAAACATTCTTTGAATCTGGAGCGATCGTCAAATGCCAACTGTTGTCGTGAAGGTGGGGGGCAGCCTGTTAACGCTCCCGGATCTGGGCGACCGGTTGCGGAAAATGTTTCAGGCGATCGCTGCGGATCGAATCTTTGTTGTTTGTGGTGGTGGTCAGGCCGCAGGGCTGGTTCGCAACTGGGACCTGATCCACAGGCTTGATGAAGAAGTGTCACACTGGCTGGCGATCGACTCGATGAATCTGACGGGAATGCTGCTGGCAGGAATTCTTCCGGAAGCCGCACTGGTCAGCAATCGCCGATCTGCCGAGAGCATGGGGCCGCGACAAAAGATCTCGATTCTGGCTCCGCGATCCATCCTGGAAGAGATGCATGACGGGACAAGAGAGCCGCTTCCGATTGGTTGGGACTGTACTTCAGATTCGATCGCCGGTTGGATCGCGACTCAATGGAAGGTCGATTTGCTGGTGCTGGCCAAGTCTGTCGATATGCCGCCTGCTGTGAAGCTACCTGAAGATTTGACGCTCGAAGATTTGACTCCCGCTGCAGTCGACCCTTGTTTCGACTCCGTTGTGGCCGGTCAACGGCCTGTCTACTGGTGCAACGTCCGAAAGAGTCCAGAAGAGGTTGTTCTCTGGCACCCCGCGTCGGCAATCAACGAGCCATCGTCCAACATGCATTCCTGAGCGAAACATCGCTACGGAACGACGGCGATCACGGCCACCGCGACCGAACTGGCTCCGGCCCTGAGCAGAACTCTGGTCACCTCGTTGGATGTCGTGCCGGTTGTCAGGATATCGTCGACCAGCAGCACACGTTTGTTCTTCAGTGGAATGCCGCGTCGAGTCCGGAAGGCGTGTTCCAGGTTTTTGAGACGTTTTGATCTCGGCAGGCTGGACTGATCAACCGTGCGTCGGACCTTGCGGACAGCTCGTTCATCGCAGGGAATCGTCAACCGTTCCGCCAGGACCTCGGCCATTGTTTGTGCCTGATGGTGCGGCCTGGTGAACCAGTGCAGCCAGTATTGCGGCACGGAGATCACAACGTCAGGCGAAAATTCCTGGAGTCGATCCTGTTGCCGTTTCCAAAGAAAGGAAGCCAGTGCGGCGGCGAGTGGTTCAGCACCTCGTGACTTTCCTCGAATGCACGCGGTCCTCAAGTTGTCTTCATAGACACCCAGGCGAATGACCTGCGTGAAGCGGAAGTGGCGTCGGCTGCATTCCAGGCAACCATTTTTTGTATCCACGTACGGCCCGACGGACATGCCGCACTTGAGGCAGGCGGAACGCTGGTCGCTCGTAAAGTTTTTGCGACACCGTTCGCACAGCCGGATGCCATCGACGGCTTCGTCATCATTCTCCAGATCCCGCTTGCAGAAGGCACAAGCCGGAGGCAGTACGAAATCAACCAGCGGCATCGCTGCTGCTGCGAGTTTCGTGCGGAGCCTCGAACGAAGTTTTGTGTCGTCGTCGGTTGTTTGAGGCATGCGATCCTCGATCTTTCGGGGCTGCTCTTTATCTCGTCAGGATTTCGTCATTGCGGCGTCTTCTGACAGAGTTTCCACGCACTCTCGAACAAGGTCTTCGACTCGAACTCCGTCGGCCTGCCCGTCGTAGTTCAGCAGAATTCGATGTTGCAGGACTTCGGCGGCGAAGTATCGAACGTCTGCGAAGGCAATGTGTGCTCGACCGGCAGTCAGTGCTCGAACTCTTGCGGCCTTGATCAGAGCCTGAGCGGCTCGCGGGCTGGCTCCCCAACGCACGAAATGACGAACTCGTTCGGTGGCCATGTCGGATTCCGGATGCGTCGAAAGAACCAGACGTACGGCGTAATCACGGATCGAGTCTGCAACGACGACCTTGTCGAGGGACTCTCTCAGCTGCAGAAGGGACTCGGCATTGACCACACAGGACAGCTTCTGCCGGTGCCGGAGAATCGTTCGCTCGACGACCTGATTCAGGTCAGCGCGGCCAGGGTAGGGAACAACGATCTTGAACAGGAAACGGTCGAGCTGCGCTTCGGGAAGTGGAAACGTTCCTTCCTGCTCGATGGGGTTCTGAGTGGCAAGTACAAAGAAAGGCTGTTTCAGAATTCGCACCGTTCCCGCGACGGTGACGGTGCCTTCCTGCATGGTTTCCAGAAGGGCCGATTGCGTTTTGGGAGTTGCCCGGTTGATCTCGTCGGCCAGCAGCAGCTGCGTAAAGATCGGACCTTCACGAAACTCGACGGAGTATCGTCCCTGGTCGTCCGTCGTCATGACGTTCGTGCCGAGGATGTCGGCCGGCATGAGATCCGGCGTGAACTGGATCCTTCGGAATTCAAGATCGAGCACCTGGGAAACGGCTTTGGCGAGTTCGGTTTTGCCCAGACCAGGCACGCCTTCCAGCAGCACGTTTCCGCCACAGATCAGAGCGGTCAGTGTTGCCTCAATCACGTGACTCTGTCCGACAATCGCTTCGGCAATGCGGTCACGTAGTGTGTTGAACGTGTCGCGAAAAGTATGAGTTTCGTTCCGTTGATCGTCGTGACTTGTCATGCGAGGTTCCAGCAGGTGCTGCGTCGCGAGATTTGGAGGAGCTGCTTGAAGCGACGGCGTGCGTCCGACGGTATAAACAGGTCAGTGGGCTGGAACAAGCTCGGCACCGTTCCGGCAACAGTGACTCATGACTTGTTATCGTTGTCGTGTTGCTGACGTTTGATCGCCAGCAGTTTCGAAAGCGTGGTGTCCTGCTGGTCTGTGGGCTCGGGCAGCGTGAGAAAATCGTCGGATTTGGCCGGCGTTTGTTGAGGGGAACTTCCAGACGAGTATGGTTTCTGCGCGGGTTCGTCGGTCTGTGCCCACGACGACTTCTCCGATCGCGACGCGTCGAGCTGGGCGGTCGACTGCTGTTTGGATTCGAGCAATGAGCCGAGTGTCGTCACTTCAGAAGTTTCGGCGCGGTTTCGAAACAGCAGACCTCGCACGAGTGACCAGTCGATGTGAACTCGGCGGACGGCGACGTCGATCGGCAGCAGAATCGCCAGTGCGATCAGCAACCAGTCGAAGACTGGTTGAGATGAGGACTTTGGCTGTCGGTCTGTGAAGACGTCCGCCGCGGGACTGGACATTTCCAGAAACCGACCACCAGTTTGCTGTTGGATCTGCTTCAAGACAATGGGATCGGACCGGAACCGGAGGTACTCAGCCGAGTAGGACACGATGAAGCCACCCGAGGCCGATTCCGTTTGTCCGTTACGGTTTCCTTGGACGATAACCTGGTACCTGCCCTGATTCGGAAGTGGCAGCCTCGCTTCGTAGCGTCGAGGTCCCACCTGTTGCAGCCGCAGCGTTTCTGAAAAGTCATCGGGCCCGTTGACGACCGCTGCGAGGTCTGCAACGTCTCCCTCGGGGCGTTGTGTCTCGTCGGCAAAATCTTCCACGACAATTACCGCTTCACTGCCAGCGATGTGTGTCCAAAGCCTCAGACTCGCTGGTTTTCGAACGCGGGACAGACTGGTCATCAGCTGTGCGACGACCGCGTCGAACTTATCCCACTGCACCCAGTCGCGTCCCCAGCGGGTGGTGAAGTCAGACGTGAAGGCGGCTGTTGTACCGAGTCCATTTTTCCATCGAGCGAGGATTGGAACAGGTAGAGAGGTCGGCATGGCGGCGTCATCAGACTGATCGGTTGGTGCCAGTAGAACAGGTTCGGCACGCGGCTTCAGCGACGTGAGCACGTAACCGTGCAGCGGTGGCGCATTCTGCAAGCTATTGAGTAACGCCGACGGTGCGCCCGGCACGGGAACGATCGTCTGTTCCTGAATCATCGACCGTTTCAGCGTCCTCGCTTCTTTGACGAAAATGGCTGGCAATTCTGCGGGATTGCTGGGCGTGTAGGCCGTTCCTCCGGTGGCGTCGGCAATCCGTTTCATCGCTGCGGTATCAGATTCTCCGTGCGGCGAAACAGTAACGGTCGAGACCGTAATCTTTGCCTGTTGCAATCTGGCCAGCAGTTCGTCGGTGGGTGCCGAGGGGTCGCCGTCAGAAATAATCAGCATTCGACGAACGGTGGCATCGCTTTGGCTCAGGTCAGTGAGGCCCATCTCCATCGTGGTGGCAAACGTGGGCATGTCGCCAATACTCGCTCGATTCACCAGCGTTACCAGTCGCGGGAAGTTGGCGGCAGGCGTGAGTCGAAAGAGCCATGCTTCGGCGTCAGTGGCTCTGTTGTAGACGAGCACACCAACTTCATCGTGGCCCGAGAGAACTCGGATGGCCTGATTCGTGATGCGCTTTCCCCACGTGTTGCCGTCGGCGAATTCGCACGTGTGAAGAATGATGACCAGGGCGCCCTTCTGTAGAAGTTCCTGCTGCTCGATGTCCATTGAAACGGGCAGCGCGTCTTCGATCGGCGTTCGGTGATACCCCCCCGGCCCGAAACTATCGGGGCCGCCGACCATCAGAAAACCAATCCCGGCATCACGCACGGCGTTGTGCAACGCTCGCATCTGTGCCGGCACGAGCGCGTTCATTGGAACATTCACGAAAACGACGCTGTCGTAAGGCATCAATGCCAGAGTGCTGTCTGGAAATCCGTACGCGTCGCGCTGTTCAACGACTCGTCCGTCCTTGCGGATAGATTCAGCCAGCGATTGCCATTCACGCGGATCTCCGCCCGGCGCGGTCACCATCAGGACCTGACCAATGCCTTCGACGAACAGAAAGTTCTCGACCACGTTATTCGGCTGAAGGTTGTCTTCACCGTCGGGCATTTCGATGGCGGCCTGGTATTCGTAGTAGCCCGGCTCGGTAACTCGGATCGGCAACGAAAACCGATTCAGCCCCGGTTGCAGTATGACTTCGTTCTTCGCCAGCCGCCTGCCGTTTTCCCGCAGAAACAATGTGCCGGTTGTCGCACTCAGCGACGAAATCAGGACCGACGCTTCGTAGCCCTGTTCGAGCTTCACCTGTTGAGGCAGTTCCAGCCGCTCCACCCAGACTTCGTTTTCGTACTGATAGTCGACCGGCAGAACGTCGACGGAGATGCCGCGTGCCCGCAATTCATCGAGACGTTTGGAGACGTTACCTTCTGTTGAAGTTCCATCGCTGATGAGGACAATTCTGCCGTTATTTTCCGCAGGGATCATGGCTGCGGACAGCGACAGGGCCTCAGCAATGTTTGTTGCGTCGCGACGGACCAGCGAAGTGACGACCCCGTCAAAGGGAAAGGTAATGCGCGGAGGCAGTTCGACGACGGCTTCCGCGCCGAACAGGACCAGCCCCGCCTCGTCCGCGGCTGGCTTTTCCGAAACCTGTCTGGCGACAAATTCCAGAGCGGTGTCAACGGCCTGCTGTCCCACTGAATCCGAAACATCAACCGCATAGACCACGGAGAGAACTTCGCTGGTTCTGACGGCACGCGGTTCGGCGAGCGTGACGATGAAGCCAGCAACCATGAAAAAACGAAGCCACAGAGCGGCCTGAGACCTCGCGGGGGAGAGCCCGGTCGAGCCCGCCAGAAACAACCACCAGATCCAGACCGTGACGAGCGTCAGGAGAAAAGCTTTCGGTCGGACAAACAGGACCAGACCAGCAAGTTCCAACGTGAGGCATCCGCCGCCGAAGATCGTCAGAAACAAAAGCAATGGAAGCAGGTCGCGACCGCACAACAGCCGGCGCGGCACAGGAAATACGGTTCGAAACACATCGCGACCGGTCAACGTTGCAGCTCCACAAGACGCCGATTGCCAGTATCCGCGACGACGATTCGACCATTGGAATCAACGGCGAGCCCCCAGGGAGTCGAAAATTCTCCGACACCGTGGCCGGTCGATCCGAACGTTCCCAGCGTGTGGCCTTGCAGGTTCAGTCGTGTCACTCGATTGCCGCCATATTCGATTGCAAACACGTCGCCGTCCGGACCGCCGGCCAGGTCATAAGGGTAATGAAGTCGCGGCGCGTCGACCTCTCCGCCGAGGATTCGGACGAAGCGGCCATTATCGCGGAAAACCTGAATCCGATTATTGATCGCATCGGCAACATAAATCAGGCCGTCATTCCAGACGATGCCCATGGGCCTCTGAAACTGGCCGTCGTCGGTTCCGAAACCGCCGAAACTGGCGAGACATTTTCCGCTGACATCGAACTTCTGAATGCGATCGTTGCCGCCATATTCGCAGACGTAGTAGTTACCACTCGAATCCTGAGTGATCGCGGAAAGGTAGACGAACTGTCCCGGCCCGGAACCATACTCGCCGTGCATCGAGAGAACTTTTCCGCCTCGATCGAAAAAGACGACACGGTGATAGTGAGTGTCGGCGATGCCGATGCGACCATCCTGAAACAGACAAATTCCCTCCGGCTTGCCAATGTCGTAGTCCGGCATGAACCATTGCTGGAGCACTTTGCCGTCGGCATCAAAGACCAGCACGCGACCGGCATCGTCCAGCACGAACAGGTCGCCATTTGAGTCAAACGCAAGTCCTCGCGGAGCCGGAATCTTCGCGCCCGCCGCCGGCATCGACCAGTTGCGAACCTGTTCAACGTTCAGCATGGAGCCAACTGGAACCGACGCATCGCAACCCGAAAACGCCACCGCGGCGATCATGGCAACCAGCAAACTCAGGTGACTTTCAGGTCTCAGCATGTTCTCAAGGGGTTTCCGACACTGATGGGAACGTTGGCATGAACGATGACGCGGTTGTCTGCTTCCAGACAAGTTGCAAGCTATCAGAATCTCTGCCGACGTTGCTGGCCACGAACGACTCCACGAAGCGCCCACCGAGTTAAATCAGATCATCCGTCTGCATTCCGCCGAGAGGTATATCAGATGCGGTAGTGCCGTCACCCGAGTAAGACTCTCACCTCACACCCGCTCTGAGAACGCCGATGGTTCCACTGGGCGTCCATTCTGCGCCGTCCTGATCCGTGGTTTACACCCGTGAGACAGGTTCAACGCAACGTCAACCAGATTCTCGGCGGGATCGAACCGGAGTCCATCGAACACTGTCAGGGAGTCTTCCGGTGCCGTTTATGGCGGACGTCGGTCTCGATATGATCACGAGTTCGCCCACCTGAAAAGACTTCAGCACAACGTACCTGCCCTGTCAGAAAAGACGACTCGATGCCCTGGGAAGCCTGGTTTACTGTTGGAGTAGTTTTGCTGCTGATCGCAGGTCTCGCCCGTAACTGGGCTCCTCCGGACCTGTTGGCCCTCGGCAGCCTGACCGGTCTGATCCTTGTCGGCGAGTTGACCGACTCGACTCGTTTGCCATCGCCCACCGAAGCCGTTGCGAATTTTGGTTCCACAGCGCTGGTGACGGTTGGCGTACTTTTTGTAATTGTCACGGGACTGACGCAAACCGGGGCGATGCATCTGCTGACTCAGCGCGTGCTGGGGCGACCAAAATCAGAGAGGGAAGCACAGTTGAGGCTGCTGCCGCCCGTCGCCGCTTTGAGTGCTTTCCTGAACAACACGCCCATCGTGGCGATGTTTATGCCGGTCGTGGATGACCTCTGTCGCAAAAATGGGCTGAGTCAATCGAGGCTGTTTCTGCCGCTCAGCTATGCGGCCACGTTTGGCGGCCTCTGTACGCTGATCGGCACCAGCACCAACCTGATTATCAACGGCGAAATCACTCGATCCGGGCTGAAACCGCTGGGCATGTTCGAGCTGGGCTGGGTCGGCATTCCGTGTGCGATCGCGGGAATGATTTACATTCTGGTCTTCAGCCGAATTCTGCTGCCCGATCGCCGACCTCCAATCAGTCTCAGCGACGACCCGCGACAGTACACCGTCGAAATGGCCGTCATGCCGGCTGGACCGCTCGTTGGCCAGAGTGTCGAGAAAGCCGGGCTGCGACACCTGCCGGGGCTGTTTCTGGCCGAGATTGCCCGCGGGAATGACTTCCTTCCCGCCGTCGCACCTACCGAGAAACTGCAGGCCTCGGACAGGCTGATCTTTGTCGGAATCATTGAATCCGTTGTCGACTTGAAAAAAATCCGAGGACTGGTGCCGGCAGACGCGCAGGCCGAGAAAGTCAACGTTCCTGACACTCAACGCTGCCTGATCGAGGCTGTCGTTTCTGACCGTTGCCCGCTCATCGGAAGGACAATCCGCGACGGTCAGTTTCGATCGACCTACAACGCGGCCGTGCTGGCGATTGCTCGCAGCGGCGAACGGATCAACGCGAAAATCGGCGACGTCGTTCTGCAACCGGGCGACACGCTGCTGCTGGAATCTCACACGGCGTTTGAGAAACAGCAAAGGAACTCGCAGGACTTCTTCCTGGTCAGCAGTGTCGAAAATTCGGCTCCAATTCGACACGGTCAGGCGTGGATTGCCCTGGTAATCATGGCGGCGATGGTACTCTCAGCCACGTTCAACTTGCTGAATATCGTGACTGCGGCATTGCTCGCTGCCGGCCTGATGGTCCTGACCAGGTGCTGCACCGGCAGCGAAGGTCGACGGAGCGTCGACATCTCACTGCTGCTGGTGATTGGTTCGGCACTGGGGATTGGCAAAGCGATGGACACGACCGGAGCGGCTGAAACAATTGCGGAAACGCTGATCGGGTTGGCGGGTGGAAACCAGCATGCCGTCCTGATTGCCATTTATCTTGTCACGATGATCTTTACCGAACTGATCACGAATAACGCGGCAGCAGTGCTGATGTTTCCGATCGCGCTTGCCTCGGCGAACAAGTTGGGAGTTGATGATGCCAGACCATTCATCGTCGTCGTGATGATCGCGGCTTCGGCGGCTTTTGTGACGCCTTTCGGATATCAGACCAACCTGATGGTCTACGGCCCCGGCGGGTACCGTTTTTCCGACTACGTCCGCTTCGGCCTGCCGCTGAGTCTGCTGTTCATGACGATCTGCGTGATTCTAGTCCCGCTGATCTGGTAGCCAGCGGGGCTCTTGCTTCGTATCGAGATGGATCGGCCTGAGCGTGGCTCGGTTGTTTTCGGTATCTGATCTGTGCAACGCTAATCCACCAGTGTGGAAGTACGATTGCTGGACCAGTTGATCGCATCCACTCCACGTTCACTCAGATGTCACTTGGAAAGCAGAAGTTACAGCGTTGACAGGATCAAAGGTAAAAAAAGTGATTGCGTAACGAGTTCACACTTGCACCTCCGACGCGGCAGCTATATCTGCAACACTGCTGCCGTATGCGCCTGCTGAAAACAGGCACAAAGCATCATCTGTTTCATCGACCTCACCGTTGTGCAACATCATGTCCCTCCGACAGCCCGCGCCCACGCATGTCCGACGACCATTTGTATGACTTGATTCGGTTTGTCACGGAACCCTCGCCGTGCTCGTACCTTCCGAGCGAGTCTGCGCAAATGGAGTATCGAGTCCCGGCGAAACTCGACACGGAATCTCTGGAGCAATTGATACAACGAGGCTGGAGACGATTCGGGAATTACATCTTTCGACCACGATGTGTCGCCTGCCGGAAATGCCGTCCGATTCGAATTGTTCTGGATAATTTCCGTCTTTCGAAGAGTCAGCGGCGGGCATTGCGCAGGAACGAGCATGTCGAAGTGCGTGTCACTCGCCCGCAAGTGACCGACGAACATATTGCGTTGTTCAACGCCTACCATCAAGACATGACCGGTCGTCGGCAGTGGCCGGACAATGCGACCTCGTTTCAGAACTACTACGAGTCCTTCATTGGCGGACAGAACGAGTTTGCCTGGGAATTTCAGTATCGCAACGATGGGCGACTGATCGGTGTGGGGATTGTTGACGTGATGAATGAGGGGCTCTCCAGCGCCTACTTTTATCACGATCCCGAGTGGAGAACTCTGAGCCCCGGAACGTTTTCAATCCTCACCGAAATCGAATGGGCAAAAGCCCGCTCGCTCCGCTACTCCTATCTCGGCTACTGGATTCACGAAAACCAGTCGATGAATTACAAGGCTCGCTTTACCCCTCATGAAATTCTCGATGCCTGTGTGGATACCGACGAACAGCCCGTTTGGCGTTTGGCCGAAGAACAGTAGCCGTCGGGACTCTGCCTGTAACGAAGTCGCTCATGCCCAGCCAGAATCGCACGACGCTGTACCTGATTCGTCACGGGGCGACCGCTTCGAACGAGCAGATTCCGCCGATTCTGCAGGGGTCGGGAGTCGATTCACCGTTGAGCGATCTTGGTCGCCGCCAGGCCGAGGCCACAGGAAACCTGTTGGCCAATATGCAACTCGATGCCGTCTTCAGCAGCCCGATGGCTCGCGCTCGGTCGACCGCTGAAGCAATCGCTGCGCCGCACGGGCTTGCCGTTTCGACGATCGCGGAATTGCACGAGATCGATGTCGGTCAATGGGAACGAATGGACTGGGGCACGATCGCCCGGCAAACACCGGAAGCATACCGTCTCTTCATGGAAGACTCCGGGTGCAACGGGTATCTCGGAGGAGAGTCTTACCAGGACGTGCTGGACCGCGTCTTGCCGGCCTTCCAGAATCTGGTAAGTGAACACAGTATTCCGCAAATCGCAGGTCGACACATCGCGATCGTTGCCCACAAAGCTGTCAATCGGTCGCTGCTGGCAAATCTGCTCGGAATCGAGATGCGACGGGCGAAGGACCTGCCGCAGGACAATTGCTGCATCAACGTCATCACGTCCAGAGGTGGCGAATTAAAACTGAAAACGCTGAATTCCGCCCTGCACGTGGCGTGGCTTTGATTCGGGTTTTGACGACTCAGGAATTACCAGCTGGCGGCGGGCCATCATTTTTCTTTGGGCCGCGGCGCGATCGGCGGCGACGGTTCGGACGTTTCCCCTTCTTACGGTCGGGATCACTTTCGGAACTCGACGATTCGGGTTCAGCATTCGCCGTCGGAGCTGGTCCGATGTCGGCAGGGATTTGAGCGTCCACGTGAGACACTGCGGAACTCAGGCCAGTATCCAGGCCAGCACCAAACGGCTCGTCCTCAGACAATTCGTCTGGCGGTTGTGCCATTGGGATGTTGACTTCGCCGACAGCATCAGCAACTGACGCGGACTCCGAAACAATTTCCACCGCCAGGACTTCGGTCGTGCTGGCAACTGTCGAGGCCGGCATCGGAATTGAGATTTCGTCAAGCGTCGACTCGTCCTGAATGTCGACGGGTTCCACAGCGGCAACCGAACTTTCAGACGGTCGAGTTCCTTCGGGCAACGCATCACCCTGAGTTGGTCGGTCGTCAGGCCGCATATCCGCTTCCAGCACGCTGTATTCCACTTCAAATGGCGGCGGTTGAGGGCCGGGTTCCACCAGCTTCATCCACGTGCCATCGTTGCGACAATGACAACGCACCGACACCTGATCGATCGGAACACGTCGAGTTCGATTGCAGGCTGGGCAATTCCAGTAGCGGCGGACGTCATATCTGACTTTGAGACCTGGACCTTTAATTGTCCTACTCCCGGCTGGTGTGATGTATTGGCCGCAATCGGCAGATCTCCGGTCACCGTCGTGCCTGATATTTGCCCTGGACAGTCGCGTCTGAACAAGGCCATCCGTGCAACGAGCGATGGTCTTCTGCCGAAACCGCAGATTGAATTATGCTGGTGCCTCAGACTTCGATCTGCAGCTCCCGCTGGTTCCGTGGCGGAGACTCTAACGTGGACTGCAACCGCTGAGAATCATGGCGGACACGAACATTCGCGTGGGTCCGCATCTCAGCAAATTCAAACAGGCTTTATACAGGCTTCACTCTGCATGCCATCAATCGAGAAAAAAGACGTTCGAACCGCTTTATGCGGTCTGCTGATGGGAGCGGCCGACATCGTTCCGGGTGTTTCCGGCGGCACCGTGGCCCTCGTACTGGGTATCTACAATCGCCTGGTGTCGGCAATCAGTCGAGTTGATCGGCAGGCACTGGGCCTGCTGAAAGATCGACGCTGGACTGCTGCTGCTGAATACGTCGATCTAAGATTTGTCATCGCTTTGGGCTGCGGAATTGCGACCGGTATCGGCGGCCTGTCGTTCCTGATGAAGAAGCTGCTGGACGATCACCTTCAACCCACGTATGCCGTCTTTTTCGGTCTGATTCTTGGGTCCGGAGTGCTTGTCGCTCGCGGCGTCGCCCGCTGGAACGGTTTGACGGTTGGAGCGTTGATCGCCGGAGTGATCGCGGCCTGGGTGGTGGTTGGCCTGGACGCTCTGCAGTCACCGCCGGACACACTGTGGTATCTCTTTTTCTGCGGCATGGTCGGAATCTGCGCGATGATTCTGCCGGGAATCAGTGGTGCGTTTATTCTGCTGATTCTGGGACGTTACTCTCACATCACGGAGTTGCTGCGCAGCATCCTGAAAGCCGACTGGAGCGTTCAGGCTTTTCTGGAAGTTGGTGTCTTCAGCTGCGGATGCCTGTTCGGGCTGCTGGCGTTCAGCAGAGTTCTCCGCTGGCTGCTGGTTCGGCACGTGACCGTCACGATGGCGACGCTCTGCGGGCTGATGGTGGGCTCATTGCGAAAGTTATGGCCGTTCAAGAACGAACTCACGCCGCCAGGAACCGAATTCAAGCTGAAGCAGTTTGAAAACATTGCTCCAGACTTTGCCAGCAACTCGACAATCGCCGCCGTCGGTCTGGCAGTTCTGGCTATCGTTGCGGTATTGTCACTTGAGGCGTTTGCCAGGAAAAGACAACTGGCGACCAACCCGGAAGCACCGGCCTGATTACCGTCGGCAGCGTGTCAGCACGGCTGTTCTCTGCTGTTTCGAGCTGATAAGCTTGCAGATTCGCTGATTCATGTGAGACGAATGCCTCGCTGGATCAGCCAGCCGGGTAGTTTCGCCGGAGTTCACAACAAAACCGAACTTCCGGTTCCCTGTTCAGAGTGGATTGATCGGCTCTGAATCAGCGGCGAATCACCAACGAACTCGACCGTTCCCTTCGCATTTTCATTTCTCTTTAGAATTACGGTGAGGAAGCATGGACCTCCCTTCCTGTCCTTCCTGTGGTCAGTCAGTTCTCGACGAGGATGCCGTAGATTGCCCGTTCTGCGGAGCGTCGATGTCCGCTAAGCCGGGGGCTAAGCCATCGGCGCCGTCCGGTCCGTCCGGCGCAGCTGCGGACAAGCCTGCGGGATCAAAAAAGCGTAAGCCCGCTTCGACCGTCGCGGAAAAAGCAAGCAGCGATGATCCGTTCGACGTCGCTTCGCCAGCCACGCGGAAAGCAGTTCAGCTGCTGGCGAAACCTTCGAAGGGCAAGTTGCATCGCATCGTCTGTCCGATGTGCGAGACCGCTGGTTTTCAATCAAAGAAAGCGGCAGGCCGCGAAGTTCGCTGCGCCAACGCCGCGTGTCTCGTCCCGATCTTTACGGCTCCGGCTGACGAAAGTGAAATTGAAGCCGCCGCCGTTGCGGCCGCTGCTGAAGCAGAAACTCTGGCCGCCGAAGCGAAATCAAAAGGGCTGTCCATCGGCGGCTATATCGCGATTGCGGTTGTCGCTGCAGCGGTGCTCGGTGGTGGAGCATTCTATTTTACTTCAGAGCCCGTGAAGGAAGAGCTGTCGGCTCTTGAACAGTTACAGAAGAGAGGTCTGGGGAGCACCGGCACGTCACCGACGACGCCCGTCGCACCGACCACTCCGGACGTGACTACTCCGGTCGAACCCGTAAAGCCAAAGAGCCCGTCTGGTCCACCTGTTGCGGAGATGCGATCGACGTCGCTGAAACTCATGTCCTATACGTCGCTGCAGCGTGACCGCAATCAACGTAAGCCATTCTGCCGCCGCCTGACAGCGGAAGCGTATGCGATTGCTGGCGACTTCGATGAAGTCACACAACAGCTGATCCAGCTCGACAAGGTGGGACCGCAGCTGAAGTATTACCGTATCCTGCCGCTGGTTCAGGTGGCCTGGACACATCTCGAAGCTGGCAATTCAGCGGGAGCTGACGCCGCCGTCAAAGAAGCACTGCCCCTGGTCGCGGATCTGCCAGCGTTCGGTACGCTGGCCATCGACACAATCACCGAATTGTCCACGCTGCTTGTAGCCATGAATCGATCGCCGGAAGCCGTCGCACTTCTTACAAAACGCAACGACTCCGGACCACTGGGACAGTTTCTGGAGTCACGGTTGCGATCAGAATCTGTCGGGAAAGTTTCGTTTGATCGAGCCGTTTCAACGCGGCCTGTCACCGGCTGGTACGCACCACAATGGGTCGCCGTTGCGGTGTCGCTCACCGCAAAAGGCATGTCGGAAAAGGCACTGGCGTTTACCAGACAGGCTCCCGATCAAGCGGCGATCGAAGACTGCCTTTCCGGCTGGGCCGAGGCTTCACTGATCGTCTCCGGTGACGACCAGCCGCTCGGAGCTATCAACAGTGCCATACAGGCACTCGACAAAACCGCACAGGCAAAAATTCAATGCCGCTGCGCACTGACACTTCACGGTCTTGGAAAGGCGTCGCTGGCAACGGTTCCCCTGGAGAAGGCCAGGGAACTGCTCGGACAGGCAGGAGCAGCCTTTACGGTTGATCTTCAAAGTCTGAAAGAGAACGCGGAACTGAAACTCCCGGCCAGTCTACCGATTCGTCGGCAGGTCCTCGCCGCTTCGGAACTGGCGCATGCAGAAGCTGTCCTGGGTAACACCGAAGCCGCCTGGAATTCCGTACTGCTGGCGATGGACTTTACACGCACGATGGCTCCATCCATGACGGTTGCTGATGCGCCGTTTGCTGAAATCAAGCAGCGTGGTGAAGCAGCCGTCACCAACGAACTCAAAGCTTTAAAGAATCTTCTGACCGATGATGAAGCGCGTATCGCCTATCAGAATTACCGCAACCGATCACGTCAGCTCCTTAGCGCCGCCGAGACAAGATTCACGTTGCAGGAGCAGGTTCTGACTGAAGTGCTTGACTGGGGATTTGCAGACCAGATCTGGAACGAGGTGAAGACTCGATCCGACGCGACCACAGCAGCAGGGGCTCAGGAACCGTGGTTCGACACAAATCTGGTCAAAGCACTTTATGGGACCTTTCGGGTGAATGGTCATTCAGACAAGGCCGCGGCAGTTGAAACGGCTGTCACAAAGAAACGTCTGGACACGCTGAGTTCACCAAGAGTGGTCGCGTTCGCTCAAGCAGTGGACAAGGCGATGGGTTCAAATCCTGAGGCTGGCGCAGGTGTGCTGGCGAATTTTCTGGCGAAGTACAACGAGGAAGCTGATAAACGCTGGCAGCAGGAAGCGATGCTCCGGCTGGTGTCGCGTCTGATCGCCGCCGACCGACATGCGGCTGCCTTCAAACTGACCGCGGCCATTAATGATGTGCAGACGCGGGAGCTGGCTTATGAACTGGCGGGCCAGGAAATCACCGCTCGCGGATATCTCGTCGAGGTCTTTGACTATGCCAGAACGGCGGACATTATCCCGCCGGAGAAAGTTGCTCTTCTGCGAGGCTTCATCGGACAGCTTCCGACCAGGTAACGTTGTTGAGAACCAGTGGGGACGATTACGTCCGCTGCCATGTCACCCGGAATCGGCCTCGTACTGCGTCAAACAACGCTGCCACCGTCGTCACATTCAGAGTGAAGAACATCGCCTGAATGCCGAAGATCGACGATGGTCTTCCAATTTTCTGGCAGATCCAGCCAGCAAAGGCTGAGTAGTAGAAGCAGATTTGCCCCAGCAGCAACAGTGAATACGGAAGCTGGCCCAGGAGCAGAACGTTGGTGACCGCAACGATCACCAGCAGTGCCGGCGAGACCAGCCGCAGGATCTTGTGCGACATGAATTCCAGCCAGATTGGATTTTTCCAGGGCAGCAGCCAGGACGGATGATGAACGATCAACTGCGCGGCACCGGCAATTGTCCGACGTTTCCGGATTGCTTCCCGTCCGAGTGAACTGGATGGGTCGTCCCAGGCAATTGCTTTCCGTTCGAAAACGCAGTGCCAACCTTGCGTGACCGCGATCATGGGAATCACGACGTCGTCAAGCAGCGTTGATTCCGGGATGGGTTGAAACGCTTTCCGCCGAATCGCGTACAACGCACCGGTTGCTCCTGGCACGCTGCGAAACTGACCTTCTGCCCGGCGAATCATCTTTTCATACCGCCAGTAGGCTCCGATGCCACGTCCCGCTGCCGAGTCAGACGATGACCGGCGGAACATTAGCTCGCCCGAGACTACACCCACTTTGGGATCGGCAAAGTTCGCCAGCAATTCCGGAATGGCATCGTCTGACAGAATCTGCCGTGCATCGCACAGGACGACGATCTCGTTACGACATTGCGGAACAAGGTCGTTCAAAACAGCCGGCTTGCCGCGGCGTTCTGGAAACTCGACCAGCCGGACACGCGAGTTATTCAAAGCCGAAACCGACGCAGCAATATCATCATTCGAACCGTCCGAACCGATCAGTACTTCATCGATCAGGCACGACTGTGTGGACTGAAACAGCTCCGCCAGTTTGGTCCGAATTCGCTCCGATTCATTGTGACACGCGATCACAATCGAAACCTTCTGTTCAACGGGATGCCGCTCACGGCGCATCGGGAACAGCCTGGCCAACCCCTTCACCAGAAGCGGGTAGCCGAGATAAATGTAGACCAGTCCGGCGAGACTCAACCAGAACAGAAACTCGGTCATGCGGTAACCTCCGCGTTCTCGAATTGCTCAACCTGCTCAGCTTTGTGGAATTGACAATTGACGACCGGCATCGGACTTTCTATGCCAGCACTGCAGGCTTGATTCAGGAGATCGGCCAACTGCTGAGCCAGCGTGCGGCGCTCGAAACGGATGGCCGATAAAGTTTCGTTCGTGGTGAATCCGGGTGCTGAATCACTGAGATTCCGGCTGAAATAGTCCGCAATTTCCGCCACCTGAGATGGTGAAAACGAATCAGCCTGAGGAAAGTCAGCCAGAATTTCGCGGACTTCGCCTGGCGGACCGACGTACAGAATGCGGCGTCTCAGCGCGAGATATTCGAACGTCTTTGCCGGCACGACTCGACCAGCTTCCGGCACGTCAGACAACAGCAGGCACTGGACGTCGGCGTCGCTCATGATCTCAATCGCCCGCTGATGATCGACGTAGCCGTTGCAAATCAACTGGCAGGGTAACGACTCAAGGCGATTGAGAATTTCATCCTGTGCCCCGGTCCGACGTCCCGCGACGACAAGCTCAATTCGTGATGCTTGTTCCGGAGCGTCAACAGCCAGCTTCTCGATCGCCGCGACGATCGGCTCGATGGATGTCAGATTCCAGAGTGTGCCGACATACGCGATTCGCAGCTTTCGATCGGAGGCTTCAGTCACAGAATCTTCAGTCGCGTGGTTGGACTCCCCCGTATTTGGTTTTTCGCATTCGGCGGGGGCATTCGACGCGGACGCAAAGTCTGCCGCGTCGTAACCGTTGTAAATGCACGTCACGCTGGAGTTGCCGCCAGCCTGCTGCACGGATTCTTCGATGGACGCAGCACTCCGGCCAGTCGTCGCGATGACTGCCGACGACTGCCGCAGCACCGTTCGTTGCATATGCTCCTGCAGTCGTTGAGACAGACTCGACTTTTGCCGATTCTCCTGAAACTGATTACTGATCCCCCACTCGTCTCGATAATCGACAATCAACGGCAAGCCGCTTCGACGGCTTAAAGCGGCTCCGGTCACGAATGATGAAAATGGTGGTGCGGTGACAAAGATCGCGTCATGCTTCAGTTCACTCAGAAGCCGCAGGCCTTCTTTGACCGCTCCGGGATACCACAAAATCTGTGCGTCCGGCTGAAGAATGGCGTTACCTGCCGCGCGGACAATCGACTTCAGCAACTTTCTGAAGCCACCAACTGACCTGGCCGAAGCCGAGTTCGTCCCGTCGCTACCAGCCGATACGGCGTTCTTTAATGCGTACCCCGGTTCCAGAGTTCGCGCCAGACGCACGACGGTTGACTCAGGAACATCCCGGGAAAGCGTCTCATCAAAAACCGGCACTGACGGATTGGCAACGGTCAGGACCGAGCAGTCCCAGCCGAATTCCGGCAGGTATTTCACAAACTTGGTCACCCGTTGCACACCTGCTCCCCCGGCAGGAGGAAACACATAAGCAACGACGAGCACTCGGCGGATCGGTGTGCCATCAGGCAGGGTGTTCATGATCGCGTCTCCTGCAGTTCAGGCCGTGCGATCATCTCAACATCTCGCGGAGTTTCTCGCGGACGATCAGCGACCGACATGATGTTTGTAAGATCGACTGCCGTGTCGTTCCAGGTTCGCGCTCGATAGTTGGCGGCACCGTTCTTATAGATCGACTCCAGACTCTGCAGAATTCCGTTGGCCAGACTCTTCGCGTCTCCGACCGGAACGATGATCGAGTGATCTGCAGCAGCGATTTCCTGAACGCTGCCGACGTTCGTTGAGACCCAGGGCGTGCCGCAGGCCAGCGATTCTCTCAGAACATTCGGCAAGCCTTCCGACTCGCTTGAAAGCAACGTCGCGTCAGCGGCGCCGTACCAGTCGGGAAGCTGACTCTGCTGCACCGGCCCGACAAAGACGACAGAGTTACTCAGACCGCTGGCGGCCACCAGTTCACGTGTTGATCTCTCGCCGGCACCCTCACCCAGCAGGTACAGCTTCGCGTCCGGTCGCTGCCTCGCCACCATTTCAAACGCCTTGACCAGGACGTCGAGTCGTTTGATTGAGACCATTCGCCCGACCCAGACAAATACGGGATCGACTGCGGAAAGTCTGAGTCGCTGGCGAGCGCCCGTTTGATCACGCTGAGAGAAAACGTCTGGATCGATTCCCTGGTAAAGTGTGTGAACACGCTCAGCCGGCACGCCAAGATCGATCACTCGTTCTTTCAAGCCGTCACACACCGTGAGCACCGCGTCGGACTGAATCAGAACCCGCTTGATCTGCTCGCAACGCTGGCGATCTTTGGTCAGGAGCAGAACGTCCGAGCCACCAATGATGACCGCTGATTTTGCCCCAGACATTCGAGCCGCTCTCAAGCCCGCTGCGCCATCAGGGTGAGCCCAGTAGCTGAGGACCCAGTCCGGTTTGAAGTCCGAAGTTGCCCGCTCAACACACTTCCGAACCGACCACCACATGAACTGTCCGTAGTGATGCCGCATGATTTTGGGCGGATAGAAGAACACGGGACGATCCACTTGAACTTTGTCGCGATCAACATCCGCGAGTGAATCTTCGGTCGGCTTTGCTGTTCGTTCTGAAACGTGAGCCATTCGCTTTGCCAATCCGACAACGACCTCGGGCCATGGCAACGGCGCAACGACGCGAACCTCTCCGATTTCGTTCAGAGCGTGACAGAGCATTCGATTGAACGTTCCACGCACCGACGATGCCGGATTCGGATAGACCGAACTAAGAAATAATGTCTTCATGAAAAGAGTCTCAGGCAGCAACAGCCACGGTGAATTCAACGGTTTCGTTGAACGACATCGACGCTTGCCGTTCCGGCTGCTGTTTTGCTTGCTCGTAAATTGCAGTCACTTCCACATGGCTGGAATCAGGTGTTTCAGTCCTGGAACAGAAAATCAGATAAGGACTCGTCGTGATTCAGACCGCCTTTCATCAGACGCGGCCAGCCCGGTCATTAAGCAGTTCGCGATACAGGTCTTCGTACTGCCGTACCATGTTTCGCACATTGAAATGCTGCTCGACGCGTTGTCTCGCCAGCTCACCGTAAACCGGCCACGCTTCCTGATCCTGCAGCAGGTCACGCATCGCCAGTGCGAGTTCTTCAGGGCTGTCTGGAGAAACCAGACGACCGGTTTTACCGTCGACCACGATTTCCGGATTGCCGCCAACTCGCGTCGTGACAACCGGCAACCCCACGGACATCGCTTCCAGTAACGTCAGTGAGATGCCCTCGGTTCGCGATGACGAGACAAAAAATCCGGCCTGAGGCAGCAGCTTTGAGATGTCGCTGCGTTCCCCCAGAAATTCCACGTGGTGGTTCAGGCTGAGGTCGTCAGCCAGTTGTTCCAGCTTCTGCCGTTCTGCGCCGTCACCGACAATCTTCAGACGAAAGTCAGGCCGATCCTTGATCAGAATCCAGGTCGCCCGCAGCAGAGTCGCGAAATCTTTCTCCGGCGAAAGTCTCGCCACGCTGATGGCGACTGGCTGTGTCGACGGACCTCGATATTCAAAGCGATCCAGATCGACGCCGTTCCAGAGTGCGATCGTACGATCGGCTGAACGGGCATCGTCGTTGCGGCAAAGTTTCGCGGCGTCTTCAGAAACTCCGACCACGCGATCGGTCAGTCGATTTGCCAGGCGAAACTGCAGTTTTGCTTTCCAGCTCTTTCCGCAACCACGTCCGTGTTGAGTATTCACAACAACTGGAACTCCGGCGAGTCTGGCCGCAATGGCTCCGTAAAAATGAGCCAGCGTGTTGTGCGTATGAACGACGTCAAATTGACCGTCGCGGAAGATCTTTGTCAGCCGTCGCAGGCGAGCCAGTTTGCCGGACACAAGGTCAGCGACGCATTCAACATGGTGACCCTGTTGCTGCAACTCTTCGGCTGGGGCTCCCATGCCGTCGAGCGCGACGAAGCTTGTCTCGAAGCGTTCGCCGTCGCGGTTCGTTCCGAATTCGACGAGCAACCGCTCAAGTCCACCCGTCAGCAGGCACATGCTCACGTGACAGACTCGCAGTTTCCTCGCAGACGGCTGGACCGTGGCGTCTAAAGATGCTGTGGAAGCGTCCGTCCGAGTCGTTTCGTAAGTTCCGGGCGAAGTCATGGCACGTTGTTCCGTTCGAGGCAGTTAGTCACATCAGAATGACTTTCTGTGCGACCACACGAATGCTTGTGAGCAGGCGCAGAGCCCCTCCTTTGCAATCTAGGTCGCATTCGAACGACAGGTCTGCGGCGACAGGGCATTTGCCGGGAATCACCCGCGAATCGGAAATCGTCGATGGCATTACCAGACGTTGCGCTGCTTATGGCGAATCTCGCGAATGATCCGGGCGTACGGTTGGTAAGGCTTCAGCGGATTTTAATCGTGTCGAGAGATCGCTGTTGCCCGGTTCTGACTTTACGGATGCCGCTGATCGTCGTCCGAGAGCACGCCAGCCAGCAGTTCTGCCGGAACTGGCCAGCGCCGACGCAGCACGCCTTCTTCGCGACTCACAAGTCCGACCATGTGTGCAGCCTCAGCGGCTGATCTGGCGTTGAGCTTGGAAAGCAGCGAGGCTCGCCGACGTTCCAGTGTCCGCTCGCTGACATTGAGTGCCTTGGCGATGGCTCGATTCGGCATTCCCTGAATCAAATGATCGAGCACGACCTTTTCAGAATTCGAAAGCTGTTCCAGCCCTGCCTGAAGTGGGCGTTCGTGACCAATGACACTTTCCGCGTCGTTGGCAAGTCGGAGACACATTGATATCGCGCGTCCGAGTTCCTGCTGTTCACAGTCCTTGTTGAGAAACGTCACCGCTCCTTCCTGAATCGCTCTTAACGACAGACGCGAATCGAGACTTCCGCTGATTGCAATTGCGGGAATCAGGAACCGTGGGTCGGAATACTCTCGCAGCAGGCTGAATCCGTTACGCCCTGTGAGAAACAGATCGACGACGAGGCATCCAGGGCTGCCTGGTCGAAATCTTTCGGTAAAGTCTTCCGCAGATTCATAAGTCTCACACGGCAGATTCATCGATGTTGCCAGCAGCTGCACGGACTCACGGACAAATAACTCGTCGTCGACAACGTGGACGCAACCGTGCATGCGGGTGGGAGAAACAACTGGTGATGATGAAATCGGAATCTCCACAATCTGTACTCACAGTGGTGTGGGGCTGGCCCACTGGTTCGGATCAGAAACCAGAATAACCTTCTGGACACACAAGGAAGGGAACAGAGAAATCAGTAATGACACCCGGCTATTTCAGGCTTCCAGCGCGGCCGACAACCACCGCTTAAATGACTCCGTACTGAGTGTCTGACTCAAACCGGTCTGCCAGAAAGATGCACAGAAGGATTCCGGGATGAAGATCTGCCCCACCCGCGAGTCTCTCTCGCGTCAGGCAGATTGTCGCAAAGTTTCCTTCCAGTCACACGCATCAGAATCGTCGGATTATCGCACGTCAGTTGAGGCATTCCACATTCGCAACGGACTGTAGCCGTTAATGCGAGGTCAGCAACAGGAGTGCATTTCCGCAAACTACCTGAAATCTAATTCGGTCCTGCAACTACAGCCTCTGGCTGTGTCCCCCGGTCACATCGAGCAATCTGGTTTACCGCGATTTTTTCCAACTGACGAGTGATCACACCGCATGCGGAACCGTTCTTCGCTGGCGGCAAGGGCCCGGACCGCTTTTGCGCGATCCCGCAAAGCATGTTTCAGTTCATCGACATGGCTTCGGCTGGCTGAAATCTTCTATCCGTGCAGCACCGAAAAACGTCAGCAGCCGATTGATGAATCAAGGCTTCAGTTGCGAGAAGGATCACACAACCTCAGGCATTGGCTCGCCCTCGTCGAGAAGGTATTGAGGCCGGCCCTGAGGATCGCTGATGGTCGTGTTTCGAGCGTCGATGCCAAGACGGTTAAACAGTGTCGCCATGACGTCTTTATAGTGAACCGGTCTTGAAATCGCCGAGCTGGCTGTCCGGTCGGTTGAACCGATCACCTGGCCGGTCTTCATACCGCCTCCGGCCAGGATCGCCGGCCCGACTCGCGGCCAGTGATGACGTCCGCCGGTCTCAGGGTCGATGCGCGGCGTTCGACCGAATTCGCCCCAGACAACAATCGACACGTCATCGAGCATGCCGCGCTCTTCAAGGTCGGTCACGAGAGCGTGCAGCCCGTGATCAACGATCGGAAGTAACGCTCGCATTCGTGGAAAGTTGCTGGAGTGCGTATCGAAGTCGCTGATTGAAACGCTGACGCAACGGACGCCAGCTTCGATCAACCGTCGCGCCAGCAGAAACTTTCGGGGCGCCTCAACCCCCTCAGCTGTAGCGAATTGGAAGACATCGGACACAACCTGCCCGGTATATCGATTTAACATGCGAGTATCTTCTCGACTCAGATCGAGAGCCTCGGCAAATCGACCGGATGTCAGAATACTGACGGCCTGCTGATTAAATGAGTCCATCGCGTCCATCATGCCGCTGGCATCAACCTTCCGCCGAATTTGATCGAGTTCGCCAAGCAGGCCTCTTCGACTTTCAAGACGTTCGAGCGACAGCTTTTCATTCAGCTTCATACTCATGACATGGTCGTTGCCCAGTCGATTCAGCTCGCCCTGCATCCCTTTTTCAAGCTGGCGATGAAACATCTCCGACAGGTCAGGGCGGAACGGCTTGTGTGCCGGCCCGAGAAATCCTGGTCGCGCACTGTTCCTGACCAGCGGTCGCCCCTGCATCAGGTCGACAAACGGCGGTGCATCGTCATCGGCAGCCCCCTGGAGTTTCGAAACGACGGAACCCATCGCCGGGCGACCGCCCATTGACTCCAGATCTTTGTACAGAAATCCGGACTGGCACTGAAATCCGTCGTGCCGTCCTGCCGAACCGACCAGCGACCGGATAAATGCGAATCGATCAGCGATGCTGGCAACGCGCGGCATCAACTCGCAAATTTCGAAACCAGGCAACGCGGTTTGCACGGGGAAGAACTCGCCGCGAATCTCTGACGGTGCCGACATTTTCATATCGATCGTGTCAAGTTGAGGCGGTCCGCCATCAAGGTGGATGTTGATTACAGACTTTCGAGACGAACCCGTTCCGGCTGCGGCTTCAGCACGCAGCACGTCAACCAGTGAAAGACCAGCGAGGCCAGTGGCTCCAGCAAGCATTGCCGAGCGACGAGTCACGCCATTGCCGCGGCGGACAGAATTGCCAGCTAATGTAATCATCGATCGTCCTGGCGTTTGAAGGGCGTGTTTATGTGACGCTCGATTATGCACGACACGATGCTGGACCCCAAGTCGAACTTCCGGATCAGCGACAAATTCAAGCACGACCAGGCACGACATCCGAGCCTGCTGTACGAACTGTGCGAAGTCGCCTGCCGATTACGAATTTCACGCATCAGGAGTTATCGGGATATCCGTCGCACTCTTTTTGATTACGACTTTGCTATCGTTACAATCCTCGACGAAATTATCCCTGACTATTTTTCATTGCCTGAGTTCGCTCACGACCTGACTCCAAAACACTCACCATTTCGAAATGCCGTTTGTCATGATTCATTCGTTCGAGCAGGAAGCCGGATGACCGTAGTAATCGACTCGCCAGTCGGTGCCATTAATCTGGCCTCCATCGCGAAAGAGTTGTCGTTCACGATCGAGCAGGTGACCAACGTGGTTGCGCTGCTGGACGATGGCAACACGGTTCCGTTCATTACTCGATATCGCAAAGAACAAACGGGCAACCTCGACGAGGAGCAGATTCGCGCGATCGAAAAGCGAGTCACGCTGTTGCGGCAACTGGCGGAAAAGGCGGAAACCATCCTGCGGCAGATCGATTCGCAGGGGAAGCTGACTCCGCAGCTCCGCCAGCAGATCGAGGCAGCCGACACACTGAAACGTCTTGACGATCTCTATCTGCCATTCCGCCCCAAACGTCGCTCACGGGCAGAAGTGGCTCGGGAAAAGGGCCTCGAACCTCTCGCCGAACTGATCATGCGCGGCGAAGCGGATTCGATTCCACTCGCCAAAGCTGCTGCAGCCTTTGTCTCGTCAAATGCGGACGAAGGCATCGCGACGAAAGACGAAGCCTTAAGTGGTGCGGCCGACATTCTTGCCGAACGGATCAGCGAAGACGTCGTCGTTCGTGACCACTCCCGGAAGATCGCCTGGCGAACCGGCAGGATCACCGTCTCTGCCACGAAGAAGAGCAAGGAAAACAGCCAGGAGTTTGAAAACTATTTCGACTACAGCGAACCCGTCTGGAAAGTACCGCCACATCGAACGCTCGCTCTCAATCGAGGCGAGAAGGAAGAGGTACTGCGGATTAAGTTCGATTGGGACCGCTCGGTTGCCGCGCGAATCATCTCGGGACATTACCACCTGGAGTCTCACGCTCATCGTGAGTTTCTGCAGGACTGTATTCAGGATTCGCTTGACCGGCTGATTCATCCCAGTATCGAACGTGAGGTCCGGCGTGAAATTACGGAGCAGGCAGAAGAACACGCGATTGGCGTCTTCGCAAAGAATCTGCGCAGTCTTCTGTTGCAGCCGCCACTCAGGAACGAAGGTGTGCTGGCGATCGATCCGGGCTTTCGTACCGGGTGCAAGATCGCCATTCTCGATGACCGAGGACAGTGCCTGCACACCGATGTCGTTTACGTGACGGGTTCCGCTGATAAACGGCAGGGCACGCTCCAGCGACTTGCGGACCTTGTCAGCAGGTACTCCTGCGGGCTGATCGCCATCGGAAACGGAACGGCCTGTCGCGAAACGGAAGAACTCATCAGTCAGCTGATTGCCGATCACTGTCCCGACTGCCGTTACCTGATCGTCAACGAGGCGGGAGCCAGTATTTATTCAGCCAGCACCGTCGCGCGAGAAGAATTTCCCGACTATGACGCGACAGTCCGGGGAACAATTTCCATCGGTCGCCGCTTGCAGGATCCGCTCAGTGAACTTGTAAAAATCGAGCCACAGCACATCGGCGTCGGGATGTATCAGCACGACATGAATCCGCGTCAGATGAAGGAATCGCTGGATGGCGTCGTAGAATCCTGCGTGAACTTCGTCGGCGTTGACTTGAACACCGCCAGCGCTTCGCTGCTGAAATACGTTTCCGGCTTCAGCCCGCTGATTGCCCGACGAGTGGTTGAGTGGCGGGAAGCCAATGGTTCGTTTGCCAGTCGTAAGCAGTTGCTGGAAGTCGCTGGCGTCGGGAAGTCTACATTCACTCAGGCGGCAGGGTTTCTGAAAATCAGCAACGGTGCAGAGCCGCTGGATCAGACGTGGATTCATCCGGAAAGCTACAAGGTTGCCCATCGTGTTCTGGAGAATCTCTCACTGACGCCAGCCGATCTGCAATTGATGGATCACAAGAGAGAGACGTTGCAGAACAGCCTCAAAGAAGTGTCGCTGAAGCAGCTTGCCGTGGACCTCGATGTCGGCCAGCCAACGCTCAAGGATATTATCGATGCGCTGAGTCGGCCCGGCCGGGATCCGAGAACGGATCTTCCTGGACCAATCTTCCGCAGCGGAGTTCTGAAACTGGATGATCTGGCGACCGGCATGGAGCTGACAGGGACAGTCCTCAATGTGGTCGACTTTGGTGCGTTTGTAGACATCGGCCTGAAGGATACGGGACTGGTCCACATCAGTCAGATGGCCGATCGATTTATCAGCAGTCCTCACGAAGTGGTCTCTGTCGGAGATATCGTGACCGTCTGGGTTCAGTCAGTCGACAATGAACGACGCCGTGTTTCGCTGACCATGAAAAAGCCCGCTTGAGAATTCCACTCAGGCTTTTGACGCGACGCCGATTCGCTCCGCTGCTTTCGAAGCGTGAAGGCAGGCAGACTCTGATCAGAAGATGTATTCCTGATAGATGAAGCTCAGCAGAAATGGCCCAAGGATGATCACAACAGTCGACGCCATGATCAGAATCCCCGGTAACAGCATTTTGACACCGGCTTCGCCCGCGATCGTTTCCGCACGCTGAGTTCTCTTGATTCTCAAAACGTCGGCCTGAGTTCGAAACACGGTAGCCAGCGGCGTCCCCAGATTTTCACCCTGGATGATCGAGCCGACAATCGCCGTCACTTCGTCATCGCTGAGTCGTTCGCGCATTGCTTCCAGAGCCATCGTGCGGCTTTTGCCCATGCGGATTTCAGCGAGAACTCGACCGAATTCGACTCCGACCGGCTGGTCGTGAAACTCACGAACCGCTTCCGAAAGTGCATTGATGAACGTCGCGCCCGCTTCCATCAGCAAGGTCACCAGGTCGAGCAGAAACGGCATCTTCTTCTTGATTTGAAAGAGTCGGTAATGTGCCTGCGAAGCCAGTCGCCGTCGCAGCCAGTACGCGGTCAGGCCGGTCAGAGCCATCGCCGAGACCACTCCGGGAGTTCCCATCAGTTCGACAGCAATGTAGACGAAGCCTGGCATCATCAGCAGCGCGATCGTCTGCAACCTCGCAAGATACTCTTCGGGCGTCCAGAAACGAGTGTGCCCGGCGGCCTGAAGTTCTCGACCAATCTCCGGTAAAGAGCCGCGAAACATGCCTCGATTCAGAACCGCCAGACCAGCGATCAGCGGATAGAAGATGCGGTAAAGTGGGCTCAGCCGCCGCAACTCGTTGATTCGATTAATGTCGTAACGCCACTCGTCGTCCTGCTCCGCATCTTCGGAGTACAGGGTGTTACGAATCGTACGCGCCAGCACAAAGACCGCCGTCAGCGTCAACAAGCAGCCCGCGATGCCGAATGCCAGAGTTCCCGGTTGAGCTGCGAACATGATTCTGATTCTTTCAGCAGACTGACGACCAATTCCGGACAGTGATCAAAACATCAAACGTGCGACAACGTTAACACAAGGTGAAACGGAAATGAAAAGCTGCCGTCAACATGACCGGTGGCTCGCCCCGCCTCATAACCGGCAAGCCGACCTCATAACCCGCAATTTCACGGAACGTTCCCACGCACAGACAGCAGGAGACGCTGCTGATCAGCCCGCCGAATTGACACTGCGAACCAGAGGCCTAGAATCGCACGTTTTTCCCAGTTTTTTGAGGATCGACACCGTGGACGAAGCGACTCGGAAGGCGGGCGTGCTGATCGAAGCACTCGCCTGGATCCGACAATTTCGGGACCAATACATCATCATCAAGCTGGGCGGCAGCGCGCTTGAGAATCCAGAGGCGGTCAAATCCTTCCTGACCGACGTCATCTTTCTGGAAACCGTCGGCATGCGTCCGGTTGTCATTCACGGTGGTGGGAAAGAAATCAGCCAGGCGATGGAAGCCGCCGGCATCGAACCTCGCTGGGTCCAGGGACGCCGCTACACCGATCAAAAGACGCTCGAAATTGCCGCCAATGTTCTTGCCAGGACGATCTGCACCAGGCTGATTGACGAGATCGCGCATCAGGGCGGAACAGCTGTCGGACTCAGTTTTGCCAGCGGGAAGAACGTGCTGATCGGAGAACGGCTTGCGTTGAAATCAGAGTCCGGAGAAGAACTCGATCTCGGACTCGTCGGTCAGGTCACCGATATCAACCGGGAGTTTCTCGACGCAATCACCAGCGCCGGAAAAATCCCGATAATTCCCTGCATCGCCGTTAACAGGGACGGGCAACTGCTCAACGTGAACGGCGACACGGCTGCCGCAGCGGTCGCCCGGCTGCTGAAAGCTGAAAAACTCGTCTTTGTCAGCGATGTGCCGGGGCTGCTTCGCGACAAAGACAACCCCGAGTCGCTGATCTCACACATTGATGTGTCGGAAGCTCGAACGCTCATCGCCGACGGAACAATCTCAGCCGGCATGATTCCAAAAATAGAAGCCGCCCTTGAAGCCCTCGAAGCTGGCGTCGGAAAGCTGCACATTATTGACGGACGACGTCAGCACTCGTTGCTGCTCGAAATCTATTCCAACATGGGAATCGGAACCGAAATCGTGGCCTGATCCGTTACAAATGCTGCCTCGCGATCAGGAGTTGGCAGCGTTCCGAACCATCACATCGCCGTTTCTGTCCGAGAGTCTTTTCGAGACAGCAGCAAACTGAACAGAAGCCAGACGACACAACGTCTTACCTTGAAAGAAACGAACATGGATTCAGCCGCCGCAATGTCCAGCGAGGACAGGATTGCTCAGTTCGACAAGTACGTTATTCCGAACTACACCCGGTACCCCATCAGTATCGTCCGAGGAGCCGGACAGTACTGCTGGGACGCTGAAGGAAAGCGATACCTCGACCTGTTTCCCGGCTGGGGCTGCAACATTCTGGGGCACTGTCCGCCGCGAGTCACGCAAGCCGTGCAGGAACAGGCGGCGAAACTGATTCACATTCCTAATACCTGGTTCATGGAACCTCAGGGGGACTTCGCTGAAATACTCTGCACACGTAGTTTCGGCAAAGCCTTCTTCTGCAACAGCGGTGCCGAGGCCAACGAAGGAGCCCTGAAGCTCGCCCGTCTGCACGGCATGAAGGAAGGTCGATACAAAGTCATCACGTTTGAAAAAGGCTTTCACGGCAGAACGCTCGCCACGACGGCCGCCACGGCGCAGCCGAAGTTCCATGAAGGAGTCGGGCCGCTGGTTGCCGGATTCAAGTACGCTCCGACCGGTGACCTGCAGGCCGTTGCTGACCTGGTCGATCACGAAACCGCGGCGATCATGATCGAACCCATTCAGGGCGAAGGCGGAGTTCAGATTCCTGCCGACGGATACCTCGCTGGTTTGAGACGGATCGCTGACGAAAACAACTGCCTGCTTATCTTCGACGAAGTGCAGACCTGCATGGCACGCACCGGTACCTGGTTTGGTTATCAGCAGTGGGATGTTCAGCCAGACATCCTCACAATGGCGAAAGGCATCGCGTCCGGAGTCGCGTGCGGAGCGGTTATCACGACCACCGAACTGGCTCCGGACCTGCGTCCCGGCATGCACGCTTCGACGTTTGGCGGAAACCCGCTGGCGATGGTCGCTGGCATCGCAACCGTTCAAACGATCGAGGACGAGAATCTGCTCGACAATGTCGCCGCCATGTCGGAACGATTCCGAAACCATTTTGCGACACTCGCCGAAGAACTGCCGATCATCTCCGAAATCCGCGTCCGAGGTATGATGATCGGCGTGGAGCTGACGATTCCATCAACGCCTGCCGTCAGAAAATGCATGGAGAAGGGTCTGCTGATTAACGCCACTCAGGGAACTGTTATCCGGCTGCTTCCCGCGGTTAACATTTCGATCGACGAAGTTGACGAAGGATTCCGTATCATCGCAGACGTGCTTCGCGAAATGGCCGCCGAAGCGACCTGATTCCAGAACTTTCGCGACCCGACAATCGCCAGGCACCGATCACCGGCAGTCGTCGATCATGAACTGGCCCTGTTGCCGCGTGACAGAACTGCGAAATCAACACTGAAAACTTCAGCAAAACTGAATTGATTCGATGAAACACCTCGCCTCACTTTTTGACCTGACAGCTGACGACGTGATGGACATCCTTGAGACGGCTGAACGTCTGAAGGAAAAGCTCTCGTCAGGAGATCCGGAAACACCACTCAGTAACCGCGTCGCGACGCTGGTCTTCGAAAAACCTTCGCTGCGAACTCGACTCAGCTTCGAAGCCGCGATGATTCACTTGGGCGGTTCTGCGTCGTTTTTCTCGGGCCAGGATGCCGGGCTCTATGGTCGGGAATCGCTCCCGGACATTGCGCGCGTCATCAGTGGATACTCGGACGTCGTCGTGCTGCGGACGTTCTCGCAGGAACTGATCGACGAATTCTGCCAGTGGTCGACGTGCCCTGTCATCAACGGTCTTTCCGACGAGTATCACCCCTGCCAGGCACTGACCGACCTGTTCACGATCCGGGAATCGTTCGGGGCGTTGACCGACGAAAAGCTGGTCTTCGTGGGCGATGGCAACAATGTCAGCGCTTCGTTGGCCGTCCTGACGTCAATGCTCGGCCTGCCCATGACGCTGGCCTGCCCGTCTGGTTACGAACTACCTGACGAGTTCATGAGCCGACTGAAAGAAACGTGTCCCGACTCGCAGTTCACCCAGACCAACGACCCCATCGCTGCCGTCAAAGACGCCGATATCATCTACACCGACGTCTGGGCCAGCATGGGTCAGGAAGAGGAAGAAGGCAAACGCAAGAAAGACTTTGCGGCTTTTCAAGTCACTGCCGAACTGCTGGCACAGGCTCCTGACGGTTGCCGCTTCATGCACGACCTGCCGGCCAAGCGCGGCCTGGAAGTCACCGACGAAGTGATGGAAGGCCCGCACAGCATCGTCTTCCAGCAGGCCGAAAACCGCATGCACCTGGCCAAAGGCCTGCTCACCTGGATCGTCACCAAAGGTCATTAAGAAAACGGGCGACTGAGAAAAGTGGCATCGACAAACGCTTTGCGCCGCAGACGGAATTCTCAGAGCGAAATCTGATCCATCTTCCGGCTGAATGCCTGCAGCAGCAGTTCAGGTCTGGCTGTTCCCCGCATCATTCTGACTGACGATTGTTGTGAACCCTCGCTCCCAGCGTTGAAACACCGTACCAAGAGTTGCTGCCGGAGCATCATGGAATCCCGCGGTACGCGACCGTTGTGCTTGTTCCAGCTTACTGCTTGACGATCAAAAACTCACAACACTCGAAGTGTCCACGCGAACTGCTAAAAGTCTCGGTGACGCTTTTAGTTGTGGGCATGCCCCTGTCAAATCAGGAACTTGTTTCGGCCCCGCGTCTGAGCGCCATTGCGTCAGTCTTCAGGATTCCAGAACCTGCTGACTCACATCGTGATGCCGCTGGCAGAGACCGTTCCAGTATCCGATGCTGACGTCTATTCGCTGCTTTGTGAGAGTACGCAAACCTGGGAAAGAAGTTCTCATGCCCAAGCGGAAGCGAATCAGAAAACGGACAACGCACGGTGTGAGTCAGCTCTCACGCGAGGCGAATCGTGACGTCGCAAATTCAGGCTGCGGGGACGATCGGATCGGATCGTGGCTTCTGACGGCGTCACTCCTGACGGCGGCGTTCGTCTGGTCGTGCAGTCCGATGCAGGGCTTTGATATCTGGTGGCATCTGAAGACCGGGCAGCTGATTATTGAGCGGCAGACTCTCCCGTTTGTCGACTGGTACACCTATTCGGATCCAGACGCTGCGTGGGTTGATCTGCATTGGGGATTCCAGTTGCTGGCAGCGGTGATCTATCGCGTCGGCGGTGTCACGCTGCTGGTTCTCGCCAAGGCGGTGTGTATCACGGCAGCGGTCGCGATTGGTTTCTGTGCAACTTCGTCGAGCGTTGACACCTGCGTGCGTGCCGCAGTCTGGACTCTCGTGGCGATCGTCGTCACGGGACGTGGTATCGTTCGTCCAGAGATTCTGTCACTGGTGTTTCTGGCCGCCTGGCTGTCGATCCTGGTT
>JABMPE010000012.1 GCA_013203845.1 Rhodopirellula sp. | reverse complement strand
TCCCCGGACAGGACCTGCCACCCGCCATCGAGTCGCGACTGAAAGAAATGAGTCAGTCAGATCCTGATTCACAGATTCGAAAACTGGCAGCAGCTCTGATTTCGCAGAAAGCCGTGCAGCAGACATCGGGCGTCGGCGTTCCACCAGCTCCAGGGAGTGAAGCGGCCTCTACCGAGACTCCGCGGCTTTCGACACAGGAATTCGAACAGGGCCTTCGCGAACTCAAGGCAAACGTGAACGCTCAGCCCGGTCTGCTTTCTGAACGTCGCAGTCCGGAGATTCTGGATCGTCCGATCGAGCAGCAGATTATGCCGAGCGTCATGCCGGCGGGTGCTCAGTTCGAAGAGTTGCTGATGCCTGAGCGCGATCCTCCGCGAGGCTTCACAGGCCCTTCTGGAATTCTGCCAACTGAGCAACAGCAGGACAGCCACTTCGTACCGGAACCTGACCGCTGGCGAACCGGCTACCCGCGTGTGGACCGCTACGGCCTCGGCTATCCCTACACCGTTGACTACATCGGCACCGAGGGGCACTGGTGGGATCCGTACAACCAGAACGTGCTCAAGGGCGACTTCCCGATCATCGGGCAACACACCTTCCTTAACGTGACCGCGACCAGCCAGACGCAGTTCGATTACCGTCAGGTTCCGGTCGGTACGACTCCGTTCGAAAGTACCGCCAACCCGAATCAGGAAGAGTTCTTCGGAAACCGCAACCAGTTCGCTCTCAATCAGAACTTCTTTCTGAGGATGGATCTGAATCACGGAAACACGACCGCCTTCAAACCGGTCGACTGGCAGATTCGCCTGGCACCCGCGTTCAACCTTAACGAGTTGTGGGTGAAGGAACTGGCTCTGGTAAATCCCGACGTCAGAAATGGACGCAGTCGATCACGGCAACACTCCGTACTTCTGCAGGAATACTTCGGCGAGGTGAAGCTGGCCGACCTGAGCCCCGACTATGACTTCATCTCTGCCCGAGCCGGTAATCAGCTTTTCAACTCGGACTTCCGCGGGTTCATCTTCTTCGACACCAACCGCGCGGTGAGACTGTTCGGTTCGAAGTTTTCCAACCGGCATCAGTTCAACGTGCTGTTCTACGACATGGTTGAGAAGGACACGAACTCCGGTTTGAACACCTACGACGACCGTCACCAGAATATTCTGATTGCCAACTACTACATGCAGGATTTTGTTTTTCCAGGATACACGGCGCAGGCCAGTTTCCACATGAACAACGACCATCCGAGCACAAAGTTTGACCGCAACAACTTTCTGGTTCGACCGGACCCGGTTGGTATTTTCCAGGAGCACCGTGTCGAGGCCTACTACTTCGGCTTCGCTGGCGACGGTCACATGGGACGGTTCAACATCAGCAACGCGTTCTACTGGGTGACTGGTCGCGACGGTAAGAATCCGATTGGTGGCCAGGAACTCCAGATTAACGCAAAGATGGCCGCGGTCGAACTGTCTTACGACCGCGACTGGGCTCGCTTCCGAACGTCATTCTTCTACTCGTCGGGCGACGGCAACGCCAACGACAAGGACGCCGAAGGCTTCGATTCGATCATGGACAATCCCGTGTTTGCCGGTGGAGAGTTCAGCTACTGGCAGCGTCAGGCGATTCAGCTCTTTGGCGTGCAGCTAGTTAACAATCGAAGCCTGGTCCCCAACCTGCGTTCGAGTAAGACACAGGGACAAAGCAACTTTGTGAATCCGGGACTGCTGCTGTTTAACGTCGGTCTCGACATGGATATCACGCCCAAGCTGAGATCGATCATGAATGCAAACTATCTGATGTTTGACAAGACCGAAGTGCTCAGCACCTACACGTTCCAGAGCAATATCGACAAGAAAATCGGACTCGATCTCAGTCTCGGTTTTGAATGGCGACCATTCCACAACGACAACGCGATCGTACTCTTTGGAGTCTCCGGACTGATTCCGGACAGAGGTTTCAAAGACCTCTACTCCGAATATAAGTCGGGCGACGTCAATCCCCTCTACGCATCGTTCTTCGAAATGATCCTGACGTACTGATTGCAACCTTTGCTGGAGCGACGTTGTTCCGGCAGAGCAATGACGAGCACAACACACAACACACACCTCGGCTAAGTTCGACGGTGAGATCCTGACATGGAGGTCAGAATCGAATGGCGCAACGGAAGCGATTTATTGGGATGTATTGTGGCGGCGCGGCCCTGTGGGGACTGGCGTTCGCTTATTTCGTCGCGTGTTCAAGCAGTTCGTCGGACCATCAGATTGTGCGCGCTGCCGAACCTCCTGTTCCTGTCGCGATCGAAGATGCAGGGCGTTCTGAAACAGCCACGCGATCCCGCACGTCGCGACTGCTGGATGCGATTCGTCCGTCGCGTCTGCTTCGTCGAAAGACTGAGCCGACGATTAAACCGCAAGAACCGCAGCGACTTGATCCACAGCGAGCCGATGCGGCCCGTTCGATTCCGATGCGGCCCATCGCTGACCAGAATCGTGTTGAACATCCGTCGTCAACGCCAACCAGCGAGCAGCCCGCCAGCGACATCTCCGAGTTACCATTCGAAGTGCTGCAGACGGCTGCTTCGATTCCCGAACGCATCAACCCGGAACCGGATGTCGCCTATCCAATCCCGGAAGAGATCGCGATGGCGGACCTGATCAACCTGACGCCGGAAGAAGCGTGGGCCAAAAGCTGGGGCTGCGTCGAGTGTCACAAGGAATCTCACGATCCGCACATGAGCGAAGCATTGCAGATTGGCTGCACCGACTGCCACGGCGGAAACGCCAACACGACGATGAAAGAAATCGGGCATATCCACCCGAGGTTTCCTGACGCATGGCCGTCAGCCGCGAATCCCGCTCGCAACTACACGGTACTCAACCACGAGTATCCCGAGTTCGTGCGTTTCGTGAATCCCGGCGACCTGCGAGTGGCTCACATCAGCTGCGGCATGTCGGGTTGCCATCCGAAAGAGACTCTGGAAGTCAAGAAGAGCATGATGACCCACGGCTGCATGTTGTGGGGAGCGGCTCTGTACAACAACGGAGCGGTTACGCACAAGGTGCCTCGCTACGGCGAAAGCTACAGCATGTACGGTACCGGCCAGCGAATTCAGACGGTTCCGCCACCGACTGAGTATGAACGCGACTGGAAAGGCGTTGTTCCGTTTCTGGAGCCACTGCCGCGTTTCCAGACGACACACATCAGTAACATTCTGCGAACCTTCGAACGAGGCGGTCGCTTTGCCGCCGAACTCGGAAACCCGGAACGTGGTGAAGAACCAGGCCGTCCACGGCAGCGATCCAGTAACCGAGGAATGGGGACGCTCAACCGAACCGACCCGGTATTTATTGGGTTGTCAAAAACCCGACTGCTCGACCCAACGCTCAACTTCGCGGGAACGAACGATCATCCCGGCGATTACCGACAGGGTGGTTGCACTTCCTGCCACGTGATTTATGCCAACGATCGTTCGCCGGTCAGCTCCGGTCCGTATGCCAAATACGGAAACCGCGGCAAAGCGGCGGCTGAGACAGATGACTTCGTGGTCAGCCTGGACCCGACAATTCCTAAATGGGAGAGCGGGCATCCGATCACTCACCGGTTCACGACGGCCATCCCCACCAGCCAGTGCATGATCTGCCACATGCATCCCGGAACGACCGTCATGAATTCCTACATTGGTTATCTGTGGAGCGATCAAGAGACCGATGGCGAGTTCATGTACCCCAAAGAGCAGGCAGATTCATCGGCAGAAGAATTCGTCAGAAGACAAATGAACAACCCGAACGACATCGATGCCAAAATGTTGTCGTCTGACTACGAGTTTCTGACTGAGATTGTCGACCTCAACCCTCAGCTGAAGCACACGCTGGCCGACTTTCATGGTCACGGTTGGAGCTACCGGGCAGTCTTTAAGAAGGACCGCACGGGCACACTGCTCAATCACGATGGAACACCGCTGCCCGGAGCAACGCCAAAACAGAAGATGCTGGGCGTGAAGGTTCCGGAAGTCGTCAAAGAGCTTTACCGGGATCGCGACTGGGCTCACATGGATACCGAGGGGCACCCGATCAATGAAGATGAACGCAAACGCGTCATGAATCTGGAATCGGCGTTGCGGCAGATGAGAGAAGTCTCACCGGTGCATATGCTCGATATCCATCTCGAAATGGGCATGCACTGTGTCGACTGCCACTTCGTGCAGGACAATCACGGCGACACCAAACTTTACGGCGGCGTGCGGGATGCGATCGAGATCACCTGCACTGACTGCCATGGAACAATTTCTGAGTTTGCTCCTTTGAGGACTTCCGGGCCGGCCGCCAAGGGCAATGTCTGGCCGGGAATGGTCACCGAACGAAACGAAGAAACTCGTAACGTGGGCCGAAATCTCGCAGCCATGCGAACTCCGTTTGGCAAACGTCGATTCGAAGAGCTGCCCGATGGCACCATCGTGCAGAATTCGATGGTCGATCCAGGGCTATCGTGGCGTGTAAAGCAGGTTCGCGACACAATCACGCCCAGCCATCCTGACTACAACGCGCTGTCAGCACTTTCGAAAACTGTGAGATTCGAGAAGAAAGAAAACCAGTACGGATATCAATGGGGCGATGTCCCGGCAGACCCGAAACAGTGTGCTCACGCTATTCACGAGATGAACTGTATTGCCTGTCACTCGTCCTGGAACCCGAGCTGCTTTGGTTGCCACCTCGTGCAGAAGGCCGACAAGAAGATGCCGGAACTGCACTACGAAGGCGACGTCACGAAGAACTACACCTCATACAACTTCCAGACTCTGCGTGACGACATCTTCATGCTGGCCAAAGACGCAAACGCGACCGGGCAGCGAATTAACCCGGTTCGATCTGCCTGTGCGGTGCATGTTTCGTCGTACAACGGAAACCGTGAGAATATTTATTATCAGCAGCAGACAATCTCGGCAGAAGGTCTCAGCGGATGCGCCTTCAGCACCAACGTTCCTCATACCGTACGCGGTCGCGGCGAAACAAAACTGTGTGCCGACTGCCACCTGTCTGGCGACGATGATAATAACGCGATCATGTCGCAATTACTGTTGCTCGGCACGAAGTACATGAATCATGTCGGTCGCTATGCGTGGATTGCTGCGGGCGAGCACGGCGTCTGGTCGCCGGTCGTTCAGGAACGCGATGAGCCGCAGGCAATCATCGGCAGCACGATGCACGAGGACGCTTTTCCACAGTATTACGAGCAGCATGTAGCGAACGATCGACAACTGCAGACGGCTTACGAACATCCCGGACGCGACATCGCGGACAACCTGCTGCATCCCAACATGAAACACGAAATTCTCAATCTGCAGCATCGTGGAGAATATCTCTACGCAGCCTGTGGCGAAGGTGGATTCCGCATCTTTGACATTGCCTTCACTGACCATAAAGGTTTTGCCGAGCGGTATACGACAGCTCCTGTTTCGCCGCTCGGTCAGAAGTTCTATGTGCGATCGCCGCACTGTACCGACGTCGCATCGCCATCGACGATGGCTCCAGACCCGACACGCAAGCACTCACCGGAAAACTTCGAACAATCAGTGCCGCTGCGGTATGCGTTCCTTTACGTCACTGACAGTTGTGAAGGACTTTACCTGGTACTTGTCGGGACGTTGCTCGACGGTAACCCGAATAACAACTTTATTAAGAAGGACGTGGTGTTTAACCCGGACGGGATTCTGGACGGAGCACGCCGTATTACGATTCGTGGTAAATATGCATGGATCGCCTGCGACGCCGGGATGGTCATTGTTAATATTGATGACCACACAAACATGAAAGTCGTACGTGTTCTGCCAAACGGTGAGTGGCTGAATAATCCGGGGAATGTCGAATTCCAGTTCCGCTACGCATTCATCTGTGACGACGACGGTATCAAAGTCATGGATGTCACCAATCCGGAGGCCCCTGAACCAGTCACTGCTTTGCATCTGGAAGAAGCTCATAACATTTACGTGGCTCGAACCTACGCCTACGTCGCTACGGGAAGTCATGGTCTGACGATTCTGGATGTGAAGAATCCTCGCAACCCGAAGGTCGACCAGGTCTTCACTGCTGACGGAAAGATCAACGACCTGCATGACGTCAAACTGGGATTCACTTATGCCAGTGCCTACGCCTACCTGGCGGACGGACACAACGGATTGCACGTCGTGCAGTTGACTTCGCCGGACACGCCCGGCAACGACGGGTTTCTCCGAGACCGACTCCTTCATTAGTCTCATCGTTCAAAATCCCACATGGCGGCCATGCACTGGCAGTCAGCGAAGGATTCGATCGAGACCGGGCCGTCGACGAAGAAGGCACTCAACTTTCGGTGTTTGGTCGGATCGGTGCTCGACCGATGAATCTCGAAGAAATGCAGAAGCTGTACCTGCTGCCCGGAACCGGCGCGTTGCCCGGTCAGTCACCTCCGGTGCCCTGGAAGGTGAGAAACCCGGAACGTGACAACAGCATTCCGAATCTGCGAGAGCGGGAAGTCGATCTGCACAAGAAGGTCGAAGAACTGTTCGGAGAGAGTCAGCTGCGAAAACGCTGAAATCTGCTGAGGCGGTAATCACTAATCTCTCTCCAACGAGCAATCGCTGAAGAGAAGTTTGAAACCGCCCTGGCAGATCGCCATCAGAAGCCCGGCAACTGGGAGGGTGCCGGGCTTCTGTTGTTTCCTGTGACTCTTCTGCGATCATCCGCCGCAGCCAGAGAGCGTTGCCCGCCAGCGTCCCGCTTCTTCAGACCTTCCGGAAATCAATTCTGTGACCAGCAGGATCTCACCGTTTCAGATGCTCGGCCGCGCATTCTGCCGCCTGCCGGTGACCTGTGTGCTGATTCTGGTGTCGTGTTTTCTGTACTCGCTCACGCTTTCCCTGCCCATTGTCGGAGAGACTGCGAGTACCCATACGGAAAAACCTGGAGCCCTCCACGTTTTGCTGCTGACAGATTTTCCTGATATTCATGGCATGTTTTCGCTGTGGGAAGGCGAGTGGTGGCGACTGACAATCAGCGCATTTCATCACGGAAGTCTGCTGCACCTGGTGATGAACGTGCTGGCGTTCTGGATGTTTGCAGATCTGCTCGAACCCAAACTGGGAAAGCTCCGATACCCGCTGTTCTGCCTGCTGGCTGCCACTTTTTCAATTCTGCCTGAGGCGGCACTTGATCAGAATGTGGTTGGAATTTCCGGAATGATCTTCGCGTTGTTTGGCCTGCTCCTTGTTGTCCGACGGCACGATGAAGACATCGCCGAGCGCATGCATCCGTCGTTAGTACCGCTTTGCTTTGGATCACTTTTCATCTGCATCCCGTTAACGATGTTTCTTGACGTACCGATTGCCAACGGAGCCCATCTGCTGGGGCTTGTCTACGGAGCGAGCGTCGGCTGGGTGTGTTACGACCTGCGACGGTGGAATCGCTTTGCTGGCTTGACCGGACTGACTTTGATCCATGCCGGACTCGTGGCGTGTGTGCTGGCCCTGATGCAGCCGGTCTGGAATGGTCGGTATCTTGCCTGGCGGGCGATCATGCAGACGCAATCGCTGGCTGACTGGAAGCAGGCTGTCAAACTCGAACCGACCCTGGAAACTGGCTGGCGTTACCTTGCCGAGCATTACGTCCAGACGGGTGATCGGCACCAGGCGTGGATGACCGTTCTGAAGGGTGCCCGACTGAATCGATCGAGCCCCAAGCTCGACGAACTGTCTCGTTTTGTTTGGCGAGAGTTTGACTCAGCCACCGATCGCGCCGTCGCGCTCGACGAACTTCAGCAGGTTTTTGGAGACGAGTCAGAAGCCTGGATCGAACGTTTTCAACTTCCACTGCCAGGTGGAGCCCACTCATCTGCACTGGCCGAGTTGTCATTTCCCGACATGCCCGCTCACGACTCAGTCAGATTGGACGATCTGCTCGATGTGCCCTCAGAAGTTTCCGGCATCACCCGCCCGCTGCCGGCAATTTTCCCGCCAGGCACGATCAACCCGGACCACCCCGAAAGCGCCCGCCTCGGCACTTCGCTTTAGCCCCTATTCATCAAGAGCAGGCTGGAACGAGCAAACGCAAAAGCTGCCGGAACTCACGTCGCGATTGACGGTCCATGATCATCGGCCTGATCCCGTGAAACGACGGGCGTCCAAAGAAGACCGGCTTCGCCAGTGTTCGGCGGGCCGCTGTTTGAGATCCTGCAGGGAGCGCGCCAGAATTGCACGGTTCGATTCGCGAATCAGACTTGTGCCTGCTTCGCCAGCAGCGACCTGCTCAGAATAGTGAAGTGAGAACGGCTGCCATGCGTTATGCTATGGCCAGCATTTTGCCGGGCCAGGTCTCAACAGGAGGTTCACACGTGATGAAAGCAATCTCAGTAACGATGGCGTTGTCGTGTTTGGTGACGATGGTCGCTCAGTCGCAGGACAACGCATCCGGCACAAAACCAGCCGAGCACCCCGTGATGGTTATTCACGCGGACGCCGAGTTGAAGTCTCAAAGCGTTGTCGTCGGCAAAGCGGCGTTGGCGGAGATTCTCGTCGGTCGCGAGACCAATGGAAACTGGCTATGGATTCCCGCCGCAAAGGGTTGGATCCAGCAGAGCGACGTCGTCGCGATCGACAAAGCGATCGATTACTTCACTCGGCAGATACAGCAAAGTCCGACGTCACGAAACTACTTCGAACGCGGCGCGGCTCTGGTTGCTCTGAATGACTTTGAGAAAGCCGCTGCGGATTTCTCGAAATCCATCGAACTTGATCCGCAAAACGTGCCGGCGATCAACGACCGAGGTACGACCTACCGGAGACTCGGCCGCCTTGACCATGCAAAAGCAGATTTCGACACCGTTATCGCGCGAGGTACCCGTCATCCCGGTGTGTATACGAATCGGGCGATGGTGTGGCTCGATATGGGAAATGTTGAGCAGGCGATGGTTGATCTGCACGCGGCACTGGATCTGGATCAGAAATTCGCTCCGGCGTGGGAAGCGTCCGGTGCCGCTCGCGAGGTCATGGGCGACATTCCCAAGGCAATCGACGATTATCGAGTGGCGGTTGAAATCGACCCCGCATTCGCGCTCGCCTGGAACAATCGGGCCTGGCTACTGGCAACGACTCCGAACGTTTCACACAGGAACGGTCGTCAGGCAGTCGAATTCGCGACGAAGGCGTGCGAGCTGACCGGCTACCAGCAAGCAGACATCATGGACACGTTGGCCGCCGCCCACGCGGAAGCAGGCCAGTTCGAGCAGGCCGTGAGCGTCGCGAAAGGCGCGCTCAAGATCGCCGACGAGAACGAAAAGGCGGCGATCAAGCAACGTCTCGCCCTGTACGAAGCTGGCCAACCCTATCGGCAGCAAAAGTGAGCAAGCGGCTCAGGTAATCAGATCAAAGCCACAACAGAAATGTCGGATAACTGAGAGGAGATGACCTTGCGAGCACCCGGTGAAACTTCGGGACGCCAAGGTCATCTCCAGCCGTCCTGTTTACCACGGCCAGCCTGTCCGCGAGCCGGTCAAGCCAGTGCCGCATACCGTTAGTGGTGATGATGGTGATGGTGACCACCGCGGTAGAGGAGCGAGCTGCCAAATCCGAATCCACTTCCGTAACTTCGACCAAAACCGTAACTGTAAGGTCGGTAGCCGTAGCTCGAACCAAACCCTGAACCGAACTGGATGGAGATTCCCGGTCGTGAATAACCGGAATAGCCGTACGAAGAGTAGCCATACGAAGGATAGCTGCCGAAGTACGCTGTCGATGGCCGGTAATACTGAGGTTGATAGTAGTACGGCTGCGGCTGGTAGTAGTAACCGTTGGTCTGAAGAGGTGCGGCGTAGGTCGTGCCGCCATAGCTGCCGACCAACGGAGTGCTGCAGCCGCCGATCGAATAACCTCCATTGCAGCTGCAGTGATCGGCGACGACCGTTTCTGCAGTGAGCATGGACATGGCTGTTACAACCAGCCCGGCAAACAGAATGTGACGTCTCATCTTAAGTCTCCCTAAACAGGCAGTGTGCTGACCGCGTTGGCATCCTGTACCAGCTTTTGTGACTCATCCCTGTCGATCGAGCGAGAGTCCGGCCCACACATTGACTCTTCGCAGAGCATTGTCCCATCTGTCGCCCCCGGACGAAAGTCTTTCTCGATAAACGCGACAGAGATCGCCCCGATCAGCCAGCCTCTCGCGGGCAAAGCTGAGACATTGGCGGCCCCACGACTCTCTGCAGGCGAGCGAACACCGTCAGGCTGCCGACAATCCGAATTCACGCAACCAGATCCGACGGCACTTGACCGCGGACTCGGCACAAGCAGTTCGTCGCTGAGCCCTTGTGTTCGTATTATCGACCTGGATTTGGACCGGCATCGGTACCGGACTCAACCTGTAACACGCCGTAGACGAGAAACTCCGGCAGCGTCACGTGCAGAAACCCGGACTCGACCCGAACGTTGAGTACCGCCGCTGCATCAGTTTCAGGAGTCAGGAATTTCGCCGACGTCGCTGACTGGCCTTCTGGTAGTCGGATTCGGACTTCGGATTTCGAAACGGCGATTGGCTTTTCATCCGAGATTCCTCGTCCGGCACTTGGCTTTCCATCTCGGCCACGAGGTGGTTCTTCGCGGTTGTAATTGACGAAATGAATCGCCAACCCGTCGCCTTTCGCAGGACGACTGGCTGACACGCGAACCGTGTACGGCAACTCGAAATGACTACGTTCGGCATCGGCAATGACTGCCTCTGCGTCAGGATTCTCGACGCTGACAACGTGTTGGTACGTGGCGAGTTGCTCGTCAGTCGCGACGTCGTCCGGAATGATGTCGAACAGAACATGCTCATCGAGAAGTTTTGTCCCGATCGCTCGAAACTGCTCGATCGGTTCAATGTTGCCCGCATGAACGGCCTTTCGAGGGAACAGCAACGCAACCTCTGCGTGCGAGCGGTTGGCTCGATAAACCGCGTCGTGCTTCTTGAGAAACTGGTAGTACAGAGCGATGACCTGGCGAGCCTCAGGATCGGTAAAGCGTGTGTAGAAGCCCATCGGTACGCCGCCGTTGGCAGCCAGTTCGGCGATGGCTGCTCGGATGCGAGTGCTCTCGTACTTGCCCAGAGTGTACGGCTTGTCGTCGAACGATCCTCGGATGTACCGAGCCTGCAATGTTGCATCGCCGAGGAAGCGGTTCTCCAGATCCGTGTAATACGCGGCGGCTCCGGTGCTGTACCACAGATAGTCTTCGCCACGCCCCCACAACTCGGCTGGCAACAGGCAACGCTCGTCACCACGAATCGCACTGAAGTTGCTCAGATGGTCCCATTGGGCAGTGATCAGGTCAGGTTTCAGCGAACGACCGTATTTCAGAAAGACTTCGTCGAATACCTGTTTGTTGGAGATCTGCGACCAGCGCAGCATCTCGCGACGCAGAGGTGTCGATTCTTCCGGCTTGTGCCAGTAAACGATCTCTTCGAACTTGTGAGTCGCCAGATTTTCGATGCCGAATTCTTTCTTAAGTTCGGCAGGTTCGTGTCGCTCGGCCAGGTAACTGCGAAACCCGCTCTGGCAATGCTCACACAGGCAGTTGTGGCGGTAGAAGTAGTTGGCGATGAATCCGTCAACGCCGCGTTCGATGCCACGTTTGACGAGTGCCTTCATCACGGTCTGCCAGTGAGGGTTCCGCAGGCAGGCCCAGTACTCGTGCATGCCACCGATGCCGTAGCCTTTCTGACCAATCGGTTTTCCATCCGGGCCAATCTCCAGCAGATCGATCGGATTCTGCACCGGCTTCGGACCAAGTTCGCTCTCGTCCCACAGGTTGTTGTAGAAGTGGAAGAAGCCCGTTGGTCCATTCTCGCTGTCGATGTCTCCTACCAGAAACTCGACATTGAAATGACCGACAACCTTGACGCCGCGTTTCCGGAGTTCACTGTTTCGCTCCTCAAACCATCGGCCGCACTCATCGTGGCCCTGCACCGGGAGGTGAGCGGGATAGCCTTTGTAAGCGTCGGTGTGAGCCAGGCTCCAGAAGTGACCGCCGTAAAAACCCAGTTGGACCAACTCCGGTTCAGCTTCGTCGATGAACGCCAGGTATTCCGGATCGTCGTACTTCGCCCAGTGAGCCACCATCCGAGTGAATTCAAGCCGCGGGGCATCAGCCGCCTTCAGCGTATCGTCAACGAACCCGACGACAAGACAGAGTCCGAGGACAACATGCGATGATTTGAGCATGACGCAAACCCTTCAGCTGGAGCCCATGAATGGCCTGGCCGGCAACAGGTAGACAATGACTGATGCGTACTTGATCGGAAAGCATAGCCTTGTTGATTTCAGAAGGAAGGATTGGCGTGATCTGCAAAACCGGGACAACGGTTCGATTCGGTCCCACCTGAAAACCTTCCGCAAGAGGTCAGGGCACCTCTTGTCTGAGTGCCAGATTGCTCCGACACGCCACCGGGGACGTGGTAGAAACTAACGTTACAGATTACGCCGTTCTCCCAGACTCAGATCGTCACCGTGACGGCTATTGATCTTTTTTGAAACAAATTGGATGAATTAGACTTGAAAACGTCATCGCAGAATGGAAGACTGCGAAAAATAAATCGTCTGTAGGGAAGCAGGGAACGCGGCCATGCTGCTTGGTGAACGTCGAACTCAGGTCCTGAAACACATCGAACAACTGGGATTTGTGTCTCTTCAGCAGCTCGTTGACCATTTTGGGATCAGCGAGTCGACAGCAAGACGGGATGTGGAATATCTCGACGGAATCAGCAAGGTGCAGAAGACGCGTGGCGGAGCGGCTTACATCGGAGAATCGATGGCGTCGTTCGAAGAGCGGACGGTTGCCGCTCTAAAGGAGAAAAAGGAGATCGCTCAGGCGGTCGCCGCGATGGTCGAGTCGGGCGAAGTCGTACTGCTGGATGGCGGAACGACAACGCTGGAAGTGGCTCGGCAGTTAATCGGGCGGTCGTTGACGGTGGTGACGAACTCAGTTCCGATCATCAATCTGCTGATCAATCAGCCGGGGATCGAGCTGATTTCAATCGGCGGATACGTGTATCCGCAAACGGGAGTCGCACTCGGGCCGATCGCTCAGGCGGCACTCAAGGCGGTTCATGCTCGGCGACTCATCATGAGCGTCGGCGGGATCACCGAAGCGGGATTGTTCAACAGCAACTCGCTGCTCGTGGAGACCGAGCGGCAAATGATGGAGTCGGCGGACGAGGTCTGGGTGGTGACGGACAGTGGCAAGTTTGGCCGTTCAGCACTCGCTCACCTGGCACCACTTGATTCGATGGATCGACTGATTACGGACGATGGGTTGGATCCCGAATGGCGGCTTCGGCTTCAGGATGCCGGGGTGGAAGTCACGGAGGTCAAGGGACGAGGGACTAGAGTCGAGGGACAGGAAGTCCTGACAGCGGCCTTTGATTCATGACGCATCGGAGGTGTTGTTTGTTTCGTTTTGAAAAGCTCGATGTGTGGCACAAGGCAATTGAATTTTCTGACGTCGTCTATCGAGAATCTCGAACCTTTCCTTCCGACGAGCGTTTTGGCCTGACATCTCAGGTGCGACGCTCAGCGGTTTCAGTTGCTGCCAATATTGCAGAGGGCAGTGGACGAGCGACGGATCGCGACTTTGCGAGGTTTGTGGGCATTGCCTACGGCTCGCTAATGGAGTCGATCTCGCACCTTGAAGTCGCGAGACGTCAGACATTTCTGGATGAAGACAACTGACAACTATCGTGATTTGTATGGCCAGGCCGAGCGTCTGGCTCGAATGCTTAGCGGCCTCAAGAAAAGTTTGGGTGGCGACTGAACATGACCACAAGCGCACCAGCTCTTGACTCTCGACCCTTGTCCCTCGACCGATTGCAGATCGAACGCGTTGTGCGCTCTGTGTTGCAGAAGCAGCTCGGCCCGGCAGCGAACGTTAAGCCGAATCCGCTGGTTGTGAATATCAGCGCTCGCCACGTGCACCTTTCGCAGGAGCATGTTGAAGTTCTGTTCGGCAAGGGAGCGGAACTCGAAGTTCACAAATGGCTTTATCAGGACGGCTACTTCGCTTCGAAGCAAACTGTCGCTGTGGTTGGGCCTCGTCGACGCATGCTGCCGGAAGTTCGCATCCTCGGCCCGGTTCGCCCGAGTCAGGTGGAACTGGCTTTTACCGATGGCATCTCGCTGGGCATTGATTTGCCGGTACGGATCAGTGGTGATCATCACGACACACCCGGTTGCACGCTTATCGGCCCTGCCGGAGTGCTGGAACTTCAGTCGGGCGTCATCCGAGCGATGCGTCATGTCCACATGGGACCGGCAGACCTCGCCTATTACGGTGTCGAAGATGGCGACGTGATGGATCTTCGAATCGAATCGGAAGGCTGCACCACAGTTCTTGAGGAACTGAAGATTCGAGCCGGAGACGGTATCAAGCTGGAAGTGCATCTCGACACGGACGAAGGCAACGCGACTCGCCTGGAAAAAGCGACGAAGGTCGAGCTGATCAAGAGAAAGAAATCCGATTGTGGCTGTGGCTGCAACGGTAAAAGTAAGACTTGCGGAACGTAATTGCTTGTGAGGAGTGAGGCTCTGACCGACGGCTCATCGAAATCGTTGGTCGGAATCTGGCTCAAACTGTTTTCAACTATCAACCACTAACTTTTTTCTGGAGATTCCAAAATGGCTAAGGCTATGGAAGCCCTCGGCATGATCGAGACCAAGGGTCTTGTCTGCATGATCGAGGCAGTTGATGCAATGCTGAAATCGGCCAACGTTCAGATCGTCGGCTGGGACAAAGTAGGTAGCGGCTTGGTGACGTCATTCGTCGTCGGCGATGTGGCTGCTGTCAAAGCGGCTGTCGATGCCGGTGCGAGTGCTGCCAGCAAGATTGGCGAAGTCGTCAGCGTGCAGGTCATTCCTCGCCCGCACGAAGAACTGGCCGCCGTTCTGCCAGCCCTCAAGGCTGCCAAATAGTTTGATCGTGAGCCGCTCATGATTGACGTAACAACGGGATCGGCCAGCGGCGACGCTCAATATCAACAACTCACTTTCAACTATCACAATCTAGTCAGGATTCGACCCATGAAGGGTGAAGCAATCGGTCTCATCGAGACCAAAGGTCTGGTAGCCCAGATCGAAGCGGCCGACGCCATGCTGAAGGCGGCCAACGTCGCTCTCGTCAAGCAGATTCAGATCGGCGGCGCTTACGTGACAACCATCGTTTCCGGTGACGTCGGCTCTGTGCGAGCTGCTGTTGATGCCGGAGCGGCTGCCGCCTCACAGGCTGGCGAACTGGTTTCGGCTCACGTCATCGCACGTCCGGATGCCAGCACTCTGGCGGCATTCGTCTAAGTAATTATTTCAGAGCCAGCACGGAGGTGCTCATGAAAGTTCTTGTCGCCAATCTGGGTTCTACGAGTTTCAAGTATCGACTCTTTGATATGTCGACCGAGGAGCAGTTGGCTCGCGGCGGCATTGACAGGATCGGGCTTGGAGACAGCAACTGTTCGGTGGAGATCGGTAACTATCGTGACGAACGCGTCACGAACATCGCCGATCATGCGGCAGCGGTGAATATCTGCCTCGAACAGTTGTCGGATCCGGAGCACGGATGTTTGAAAGATGCTTCTGAGCTGAAAGGTATTGGTTTCAAAGCCGTGTTTGCCGGCAAGCTCAGTGGAGTGCGTGTCGTGGACGACGCGTTACTCACGCGAATGGAAGAACTGGCGGACGTGGCTCCGGCTCACAACCCGCCTTATGCGAAGGCCATGCGTCAGCTTCGGCAGGCGTTCCCGAGCATTCCTCTGGTCGCGGCTCTGGAGACAGGCTTTCACGAAACGATCCCGCCTGAGATTCGTGCCTACGCGGTGCCTTTCGAATGGCAGGATCAATACGAAATTAAACGCTGGGGATTTCACGGAGCGAGCCATCGATTCATCGGCGGTCGCATCGGTGAGATTCTTGGGAACGATGATTTGAAAGTGATCTCGTGTCATCTGGGCGGCAGCAATTCGCTGTGTGCTCAGCGAGGAAACAGGTCGCAGGCCAACAGCCTGGGCATGAGTCCTCAAACGGGACTGCTTCACAATAATCGAGTCGGTGACTTTGACCCGTATGCTTTGCCGCTTCTCATGCGGCTCAGCGGCAAGTCGATGCAGGAACTGCTGGACGAGATGTCAACCAACGGTGGACTTCTCGGTCTCAGCGGACTCAGCAGCGACGTGCGGGATCTCGAAGAAGCCGCAGCGAATGGAAACGAACGAGCCGACTTTGCTCTGAAGGTTTTTGTCGCGTCCATTCGTCAGTACCTGGGTTCTTACCTGGTGGTTCTTGGCGGAGCAGACGCGATCGTCTTCACGGGTGGAATCGGTGAGAACAGTCAGCGGATTCGTCGAGACGTCTGTGCCGGCCTGGAATGGGCCGGCATCGTGCTGGACGAAGAGAAGAATGGAGCTGTTGAACGAGACGCTGAAGTATGCATCTCGGCCGATGATTCAAAGACACAAATCTGGGTCGTTCCGACAAACGAAGAAATCGTCGTGGCGAGGCAGACAGTTGAGGCCGTTGGTCAATAAGACTGACACCACTTCCTTCGCGTCTTTGCGTGAACCTTCTTGAGTTCTCACGCGAAGGCGTAAAGACGCGAAGAACTAAGGAAACACCATGTTCCTCGCAAAAGTAACAGGCAGCGTCGTTTCGACGCAGAAGGTTCAACAGATGGTCGGGCAGAAACTGCTCATCGTCGAACCACTGCGCGTGGACGAGAAAGATAAAAAGAGTCTGAAGGGAACCGGTCGGTCATTCATCTGCGTTGACACCGTCGGCGCGGGAGAAGGCGAGACGGTTCTCATCGTGCAGGGATCAAGTGCCCGCTTCACGGAAGACACCAAAATGCTGCCCATCGACGCCGCCATCATCGGCATCGTGGACAGCGTCGAAGCTCACGGAAACACCGTGTTCAAAGGATCGAACTGAAGAATGAATTCGCAAAAACTCAGTTAGTCATTGAGGGCGAAACATGGACGAAGAACGGATTCCTCGCGATTTTGATAAGTACCTGCGTGGGATGAGAATTGTGGTCGTAGCTCTCGTCATGGGGGTTGTGACGTTCGCGGTAATCACATTGTTTACTTCTGGTGAGGCTAAGCCTGACAGACAACCAGTGGTCGCGTTCATCGGCCTCGTTTTCGCAGCGATAACCCTTGTTGCTCGAGAGGTCGCCCCGAAGGTCATCGTCACTTCCGTAAGAAAAAAGATAGCCAACGGCAGTTGGCCATCACCTCAGCAAGCTGCCAGCCCAATCCTGAAGGATGCAACAACCGAAGAGAAGTTTCTTCTCATCTACCAATCACGGCTGATCGTGAGAGCGGGACTTCTGGAAGGAGCCGCTTTCCTCAATCTGATTATGTTTACCATTGATCACCAATGGTGGTCATTTGCAATTGCAGCCGTATTTGCGGCAATCAACCTTTCAACTTTTCCATCTCGCGATGGACTGCTGAACTGGATCGATCAACAAGTCGAGCTTCTGGCTCTTGAACAAACAAATTCGTAACGAGCATTTCTCGTAACTTATACAACAATAGAGGCATCGCAATGACAGCCGTTTCGACCGAACAGACAGTTCGCACCGTAGTACAGGAAGTACTCGCACAACTTGCCAAGTCGAATGGAGTCGCGTCGAACAATGGACAATCAAACGGTGGCGATTGGGGCGTATTCAACAACGTCGATGCCGCCGTCGCCGCAGCCACTGAATCCTTCGAGAAGTTGAAATCCGCTTCGATGGAAGATCGCGGCAAGGCGATTCAAATCGTCAAAGACATCTGCTTCAACCAGGCTGAAGAACTCGGAACTGCCGAACTGGCTGAAACGAAGATCGGGCGACTCGATCACAAGATCGAAAAGCTGCAGATCATTCGCCG
>JABMPE010000575.1 GCA_013203845.1 Rhodopirellula sp. | reverse complement strand
GGGCCGCCGCCGAGACCGCCAATTCCGCCCATGCCGAAGGCTCCGTTCGAAGGAAGCTGGTCCATACTGCGGAGCGGCATCCCGAAGCGGCCCAGACCACGAGACGAGGTCATTGCACCTCGCGGTCCGCCGCCAATCCCACCAACACCGCCGAGACCACCACCACCGACCTGGCCGCCTTGTCCACCACCACCCTGTCCACCGATCTGACCGCCACCTTGCTGACCGCCACCTTGCTGACCCTGCTGGCCGCCCTGCTGGCCGCCGAGGAAGGAGAACGTCTGCAGGTCGATCAGGTTATTGAAGAATGGTGCCAGGGCCAGTCGCACGAATCGTCGGTCGGCCGAGATAACCGCGGTCACTGTCAAGGTGATACCGTCCGGGATGAACCCGATCTGAGGTGTGAACCCGACGGAGAACGCTCCGACGGTTGGTGTCAGACTCAGTACGAACGGTCGGACCGTCTGGTCGAAGATCGTGGCCGTGTCGCCGTTGAAGAGCGTCACTTTGGGAGCAAACAACAGGTTGGATCGTTCGTCGCCCTGAGCCGCCTGAATGAAGAAGAACGTTTCGATATCACTCAGGATAGCCAGACCAACCTGCATACCGGCGTTCGGCTGGAAGTTCCCGAAGTCGGGGACACCAATGTCGAACGAACCCTGCTGGAAGGCAATGTCCAGGTTAGGAGTAAACGCTCCAGGAGCCGACAGACCAATGATTGTTCCATCACTAGGGTAAGAACTGCGGTTGGTCAGCTCACGGCGTGGACTTGGCGTAAAGAAGGTCTGTGATGCACCTGCCTGAGCCTGCTGACCGCCCTGCTGACCGCCCTGCTGACCACCCTGCTGAGCCTGTTGTCCCTGGCTGCCAATGACCGTTCCAAAGGCCGGTAGTGGCACGCCGGGGCCTCCGCCACCCTGCTGACCTCCTTGCTGACCACCACCGCCACCGCCCTGCTGCTGGCTGTTGCCGCTGAAGTCCGGCCCGCCGATGCTGTTCTGGACGTTGAAGTCAAAGTCAATTCCGATTCGTTCGAAGAAGTTATCGCTGACGTTGACCAGTCGAACTTCGATGGTCACCTGCAGGTCCTGCAGACGTCTCAGCTGGTCGAGCAGGTCAGAGATTTCGCGATGGACTTCCTGTGTCTGGCGAATGACCAGAGACAATGTTGTTTCGTTAGACCGGATGGTGCCCAGTCCGCCGACTTCCTGCCATGAGTCTGGTTCCACCACAGAAGTCAGCAGGTCAACCAGCGTGTCGAACTCGAACTGCTCCTTAGTGCCACTGAGCTGCGCGTTCATCCCCGAGCCGCCACCCATCATGAATGGTGACTGAGACTGATTTCCCGAGCCCACCTGGAACATGCCTGAGTTGTTCTGAACTCCCCCGACAGAGGAAACAGACATCTGACCGTCCGGGTTGAACAGATTGTTCGTAAAGACGTTTGACGGTTCGCGAGTCTTGCTTCGCATGGGGACAACCAGGTCAGCAACCGGGTAGGCCGCAGCTACCATCTTGCCCTGCTGGCGAAGTTTGCTGGTGATCTTCAGAACTTCGTTCTCGATGCTGTAGCCAAGGTTGAGCGGTTCCAGCATCAGATTCAGAGCACTCTGCACCATGATATTGTCGACATCAATGGTGACCTGGGTGTTGGTGGTAACGCCTTCCTCTTCGAGAGCGAGCGAGTCGATCGCCACGTTGGTGCCGGTCGCCGTTCTGATGTAGCTGATGACTTCGATCAGTGGAGTATTCTCGAAGTGGAGCGAGATTTTGTTGCTCAAGCTTTCTTCGATCTGTTTTTCTTCATCGGTACGGCTACGCATGTCGTTGCCGTACTTGTCGAGACGGCGTTCTGAAATATTCTTCCAGTCAGGGCCGAAGACCATGGGATTCTTATCGCCCACTCGAACGATCGCGCCCTGTTCCACATCATCAAGTTGCTTCCAGAAGCTTTCCTCTTTCTCGTCCCGTAGTTTGTCGTTGCTCTGATTTCGTCGGGCGAACATCGCCTTCAGCTCCATGTTAATGGCGACGGGATTTTCGAAATCGAGTTCCTTGGCCTGTTTCGCGACGACCTGAGCTTCGGCAAAACGCCGCTGCTTGTAGAGTCGATTGTAGTCATCGACGAGAGCGGCGAATTCCCGTCCGATACGGACTTTGGCACCGATTTCGGCATCAACCTGCGCTTTGACTTCCTCATTGCGTCGTTGCAGGTCGATGATCGGACCGCGTTGAGCCATGTAGCTGTCGACCGCTGATCGGCTGCGGCGGAGTTGTCGAACCATCGGAGCAACCTGTTCGGCTTCAAAGCCGGAGTTCTCCAGTTCCGCCATCATGCGGTCCAGAATCTCAATGCTTTCGTCCGGACGCTTTTCTTTCAGCGTGTCTGCACGCAGGACGGAATTCTGCACTTCAGTACGCAGCCGGTCGAACTTCAACTGCTCCCGCTGAGCGGCGACGTCGATAGGACGCGTGGTGTTGAATGATGGTAAATCTGGCGAGTCACTGGCTTCTCCACTGGTCAGCTGAATCGCCTGCTGACGTCGCGGGGCCAGTTCACGCAGGTAGTCCTGCATCTGCTGAGACTTGTAAGGGTCCAGCTTCTGACCGGACTGCCATGCTTCGAGGAATGCCTGGTAGGCACCTTCGCGGTTTCCCTGGCGAAGCTGATTTCGGCCTTCGTTGTAAAGTGCTTCTGCCGAGATTCCGGAAGGATGAATCGTCGTGATATTGTCGTACGGATCGTTGTCTCCGGCGAACGAGCCAACAGTCGGACTGAAGTCGGCGACGTTCGACTCGTAGGCTGCAGCCGGTTGGCTGTTGAGTCGTTGAGCATGGCCGAAGTCAGGCATGGCCGGGCTGCCCGCTTCTGAAGAAGGGGCCGGTTGAGCAACGTTGCTGGCGATCGGCTCGGGATAGTACTCCGATGGGGGAGCGGCGACCGGTTCACCGGTTGAGGCTGCGGCCTGCGACTGACTGGTCTGCTGAATGTCGGCGTTTGAATTCGAGCCGGCAGCGAGGTTGATCTGCTGCAACGCCCGCGTTTCTGCGATGTCGGCCAGCAGGAGTTCTGGTCGATCGTCGAACGTCCCGAATGTCAGGTCCATATTGCGGACCTGTTTCGCCTTGATCATGGCGTCTGCGAAGTTGCCCAGAGAAAGGTCGGTACGTGCCTGCTTCATGAGTGCCTGAGCTTCCTGACGTTTGCCCGGTACGGCGTTCAGTGCAGGATTCGGACGAGTGGTTGTCGTCGCTTCAGGATTCAGTTGAGCGACGAATGGAGCCGCTTCAGGAAGTGGTTCCGGTTCGAAGGCTGGAGCTGCTGCAGGAACGGGCGAAGTCGGCACGTTGGACCGCTGAGCAATCGGCAATGTTTGAGGAAGCAGGTTTTCAGCGGTACGAGGCGGCTCGACGGTTGGCGTTGAAACGCGATTGATCGCTGCGTACACATCTTCCGGACGGTCTTCGAACAGTTCGTAGATGACGTCAAGGTCGTCTGCCTGCTTCGCCAGATCGCGAGCTTCGTTGAGACGGCCCTCCTTAATCATTTGCCGTGCGTCACCGAGAAGTTGTGCGGCCTGTCGACTTCTGCCTGCTGACGAGACGGGCTGAGTCGTGGCACCGGCAGCCTGAGTCACCTGAGTCACCTGTGGCTGTCCATCAGTCAATCCGGAAAGCAACTGAGCTGGCTCAGCAAACGGATTAGCAGCTGGTGTCTGAGACGCAGGGTTTCGTGCCGGAGTGATCTCGGGGAAGGGCGATGACTCGGGCAGGAAGGGGGAATCATCACTGACGACCTTGCTGGGATTCGTCCGGGCGTTGTCGCTGCTCGAAATCAGTTCGGCTGGCTCAGCGAACGGGTTCGTCGGTTTTGGAGAAGCCTGTTGTGCGACGGGTGCGAACTGTTTCTGCAACCGATCAATATCGGCCAGGACCACTTCAGGACGCTCATCAAAGAGCGAGTAAGTTGCCTGCAGGCTTTCTGCCTGTTTGGCAAGCTCAATCGCTCCTGCGAAATCGTTGTTCCGAATGAGATTTCTGGCGGAGCTGAGCAGTTTCTGTGCTTGCGCACGTTTTTCGTTCTGGACGGCCATTGCCGACGTGGTCGGACCAGCTGGTGTCGGGGACGGATTGATTTCTGGCAGCGTTTCTGTCGGTGACAGTGCCGCTGGAGTGGCGTCCGTGAGTGTCACTGAACCGGAAACACGGTCGATGTCCCGCAACACCATGTCTGGCTGATCCGAGAACAGATCGAAGCTCGTATTCAGATTCTTCGCCCGAATGGCTGATGCCCGGGCTTCATCGAATCGTCCGTCCCGCATCAGTTGACGGCTTTCGGCAACAAGCTGCTTCGCGAGTTGTGCGTCTGAGATGTTCGTCGTCTGGGGGGCAGTCGTTGCCGGTGTGGGACGATCGAAGATTTCCACCACGCGACCGGTACTGGCAGTATCAGCGGATGCCGTTGTTTTGGCTGGGGCATTCGTGAAGTCAGCGGCACCCGAGAATGGGTTTACCGGAGCGGCAGGTTTTCCACTGTTCCCTGATTGAACCAGAGTTTCAGTCGGTTGCGGAGACTGCTGCTGAAGTCTTCGGATTGTTGAAAGAACCTGTTCCGGAGTTTCGTCAAACAGATTCCAAACGGTATCGACCTGGCTGGCCAGCAGTGCTTTCTCGTACGCCGACTCCAGGCGGTTAGCCTGCAGATCTTCTTTGGCCGCACTTAGCAAACCGTCTGCATACTGTTTCCTGTCGCTGGCAGACTGCAGTGACGATTCTCGCGTCGGGTTCGTCGGCGTCGCTGCGACAGGAGTTGCCGCAGGTCGGGCTGGTTCAGCCTGCGTTGACAGTGCCGGCGAAGACGTTTCAAGGAACGCAGGCTCCGTGGCTGCCTTATTACCGGCAGCGACCGTGTTTTCGGTACTGGTCGAGCGAACTCGATTCAGAAAATCGTTCGGAGTTTCTTCGCCCGGTTGGAACTTAACGTCGTCAGCGAGCAGGCGAGCGACTGTTGCCTGGCGGATCGCTCCATCGCGATCTCCCGTTTGCCAGGCGGCACGTGCTCGAGCCATGTACTCGTCAACTCGTTTTCGAAGCGGGCTGGCTTCGCGATTCGAACCTGCGGCGGCAGCTTGAGGACTCGAATCGGCGAAACCTGTCTGAGTGATCGTCGAGGTCGGCGAAGGGCTCGCCGTTCCGACCGCTCGTGTGACTGGTTCGCTGGATGGGCTCGGCTGGAACGGCGTCGACGGCTGTCGCCCGGCGACAGTTGCCGGGTTGAGCTGAGCTGGCGGTGCCGTTTGGCCTCCCTGAAGTTGAGTCAGCAACTGAGTTGGGCTCAGCTCGTTTGCTGCCCACCTGACCGGGAAGCGACTCGCCTGCAGAGCCAGACGCTTCGCTGAGGCACTGTTGCCTCGGCGAGCTTCTGCCTGTGCCTGTTGCATCAGGCGGCGAGCGGTCACGTCATAATTGCTCGATGGACTGGATGTAGAACGTCCAGTCTGAGCAGTTAACGACCTGCCAGTGAGATTGGGAAGTTGCCACCAAACAGTGCCTGTAACGGCAGCGGCAATGAAGAGTCCGGTAAGCTTACGCAAGGTAAGATCCTCCTGGGACCGATCGGCGAGAGATGACTCGGATTAGGGGTGCCTGACTTGTTGCAACTCTTTGGAAAACAGGTGGAACACCTGTAACAACGAATTGAACTGGCAGGATAAGTGCGAGAAAACTTCATTGCGATGGTCGCTCACAACGGGATGCATGAGTGGCCGGAAGTTTTGGATCGCACGGGGAAAGGTGTCAATGTGTGATGTTTGAAGGGGTAGGAGACGCTGTGATCTGCCAGGGTGAAGAGTAGATTTTGAAGTGAATTCTTTACTCAACGACGCACAGAACGACGTCGCTCCCAGGCGGCAGAGCCAAGGTCGAAGCGATTGATATCCGAAGTTCGAAAAACGGGTCAACACCGGACTTGAAAGATTTCATGTAACCGGTTGCAGAAATGTCAAATTGATAAATCCCACGGCAAAACGACGGGTTTGGCCGTCGCGTGTGACATCAGCAAAAATGTTCTTTGCTGATCTCAGCGGCGATCAGGCGCGAGCGCGAACCTGCATACGCGAGCGTGAACCAGCAGGCAGGAACGAGAGCAACGCCGTTCCGGCAATTTGAAGAATGATCAACTCACGACTGCTCAAGCTGCCCAAACCTCCGGAACTGTGTGGATCTTATTCCAGCCGATGGTTTGCCGTGTCGTGCTGCTCGGTCAGGCTGATGGCTGCACGATTTCCAGGCTTGCTTCCTTCCAGCCGCGAAAGCCGCCGTCCATCGAGATAACGTTCGTGTAGCCCATTTTCTGCAGGTTGTCAGCCGCCAGCGCGGAGCGGTAACCGCCTCCGCAGTACAGCACGATTTTTTCTGCGTGGTCAGAAATTGTTTCTTCGATGTCGCGTTCGATGATGCCTTTGCCAAGATGTTCGGCTCCGGGAAGATGGCCGCGGTTCCACTCGCTTTCTTCACGAACGTCGACCAGTCGGAACGCTTTGCCTGCAGTCTGCCACGCTGCCACATCGGCGACGGTGCATTCCGTGATGCGTGAGCGGGCGTCGTTGACGATTGCCAGGATTCCAGGGGCGTGATTGGCCATCAGTTCTGCTCCTCAATTGGGTGAGTTAGTCCGGTGCGTGAGTGAGTCCGGCGAGTTCTGAAAGGTGTTCGACGACAAGATCGGGCTGGTGATCGCCAGGATTTTCCGGAAAGACTTCGTAAGGAATGTACTGGCGAATCCACGCGGCTTTCATGCCGAAACGCTTCGCTCCCTGGATGTCTCCGAGCCAGTTGTCACCCACATAAAGCGTTGCTTCCGGGCGAACGTTCATCGAAGAAACAGCCAGCTCGAAGAGCCGCGGGTGTGGTTTGACATGCCCGACATCTGCCGAGACCACGACGGTTTCGAACCAGCGATCAAGACCGTGCTGGGCGAGGCTGTGATTGATCGAGCGACTGCACGGGTAGTTCGAAATCAGTCCCAGACGAAAGCGTTGGCTCAGACGTTCCAGCAGGTCGTGAATGGTCGGATCCACTTCGATCGACGAGACCATCACGTTGAAACGAACTTCCAGCAGTTCGGCGATCTGCTCATCGTTGGCGTCGGTTTCAAACAGCGAATGAATCAGGCTGCGCGTCGTTCCGGCGAGGTCGTTTTCCTTGAGCTCACCTTCATACGGAGACCGTCGTTCGCGATGCTGGATTTCCTGCATGCTGTCGAAATCGTGCGGGCCGAACATGGCTTCCAGAGCGGTACTCAAGGCGCGGTCACACGCATCCACCTGACTTGGTCCGAACTCGATCAGAGTATTGCCATAGTCGAAGATCAACGCGTCGAGTTGAGAAGCAAGATGCTGCATGGCTGGTGACAATTTTCAGGATGTGTGATGGTGTAGGGCATGCCAAGCGAAGATGTAGGGCATGTCAAGCGAAGCGCAGGCGTGCCATTCGGGAAGCATGCAAAGAACATGGTATGCCGGCGCTTCGCTTGTCATCCCCTACACCTTCTGTCTCGGTCGAATCAGAACTGCTGCTCGGCAAGTTCGATGGCTCGCAGCAGGCCTTTGGCTTTGTTGAGTGTTTCGTGATATTCGGACTCGGGAACGCTGTCTGCCACGATGCCGGCTCCGGCCTGCACGTAAACCGTTTGGTCCTGCATGACGAGCGTTCGGAGCGCGATGCACGTATCCATGTTGCCGGTGAAATCGATGTATCCGACAGCGCCGGCGTAAGGTCCTCGGCGGTGGCGTTCCTGCTCGTCGATAATCTGCATGGCTCGCACTTTGGGAGCACCAGATACCGTGCCGGCTGGGAGTCCAGCTCGCAGCGCATCGAGAGCTGACAGTCCATCGCGGAGCTGGCCATAGACATTCGACGTGATGTGCATGACGTGGCTGTAGCGTTCGACGACCATCACGTCGCTGAGTGTCACAGAACCATATTTGGCGACGCGCCCCACATCGTTGCGGGCGAGGTCGACGAGCATGACGTGCTCAGCTCGTTCTTTTTCATCGGCCAGCAGTTCGTCCGCGAGTGCCTGATCTTCCGCTGGAGTTGCTCCACGTTTGCGGGTGCCGGCGAGCGGTCGAATGGTGATCTCGCCATCTTCGGCTCGCACCATGATTTCCGGTGACGCTCCAACCAGATGCATGCCCGAAGTCTTCAGCAGAAACATGAACGGACTGGGATTCACGACTCGCAATGCGCGGTAGATGCTCAGTGGCTTTGACGTCGTCTGGAGCTTCAATCGCTGGCTGATGACAACCTGAAAGATGTCTCCGGCTCTGATGTATTCCTTGCAGTTTTCGACAGCCTGTTCGAACTCGGCCTGTTTGAAATTGGACTCGTATTTCAGTGTCGGCTCGCCACCGATCGAAACGTCTGCCGGTTGAATGTCGGAAGTGGAAGCGGCTGTCTGAAGTTGCTGACAGAGTTCGTCAACCCGGGCCGCCGCGCGGTCGTACTCGACCTGCAGGTCGGCGGCGTTGGCGTCCGCATGGCAGACGATCAGAATCGTTTTGCGGATGTGATCGAAGATGACCATGCGATCGAAAAAGGCGAACGACATGTCCGGAACATGGCGGTCATCTTCCGGAGCGTTCGGAAGATTTTCGGCATAACGGATGACGTCGTAACCAGCGTATCCGACGGCTCCTCCGCAGAACCGGGGAAGCTCGGCCAGGTGGACAGAGCGGTATCGATTGAGAAGTTCTTCCAGCTCCTTGAGCGGATCGTCCGCGACGTATTTGCGAGTGTCGTTGCCCTCGGTGACAATCACATTGTTGGCGAACGCTTCGATCTTCAGGAACGGATTGTCGCCGAGAAAGCTGAACCTTCCGACCTTCTCGCCGCCGACGACACTTTCGAACAGGAACGCGCTGTCGCCTTTCAAGCGAGAATAGGCCTGGACCGGAGTCAGTGTGTCGCTGGTGAGCTGTCGGTAAACGGGCACCAGGTCCACATCAGCGGCCAGCCTGCGGAACGTGTCGAAATCGGGCAGATGTTTCATGAGGGAATGCAGCTAAGTGTTGAATCGAAAATACTGATGAATCGCGTAAGCTGATCTTCAAACCGTGTCAGAAGTTACGTCACTGAACTCCATCTGACCGTTCCTTGACAGCCCCAGGGGTGGCAATAGAATTGCGTCGCTTTCCTGTTGGGATTGCCTTAAAAACAGTTAAGTTGAGAAGTCGTTGCACTGGTCACGGATTGAACCGGCTCAGCAGTTGATTTGCCAGTCACCCGATGACAAACCATGGATTCGGTTGCAACTGGCGGACTTGGTTGAATGTGCCAGTGGCCAGGAGTTTTCAGCCGTCATTGTCAATCGTCAGCGGTTGAAACGCGTGAGACCTTTCGCATGAAGAAATGTCGTCGGTGTTCGAAACCCGCCACGCTCCACATCACGGAGCTTCGGCAGGGGGAAGCTACAGAGATTCATCTCTGCGAGACCTGTGCGAAGGACTATCTCAGTCAGGCTGAGGAAGTCTCGACACCTTCAGCGGACTTTCAGTTCGACCAGCTTGAAGATGGTGACACGCCAGAAGTTTCAGGAATCGATGATCGAGTCTGTCCGAGCTGCGGGATCACGTTTCGCGAGTTCCGAACGCAGGGGAGACTTGGTTGCCCTCACGATTACGTCGAGTTCGAAGCGGATCTGATTCCGCTGATCGAGAACATTCACGGCGAGACTCAGCATTGCGGTAAACTGCCGCGGCGAGCTCCGGATTCCAGCCGGCGGCAGCACCAGCTGATCCGTCTGCGGAGCGAATTGAAGCTTGCGATTGAAGAAGAAGATTACGAAACGGCGGCGAGGTTGCGGGACGAGATTCAGGAAGTGGAATCTCAGCTGCAGGGCAACGACAGTCCGGAAGCATAAAGTTCTTTTCAACAGTGACGCCGCGGACGACGTCAGACGAAACGCGACAGGAGATGATCGGTGGACCTGGACAGTCTCACGCAAAGTAACAGCGAATGGTTGCGTGGCACCGGCCCGGAGTCTGACGTCGTTGTGTCGACAAGAATTCGGCTGGCTCGCAATCTGGCACAGTTCCCGTTCAACACGCGAGCGGACGACACCGCCCGAGGTCAGATCGTCGAACAGGTTCGCAACTCGTTAGACGACCTGCCGCTACCGAAAGTCTTGACTTTCGTGGATGTTCCGTCGCTGGACGAAATTTCGCGGCAGTTTCTGGTTGAGCGGCAGTTAATCAGTCGCGAACTCGCCGAAGGTGAAGGCCCTCGGGGTGTCGCGTTTTCCTCCACCGAAGATGTCAGCATCATGGTCAACGAAGAGGACCATCTGCGTCTGCAGGTTTTGAGAAGTGGTCTGGCACTGGACGAGTGCTGGGAAGAAATCGACCGGATGGACGACGCGTTGGAAGAAGAGCTGACATTCGCATTCCATGAGCGGTACGGCTACCTGACAGCCTGTCCGACCAACGTGGGCACGGGGATTCGCGTCAGCGTGATGCTGCACCTTCCGGCTCTGGTTCAGACTCGTGAAATTCAGAAAGTTTTTCACAGTCTGCAGAAAATCAATCTGGCCGTTCGAGGCCTTTATGGCGAGGGTAGTCAGGCGCTCGGCGATTTCTATCAAATCTCAAATCAGTACACGCTCGGTCTGAGCGAGACGCAGGTGATTGACAAGGTTCGCAGCGTCATTCCGCGACTGCTCGACTACGAACGCCGCGCTCGAACCGCGATGCTCAATGAAAAGAAAGAGCAGCTCCACGACCATATCGCTCGCGCATCGGGCATTCTACGTAGCGCTCAGACCATCAGCTCCGAAGAGACGATGCATCTGCTGTCGAGTGTTCGGCTGGGCGTCAATCTTGGCCTGATCGATGACATTGAGATTTCGACGCTCAACGAATTATTTATCATGACTCAGCCAGCGCATCTTCAGAAGCTGAAGAAGACAGAGCTGGACTCGGCCGATCGCAACAAAGCGCGCGCCGCACTTCTTCGTAACCGTCTGACTGGTGATCACGCCGACTGATCGTCGTCTGGCCCGCGAGAACGTTCCACGTGCTATCTCAGCATTGAGCGTTGCATGTTCTGCGGGCTGTGTGGCCACATTTGTGGATTGTCTGCGGTTCGATACGTGCCCGGATTCGATCGGTACGCTCCCGTCTGCTCGATCGGCGAGTTGGGAATCGGAGGCACACCGTCCATCGTTCGCCACGCTGGTGGCGGCGGCAGCATGATCACATCATTGGGCTGGCTCGGAACGTTGCGCGGATCGATGTAGCCGGATCCGGAGAGGTTCGGTGCCTGGCGTTGCAGCAGCACCGAATGGATCTGATTGACCTGAGATTCCAGAGCCTGAGTTCTGCGTGCCAGATCCGTCGTCGCCGAGCTGGCGATCGGTTGTTGCGGCTGCGGAAGCTGGTTGCTTTGCAGTTGCTGAGTTTGTGGCTGAGGTACTGCAGATTCCGGCGGCACTGTCAGGAAAGGTGTTGCTTCACTGTCTGGCGTGGGAAGTTCCTGACAGCAGCCGGTTGCCGGTGTTCTGCAACACGAATTCGAAGCGCAGTGGACTTGCCGATCTTTGAGTTTCAGAACAGGGATGCGGACTTCTTTCCATCCGAGTGCTGGCTTTTTGCAGGTCAGATTCGAAGGCGTCTGGCAGACTTTCTGACAGCGAGACTGGACGCTGCGACACGCGTTTGACAAGTCGCACGGTGGTCGAACCGCAGTCTGATCGCAGCAGCTTCCCGAGTTGCGAACTTTGCAGGTGGGCCGAGGAGACATCGAGCGGCAGGCTGGCGTGCATTTCGGTGCGTGCTGGCAGCCGGTGATCATCGCAACAAATGAAAGCAGGATGAATGTTCGCATGAGATGCCTCCCGGAAGACCGGGTTTGTGTCCGTTATTGCTGACCGACGTGACAATTGCCGGAGAACACTGCAAATAGAGAATGCTGAGCCCACACAATTGCCTTTCTTTCGTATCGGACGCGGTTGATGCCGCAGTGAGCAATCTCGACGATCTCCGCAATGCAGTCACAGGCGTCAAACTTTGCCGAACCGCTGCGAGCGTTGTTCAGGCCAGGATGAGGCGATCGCCCCAGATTGCTGGCAGAAGCCAGTATCTTGTGCGGGCTTGTCTTCTCAGAGCCGCGTCGATCCGGAGCAGTATCAAACCGCGCCACGAGAAACAGTTGGGCCACGGTCAACGATGGCCTGATCGATGGCAGCAATGGTGTCGGCAGATAATTGCCAACTGAGTGCCGCGGCTGTTTCAGCAATCTGTTCGGGTCGTTTGGCTCCGCAGAGTGCGGCGGTGATTCCAGGTTGCTGGATCGTCCAGTTGACGACCAGTTCCGGTACGGAATGTCCAATGTCGTCCGCGATTCTTCGAAGGCGATCGACGAAGTTCTGGTTCTTTTCCCACTCCTCGCCGTGAAACATCGGGTACTTCTGCCG
>JABMPE010000574.1 GCA_013203845.1 Rhodopirellula sp. | reverse complement strand
GCCGAAGAGAGTATCGAAGACGTCATCAATGAGATGGAAGACGAGTTCGGTGGTGGTGCTGGCAGTCGCAAGGATGCACACGATATTGGTTCTGAAGATGAACTCGTCAATGCGACACCGATTCGGAAGCTGCTGAACATGGTCCTGTTGCTGGCCATCAAAGACAAAGCCAGCGACATTCACTTCGAGCCGTTTGAAGACGAATTCAAGATTCGAGTCAAAGCCGACGGCATTCTGTACGAAATGGTGCCGCCGCCTCGCCATCTGGCAAACGCCATCACAACGCGAATCAAGGTCATGGCGAACCTCGACATCGCTGAACGACGACTGCCGCAGGACGGTCGAATCGAACTCAACGTGGGTGGAAATCCGGTCGACCTGCGAGTCAGCGTGTTGCCGACCATGTTCGGCGAATCAGTCGTCATGCGAGTTCTGGACCGAACCGTCGTCCAGTTGGACCTGAATAAAATCGGCATCGACGCCAACAATCTGTCACGATTTCGCGAGGCAATGGCTAACCCGAACGGCATCGTTCTGGTGACAGGCCCCACAGGAAGCGGCAAGACAACGACACTTTATTCGGCCCTCAACGAGCTGAACGACATTGAAACAAAGATTATCACGACCGAAGATCCGATCGAATACGACATCGAAGGCCTGATTCAGGTACCGGTGAATCCGGACATTAACGTCACCTTCGCAACGGTTCTGCGAGCCATCCTGCGTCATGATCCTGACAAAATTCTGGTCGGTGAAATTCGAGACTTTGAAACTGCTGAAGTCGCCATTCAGAGTGCTTTAACAGGCCATCTGGTATTCAGCACTCTCCACACGAACGACGCGCCATCAACGATCGCGCGACTGCGTGACATGGGCGTGCCGCCGTTCATGATCACAGCGACGGTTGAAGCAATTCTCGCTCAGCGACTGGTGCGTCGAATCTGCACGGATTGTCGAACGGAGTTTGAGCCCAGCGATGAACTGTTGATGGAACTGCAGCTCCCGGTTGAACAGGCACGTAAGTACAAATTCTACTACGGTAAAGGTTGTCCTCAGTGTAACAACGGCGGCTACAAAGGCCGAGTCGGACTCTATGAACTACTGACAGTGACCGATGACATTCGCGATTTGATTTCGGTGAATGCTTCGACCGACGAAATTCGAGCGTTGGCACGCAACCAGGGAATGACGACGTTGCGTGAGTCCGGACTGAAATTGATTTTTGACGGCATCACCACCATTGACGAAGTTGTCCGAGAAACCATCGTGGAAGATTCTGTCTGACGTTCAAGTAGTCACTCTGGTTGCGGCGGCGGTAACATTCAAAGGTCTGAACATTTACGAGAACGGAGAAGTCCCATGCCAACGTACCAATATGAGGCAATGGACAACACGGGGACGGAGATCAAAGAGACGATCGAGGCCGAGTCCGAAGCGGAAGCGCAACAGTTGATTCGTGAAAAAGGTTTCTTTGTCACGAATATTACCGAGCAGCAGAAAAAGAAACGCAAGAAGGCCGTTGAAAAGAAGCAGGGCGGGCCGAAGAAAAAGAAAACTCTGTCACTCGGCAGGGTGAAGGCCAAACAGCTTTGTACTTTCACGCGGCAGCTTTCGACACTTCAGGATGCTGGACTGCCAGTTCTTCGGAGTCTGAAAATTCTCGAAGGGCAATGTAAGCCGGGCCCACTGAAAAACGCGTTGGACGGCGTGGTTGAGGATATCGAATCGGGAAACACGCTGTCGGAATCGATGGCCAAGCAACCAAAAGCGTTCGACGAGCTGTACGTCAATATGGTGCGTGCTGGTGAGGCCAGCGGTGCTCTCGAAATCATTCTTCAACGACTGGCCGACTTCAAGGAGCGGGCTCAGACGCTGAAGAAAAAAGTGCAGGGCGCCATGATTTACCCCATCGCCGTGGTGTGCGTCGCAGGCGGTATCGTGGGCTTCATCATGTATTACATCGTGCCCAAGTTTAAGGCCATCTTCGAAGGCTTCGGGACGGACCTTCCCAAAATTACTGAGATGCTCATCGCAGCGAGCGACACCGTCGTTAATTACTTCTACCTGTTTCCAGCGGTGCCGATTGGTTTCTGGCTGTTTCTTAAGGTGGTGAAAAAGAACAAGACCGGAGAGTACATTGTCGACTTCTGCGCGTTGAGGATACCGGTGCTCGGGAAGATTCTGCAGAAGTCGACCACAGCGAGAATCATGCGTACGTTAGGGACGCTTATCGCGTCGGGGGTGCCAATTCTTGAGGCCTTGACCATTGCGAGAGACACCGCCGGAAATGCGGTCTTCAAGCGAGCTTTTGATAATATCTATGCGGCCATTCGTGAAGGTGAGACAATTGCCAAGCCACTTGGTGAAGCGAAAATTGCTGACGACCTGGTCGTCAACATGGTCGACGTCGGTGAAGAAACAGGTGCCCTGGACGTGATGATGTACAAGGTGGCCGACATGTACGACGAAGACGTCAACACGCTTGTCGACGGGATGGTGAAGCTGATTGAGCCAATGCTGGTTGTTGTACTGGGGCTCGTTGTTGGTTTCATCGTTATTGCCCTGTTCATGCCGCTGATCAAACTCCTCAATGACCTGTCCTGACGCGATTGCTCACGGGACATTCAGCGGGCTGCTGAACTTTCAGGATCAACACGCTCTCACACAGCAGAGCACTGCGTGACCGTTCTATTCGGGCGCAAAACAAAAGGAGTCATCTCATGCGTTCACCCGGAAATCTAACACGAAACGCCCGTTCGCAACGGGGAGCGTTCACGCTCATCGAGCTGTTGATGGTGATGGCGATCATCGCCATTCTTGCCGCGCTCATTCTGCCGGCACTTGGAAGCGCTCGTCGAGCGGCAACACGCGCCGCTGTCCAAAGCGACATGGAATCGATTGGTGCATCGATCACACAGTTCAAAGTTCACTTCGGGATGGAACCTCCAAGCTCAATCCAACTGTTCGCGCCGGGAACCACATGGAGCCATGCTCCGAGTCGTGCCTTGATCAAGCGGATGTGGCCGCAATTTAACTTTGCGACGAGTGGAGGTTTGAACGCTGCCGCTTTTGGCGGATCATCCTCGTTAACGTTAAACGGATCGGAATGCCTCACGTTTTTTCTGGGTGGCATTCGAGGCACCAGCGGAGCGTTGATTGGCTTCTCCAAAAATCCTCGTGAACCATTTACGGAAGGCGGTAGTCGGCAAGGTCCATTCTTTGAATTTAAAGGTGGGTATGACGCCGCCTCAAGTAAATGGACGGGGCGTCTTGTCGATAATTTTCCCGCCAACGGAGTTCCTGAGTACCTGGATTCTATTCCCAGCCAGACAAGGCCACTGCTCTATTTCAGTAGCTATGGCGGCACCGGCTATCGCGCAGACAATGGCACCGCCAGTATGCTCGCCTATTTCAAGGATGGAAGTCTCCAGAACCCCTACAAAGCGGACAGTTATCAATTGATCTCTCCGGGATTCGATTTCACATATGGCCAGGGAGGGACGCTGGATAACGAAGATAGAAATGGGGACGGAGTCCTGCAGACGGCACCTCCGAATAATGAAGACGTGAACGCCAACGGAGCTCTCGACACGAAGACGAGTCAGGTACTTGGTGGGACACGTGCTGCCGAAAGAGACAATCTTACCAATTTCCATACGGGCGAACTTGGAGATAAGGACTAATGCACAAGCCAGTCCAAATCCGGAACGCTGTTCAGAAATCGCATGACAGCGGCTTTACGCTGATCGAAATTCTGTTCGTCCTGATGATCGTTTCATTTCTGATGGCAACACTCGGGGTCACAATCAGCAACATGCTGACCAGTGCCCGCGAGGCTCAAACGATCGCAACAATTGAGAAAATTGACGGCTTGATCGCGGAGCGGCAGCAGGGGCTTGAGCGGGTCTTTTTTCGGGGACGCGACTTCAAAAGATATGTTGAGAAATTTCACGAAAAGCTCCTTGAAGGGAACCCCACCGCAACGCCTCCTATCCCGCAATTGTTCGGTCTGTCTCCAAAAGCAGTAGAAGCCGGAGCTCGTAAAGACTTCTTTCGCTTGATTTTTCCGCAACGTTTTACCGAAATGGTGGATGTTCGCACCGGGCCATCGCCGGGCACACCGGGAGCCGATGGCATCCCGGACCGAATTCAATTCGATGAAGTTTACGGTCAAGGATTCGGGACGATCGTCTGGAACGGTGCAACACCTCAACAGCCAAACAACCACCGGCCTGAAACGGAAAGTTCTGAACTGCTGTATTTCGCTCTCACTCGAATGTCCACTTATGGTGTGGCGCCAGTCGGAGCGGATGCGTTCAAAACTCAGGAAGTTGCTGACACTGACAATGATGGTCTGCCGGAATTCGTCGATGGCTGGGGGCAACCACTTCGTTTCTACCGGTGGCCAACCCGCCTGTTCAAGCCTTTTGGTCTGTTCGGAATGGATTCTGCTCCCGGAACGGTCGGAGTTGATGACGACGGTACTGGTGGTACTGACGACGTATCAGATATCGGCTGGCCAGGTACGGACGATGTGGTGATTCCAAGCCAGATTCGTTTCTGTGCGGGACTCTACATGTCAGGATTGCCACGCGCACCCTACATGGTAGGGTCACCGCCGGTTCCGATTCCTGGCGACTATGACCAGTTGAATGAAGATCCGGACGATTCGTTTGGCGTGCTGCTGTTCGAAGCAAAACGGTTGACCGCCTCGGGAATACCCATGCTGTTTGCGGTGAGCGAGTCCGGCTATCACACGCTCGATACCTACCACCGACCACTCGTGGTATCAGCCGGCGCCGATGGATTTCTCGGGCTGTACGAGGCATACCACAATGAAGACACCAACTTCAATGGGCTGCTTGATCCAAACGAAGACGACGGCAATGCAAGCCCGCCAAATGATAATGGAAACGGATATCTCGATATCGGGTTCCTGGGGCAGTTGATCAATGAAGACGCTGCCACCGGTGACATTAACGGCAATGGAACCGTTGACACCTTCAACAATCCAACTGCCGCGTTCGACGACATCACGAACCACAATCGTCGGGCAGGAGGTAAATAGTGATACACAAGAACTCAGCCATAATTGGTAACCAGCAACGGCGGCGAGTTCGTCGGGCAACGATTGCTGCACAAGCAGGTTTTACGTTAATTGAATTGCTGATCGTCGTCACCATTCTACTGCTGCTGACAACATTTACGATTATCAGCGTCGATCTCACGTTTGAATCAGAACGGGTAGGTGCCGGTGCCCGGCAGGTTCAGTCACTGCTGGAAGGAGCACGTGACCGCGCCATTCGAGCACGCGAGCCACGAGGGGTTCGATTTCTGCTAGACACCGATCAGGACAACGGTCGTATGGTTTCAAGCATGGTTTATGTCGGACAGGCTCAACCATGGAACGAAGGCCAGATCACACTGAAACGTCCCGATTTCGACAATGATAATGTTGCCGATTCCGATGGCGTCACCATCGTGGAAGGTTCGCCTGAAGCACTTTGGGATAATCTGAAACGTCGTGGCTTTCTGGGCGTCTACGAAGACCTGAACGGCAACGGCGTTCTGGACCCTGGCGAAGACCTGAACGGAAACGGTGGCCTCGACATCGAGACGCCCCGGATTCGGATTCCGGGTGACAAGAACGGAACGTGGTATCGGGTCAGGACGCACCTGCTTGGCCGCGTGGCGACCAACCCCAACGTGTTGATGCTGATTCGTGAGTACCGTGACCCTGGTACGACACCGACGAGCAGTGTTGTGGCGTTTGAAGGCACCGGACCGAGCACTTATGTTCTGGAACTACCGCCTCGAATTCTTCCGGATGCGGACCCGGTTTTACTTCCGGCAGGCGTTGTCATCGACCTGGACGCTTCAGACATTCCCGGATTCTGGCGTCCGCCCGGTGGTACAGGACACGCAGTTCCCTATCTCAGCCGTATGGACCTGATGTTCTCACCACGCGGAACTGTCATTGGAAGTCCTGCGGGTGCCGGTATTCTCCATTTTTACGTCACTCGAAGAGTAGACGTCGAGAATGCCACGCGGCTGGTTTCGCCACCTCGTCCGCCAGTCAATGCTGGTGCATCCCCCTTGGTGCCTGCAGATGGACTGTTTGCATCGCTGCCGAATTCGCCCCCAGTCGGTGACCGATCGCTGGTGTCTGTGTTCACGTCCACCGGAAAAATCGCGTCTCACCCGCTGAACCTTCAGGACGGTGAAGATACGAATGGAAACGGCACGCTCGACGGCGATACGACGCCGGGCAATGGAGTGTTTACTGAAGATCTGAATGACAACGGGATCCTGGATGGACCTGACGGATTCGCAGATGATCCGTTTGTGTTTGCCGAACTTGGGGAGGTAAACAACTAATGAGAGTCATCGTCCGTCGTTCTGCCACAAGGCCGCAACAGGTGACAACGTCACTTCTGGCGGCAACGTCACCACGGCGTCGTGGCGTCACACTGACCGAAGTGCTCATGTCGCTAATGATCATGAGCATTGGTGTCGTGTCGCTGGCGACTTTGTTTCCGATTGCCTCGCTGCGGGTTCTTGAGGCGACGAACTTAACCAATTCGACAATCGTGAATTTCAATGCTGAAGGAATTGTCGACGCGTTTCCGAGTATGGTCAACGACGCTGACGGAAGCGGTTCCACTCAGGAAGAACTTGGTCGAAATTTTATCGTCGACCCGCTGGGGTGGCACGAGCATGTTGACCAGTTCGGCATCACCTCAGTCACTGATCCGCGGCTGATTTACTTCGAGTACAACCGACCTGCAGGCATTAACCTACCGGCTCTTACCATCCCCAATGGCACGCCAACTCCAACACTCCGGCCAACCCGGTTCTTTGGTGAAAACCCAGCTGTCGGATCACGGCAGATCTTCACGACGCTCGATGTGACTCGACAGATCGTGAGTCTTCCGGATACGACGACAGATATTGTTGACACCTTTCCAGATCCCGATGGCACTGTCACAACCGCCTATGTGACCAACGCTTCCAGTCGGATTACGGGATTGGTACTTCCTGCCGATGTCGACCTGAGCGTGGTTACTCTGGAGCCTTCGCTCTATCAGGTACTGATTTTTGACAAGACCGGCAAGTACAGCGAAACGCGTCGACTCAGTACCGTGACGGGGCAGCAGATCGAATGGGCCGAGGATCTTAACCGCGATGGCTCGATAGGCGTCGGAGAAGACCGGGCGCTGCCGCTGCGGTTTACAGCGGACGCCAGCGGAACGCCCAATGTCGGACTGGTCCGAATCGAACAACCGATTCCGTATTACTCCTGGTTGCTGACCGTTCATAAAGATTTCAACGGACCGGTCAACGTTGATGTGGTCGTCTTCAATAAACGCGATTTTTCCCAGCTGTCAGAACAGATCTATTTCGGCGACCTGGTACGGCACACTGTCGGCCCGGACGGAGTGCCAGGCACTGCGAACGGTGGTCCCAATTCTGATGGAGACGACAACGGAAATGGCATCATCAACGACGCCTCTGAGTTTGGCTATCCAGGCAGCGATGATGTGGTGAATGACCTCGTCACCGTGAACTGGGATCCGACCCTGTATCCGGGAGGAACGGCGAACCCGGTTGAGAAACCGCCCATTCGCCGAGGCGCCTATATCTACGACGCCTTGAATTGCTACTGGTACCGCATTCGGGAAATTGCATCGTCCACGTCGTCCACGTCGTCAACTCTAGGCCTTGAGTCTGCCGTCCTGCGCAACAACACAGAAGATCTGAGTCTTGACGGAACGCTGGGCGACATTCCTGGAGAAGACCTGAACAACGATGGAAACCTCGATCGCAGCGGCGTGATTATTCCACGGGGCGTGATCGCAGTATTCCCACTGAAGACGAGATAGGTCTGGAGTAGAAAACATGTCTGCTATCAACAGGGTATCACGTCATCGCGTCACGCCTTCCCGGCCTGCGGCCCGAGGTTTTACGCTGATTGAAATGCTCATTTCAGTCGCGCTCGTGCTGCTGATGATGCTGCTGTTCGCCGAGATTTTCGGGTTGGCTTCAGAGTCGATCACTCTTCAGCGAGCGCTGGCCCACAATGATCAGCAGGTGCGGTCGTTTACCACGATCGTTCGGGAAGATCTGAAGAAACGCACGTTCCGCACCGCGACGCCTTTTGATCCGACAGAAGAAGAACAGTTTCAGTCCATCCCCTTTGCGGATCGTGACGGGTACATCTACATCTCGTTGAATGATCCCGACAATTCGACCGACAACGTTCTGCAGTTCACCGTTCAGTCGTCGATTCTGAAACAGAGTGGGGACGATTCCGAATACTACGGACGAGCCACGGGGTTGGTGCAGAACGACCCATTTGTGCCCGTTGCCAAGGCTCAGACTCATCTTTACCAGAACACCAGACAGCCTGAGCACGATGACGGTGAAACGCAGATCAACTCGACCGGCACGTCCTCTGCGGCCGAGGTGGCCTACTATGTGCGAGGGAGCCGACTGTATCGCCGTGTCTCACTGCTGCGTGATCATGTGTCCGGACAGTCAGGCGTACAGCCTCGCATGAGCTGGGACACGGTTGGTGATCAGCGGCTCACAACACCGTTGGAGTATCTGCGTCAAAATGTGAACCCTACAACGACGCCGGTTGTTCAGACCACCGCAGCAGGTGAGTACCGAAAACTTGATGCGGCTGCCGGTGGGACCAGCTATTCGGATAATTACTGGGAAGACTTTGACTTCTCAGCGGTTCAAGCGTCTTTCTTTAACGGCACATCTTTTGTCCCGGACGGTGCAGAACTGATCGGCGCTTCCGCCCTTCAGAATTCGACATCGCCACCCAGCCTGACCCGACGTCAGATAGGCGACCCTCGCTTCCGGTTTGGATTCGATCAGTTTACGGGAGTCTCACGTGAGTTCAGCCATGCTGATCCGGCGGCGGCGGGCTTTTTCTTTCTGGGCCGGTACACCCTCGAAGAAATGTCTCATGGCAACTTCAACTTCCCCCAGAACAGTTCGTCGCTCGGAGGCAGCCCGTTCAGCTACATCGCCGTCCCGGCGTTGACCGATGGCGGCGTCGAACCCGATGGTGTCGTCGACGAGTTTTTCGGAGGCAGTCGGCGTGGCGAAGATCTGCTTCTCACCAATGTCCACGCCTTCGACATTGAAGTCTGGGACGATCGGATCGGTGATTTTCTACCGATTGGTCACAGTCGCACGGCGTCTGGCCCCGACGGTATTTTCGGCAACGCTGACGACATTCCTGGCGACTATCACTTTCTTCGCCACCGTACAACAACAACGGGCATTTCCATTGTGCCAGGCAACTCTGGAAACTGGTCGGCGGCTACACCGACCTGGATGAACCGAACTTTCGACACCTGGCATCCAGCTTACGACGCGGATGGAGACTCTGAAGATTCCGATGGAAGTGGCAGTTTAGATGGGGATGTCATTCCAGGAAATGGTACGTGGACAGAAGACGTCAACGACAACGGTATATTTGACCATAACTATGACCCCGCACCTTATCGTCCGCTGACACTCTATCCTCCGGGATCGACTTACGGCCCCGTACCCAATCAAGGTAACTGGGCACCAGATACTTCGTACAACGTCGGTGACATCGTTTTCCCTAAAGACTATCGACCGCAGGATCATGCCTTCATCTATCGATGTACGCGGGCGGGCCTCTCGTTTTCTTTTGACGAAGACCAGAACGGGGACGGCATTCTCAATGGTAATACAATCCCTGGTGACGGCATCTTTACGGAAGATCTGAACGATAATGGCATGCTCGAAGACAGTGAACCAGCGTGGCAGACAATCGATGGTTCGATCATCGAAGGGCGTTCTGAAGATGAGAATCGCGACGGAGTTCTGAGCGGTGACACGACTGCTGGAAACGGGATTTTCACTGAGGACAAGAATGACAACGGAACATTGGATGTCGAGCCGCAATGGATCGCCATTTCGAACGTACGGCCCATACGGGCAGTGCGTCTCCGGGTGAGGTTTCTACATATCGCTTCCGGAGAAATGAGACAGCTGTCGCTCGTGTTTTCACTCACCGAGAACTAACGACTGGTAACTCGACAACACTGGCTCTCTAACACGCAACTCGGGCCAGGACGATTCAAGAAGACACCAAAGAGTCATGCCTGAAGTTACGGGATTCTAATGGGAATCCGTGGCCGGCATCAGATACGAAGCTTAGCCCTTGCGGTTGAGAAAAGGAGATTGCCATGCGAACCCTCATGCATAATTCCGTTCCGGCGAGATTAATGCGGCATCTGCGTCGACGAGGCTCGACGTTGCTCGTGGTGATCGCACTGATGGGCATGCTCGCATTGCTGGGTGTGATGTTCTTCGCGTTTGCTTCTCAGGAAGAAGAGAACGCCAAGAATTTCCACGAGGCCGCCAAAGTCATTTACGACCCCGACCCCGGCCCGGACGTCTATTTCAACTGGGCATTGAGACAGCTCATCGTTGGCCCGACTCGCACTGACGAGCGAAACAGTTCGCTCTGGGGATCTCGCATGTCGTTGCTGCCCAATGCCTACGGCAACGACGTGCATCCGCATTCCGGGGTCGGAGTTTCTATCGTCCAGATGGCTTCGTTTTCTGGTTCTTCTCTGACCAATCTGTCGCCGCCAGGAGTCGATCTGGACCGCGACGGTTTTTTTGACACCGTTACAGCAGCCAACGACGCCAACCAGAACGGAATTCACGACTTTCTGGAGCTGAATCAGTCTCCGGCAGCCAGCGTGGTGATTGTGAATCCAAGTAATCCATACCTGAATGAAACGCGATATTTCTCAACAAACATGCTCCCGGAGCCAGATGTTGACTACACCTATCCCGATATTAATAACGTGGCCTGGCCTACCATGGCTGGACAGTGGCGGTTGAAGATTTGAATGGTAATGGAATGCTGGATGCCAACGAGCCCGATCTCGATGGAAACGGCGTGGTGACTCCCCGCAAACGAATTCGAGTCGTGAAGCCATCCTTCTGGCGTCCGGAACTGCTGCAGAGGGTGGAAACAGGAACCTCAAACGAAGACGCCAACAAAGATGGCTACTTCGATCCTGCCACCGAAGACGCCAACGGCAACGGGTTTCACGATGCCACGGATTTCAATCTGGATGGCTCGGCTGACGGCATCGCCAGACTGGACCCGACCTGGTACTGGGCAAACTGGAGCACGTCGAAAGTTCTTCGTCCTCACCCGAATCACTATTACGTCGACCGCGACTCGAACGTGCCGCCGACCACCAAACGGTTTCTCAACGACTATGACCCGGTCGATGCGGGAATCATTGCCGCGTTACCTGGGGGAAGTAAGGGCTTCCCGTTCAGCGGTCGTCGTGATACCACGACGGCACCGCTGACGGACCCGCAATATCCCTTGAAGCAGGGAGTCTGGACCGCCGTTGGGCAGTCACTGGTCGCGCACGAATTCGATGTCGATGCTGATGGAGACAACATTTACGAAGCCATCCTGATGGACCTGAGTTTTCCACCGGAAGCACGACCTTCGGACGGCACGCTGTACGTACCACTGTTCGGAATCACCGTTTACGACGCGGATGGACTGATCAACCTGAATGCTGCCGGAAACCTGTCAGGCGATACGGCTCCACCCAATACGGTGACTCCACCAAGTGGTTCGGTCCCCACGGACTATTTCGGCAACGGCCTCGACCTCAATGGAGGATTAGCGACCTTTATTGGCCCCGAAGCAAGCATCTCGAAATCGCACCAGGGTATTTCACCGTTTGAGATCAATCCGCTGTGGGCACTGGATGCCGTACCCGCTACCACAACCGTGCTGCCCCTGCCGACCGGCTACGTCGACGTGCTTTCGAATCCGGATTTCGCTGCCTACTACGGTCGCACGCCGACTTCCTATACGGATCCACAAAACCGCTGGGAACTGGCCAACATGGAGTTCTGGTGGTTGAACAAAGGCCGGATTGATGTCAGCGGGAGTTATCCGCGGATCATCTCTGGGCGTCTGGGTGAGTCCAACCGCAACATGGTGATGTATAACGCTGGCGGTATCACAATTGGCTACAACGACCCGCTGGCAAGTCCACCACTGGTCAACGCGTTTCCTTTCGCTGGCACATGGAACCTTGACGACAATCGCAATGCCAATGAAGGTGGTAACTCCAACTTGAACGGTGGCCAGACACTGGCGTTTCAGCACCCGGTTTCGTTTTCCGGACGCGGTCGTTTCACGCCATTTGGAAATCCAAAAGCATTAGACAAAACGCAGGCACTGGGAGGCACCAATCCCAATGTCTGGATGCGATACACCGGTTATGACGTGGCAGCGGTTCCCGACTGGATTACTTTTCTGAGCGGGAACCTGATGCAGGGGACTCGATTTGGAGCGTTGTATGAATCTCCCGGCGTCAACAATATGTATGAACCGTCTACAAATCCGGCGTCGGACGATTTCTACGTCGACGACATGCTTGAGATGGTGCTGGAGCCTCGTTCTGCTCAACGTCCCGCTGATGACATTTTCACGGTAGCAGACGCGGCCATTCTGCATATGAGCAAGTCGGACATTGATAACGCAGGTGCTTCATCACGAATCGATGATCTGATGCCGGGCAACATTAACCCATCAGACACCTCCGCTGAGGCCAATGAACGACGTCGGCGTTTTGCGACGTCGAGCTGGGACCGGCGACAGTTTGGGATCAACCGACCTGTTGGCCTCGGTCCAGACTTAAAGCCAGGACAGGCTGGCGTTGATGACGACGGCAATGGACTCACAGATGACGCTCATGAACTGGGGTATCCAGGTACGGACGATCTGCGTGCCTGGGAGTTCAATGCCGATGTCGACCAGGACGGGTTACGCGAATTCCCGCCACGGTTCGGATCGATTGCGCCCTACAAAGACGTGCCAGGTACTAGCGGTTCGCTGGGACTGCTTTACCCAGCGCCCCAGGATCCCTTCCGTCCGGAAGTGCGACGACTGCTGGAAGTCGAGTATGGAAATCGTAATCAGTTTCGTCTGCAGCTTCGATTGAGTATCAATGGCATTCTCGAAGCAGTACGCAACAAGGCGACTGCCGGTCATCCTTTGCAGTCGGCGATGGCGTCGAGGCCTCTGACACCGCATTCCACGGACACGGGGGTCGCAGCCGTTCCCGTGATCACCGCTGGTAACCAGCTTCCGCCATTGACTCCCCCGGCATCCGGCTGGAACGGTTCAACACGGGCCGAGGTCCAGGAATTCTGGGCTCGCTACGACCGTCAACGACTGGCACGTGACATCTACGTTCTGCTCTATACCTTGTGCGGCGGCAATGACACACAGGATATGAGCCAGGTTAATGGCTCGACGGTGTATTCGACAGCTCAGATGCGTGAGATGGCTCAGTTCGCCGTGAACATTGTCGATGCGATGGACCGCGACAACGTCATGACCGTTTTCGAATATGACACCAACCTGTCGAACGGATGGGATTTGGATGACCAGTATTGGGGTTGGCCAGTCGAAACAACTGGTGATCGAGACGTTGTGATCGGTGTTGAAGCTCAGCAGCTGACACTGAGCGAAAACCTGTGGGCATTCCAGCAGAAGCTTTCTAATGACAATACCTATACTCCGTTTGACGAAACCAACCCGCCGATAGGCAGCGGCGCAGGGGCTGGTCCTGACGGTTATCATTTCCTGCAGGTCGAACTTCGCAATATCAGCCCGGAAACGGTCAACCTTGCAGAACCAAATGTCAGTACCGGCATGGGTGAGGATTCTGTGTGGCGACTTCGTTGGCAGGACACGACCAACGCGGGAAACATCCTCAGACTGACTCAAAGCACCAATAACATCACGAGCGGAAACGGAATTTTCTTCAAAGCCAACGGTGGCAGCGTCGACAGTATCGGTGCCGGCAGTTTGTTCACGATTGCAACGTCCAACAACACGGCACCGAATTCAAGTGACCTGTTTGCTGACCATGATGCCGGAATAACCGGACACGAACTCATCGCCCCAGCCGGTGGAACGACCACGACAACGGTCTCCAGCGCCCCGACGAGCGTCACGCCAAATACTAACCTGGATCTGGTGAACACTGGCCATGTTGCTCGCTATCACCTGGCCAATGGGAGTTCAGGCGACTTCGTGTCCAAGGATTACGACGTATCGCCTGGCAACACGACTGCGTACTTAGTGCTCGAACGCAGGGCTAATCCGAAATTGTCCAATCTGCCGGTCACACAGAATCCCTGGGTCACGGTCGACTATTCGCAAGTGACTCGCCGACAATTCATTACACAGAATACAACTGCCGCAACGCAGGCGGAAACGACCACGGCACTGCGGAATATTAAAAGCAGTCACCGCCAGGAACCGCTGAATGCATTGAATGAAGAACCCTTCCCAACCACAGCTGCAACCATTCAAGCCAATAGCCTGATGTCTAATAACCAGTATTCCACTCCGCTCTCGCCATTCGTGACTGTTCAGGCCCACTTTGATCGAGACTTCACGTCGACAGTGGAACTGCTGAATGTCCCGGTCCGAGGTCCGCGATCGCTGACCAGGGCGGCGTCCCGCATGAAGCAGAATATGGATACGCAGCTGACGGATACGAACGGCCCCCACAGTGCCTTTGCTCGCATCCTGCGACCCATTCACCCGACTGCCCCGCTGCAGAATAATCACTGGCATCGGCTGCTGGGATTCGTGGAAGTGCCATCGAAAGTTCATCAGCAGCTTGGCAACAATGTCGATTCGATCGTTCGGATTCCCGGCCGAATCAATCTCAACACGATTCGACATCCCGAAGTCATGGCAGCGCTGATTGACAACCCGGAACTGTTCACACCACCGGAACGTGACATCGACGGAGATGGCTTACCTACAGCTGGCCTTGAAGACTACAACGGCAGCGGAAGCCTGGATTATGGTCTGCCTGGTCGCAGTCTGAACGATCAGAGTCACGACTGGTGGCTTGACGTTCTGAGATCTCGGGACGGAGTTGACCTGACGACCGGCCTGAGCCTCCCTGGTCTGCCGAAAGTGGTTGCCTCAGGAACAAACCTGCAGATTGCCGGGGCTCGCCCGTTCCGTGACCTCGGACACTCTCTGGATGTGACTGGTGTCGCTGGCGTCGGTGGCAATACGCCCAACCTTGAAAGTCCGATTGAAGACACCATCTTTCGAAGCCACCCGAACAACAACTCCACGCGGGGGCTGTTTGACCTTGGTACAGCAGGCGACGTCAACAGCAATGCTGCGAATCGTATGGAAGGCTTTGTTCAACGGCAAATTCTTTCGAAGATCTCAGGCAATACCACGACCAGAAGCAACGTCTTTTACGTCTTTGTCAGTGTGCATTTTCACGAGGCCTATCGAGACCCGGTCACAAACGCGGTTCGTGTCGGCGGGCGAATCGATTTGAACGAGGATGGTATCTGGGATGACGGCCATCGTGGATTCTTCGTCGTTGACAGGTCGAAGGCAGAAGAAGCCTACAACACAAGAACAAAGAAGTTTGATTGGCAACCGCTGGTCAAACACCGACTGACGATCCATTGAAGTCAACGGGGATTTCGGAGAATCTCCGAAATCTCATGTTGAGGGGTGACAGGGGAATTCGTTTCGATACATAATGCGGTGGGCTCTGTTTTCTCTGGAAGATTTCTCGAACGTTTGAGACTGATCCGGCGACATGGCCGGAAATACGGGCTACGAGTTAAGCTGATACAACAGAAGGCGTTACTTCCAGCAGAGCTGCACGAAGGTGCGGCGGGCCACACGGGAAATTCAGGTTGAATCAGCGTGACTTTGATGAGTCTCCTGCAGCACTGAAATAACCGAAATTTCGAACCTGAGGCGGAATCGAGTCTGGACGTGGATGAGTGCTACTATACTGTTTGAATTTGTCGAGACTGATTCATTTTCAAAACACTGTGAGGAGATGTAGTTATGAGAGCGTTCCGCCCGGTTCAAAAGAAGAAGCGACCCGGCTTCACACTGATTGAATTGCTCGTGGTGATTTCGATCATCGCCACCTTGGCCGCCTTGATTCTACCGGCCGTCCAGAACGCCCGGGCAGCCGCCAGACGTGCTGAATGCCAGAACAACGTTAAACAGCTCTGCACGGCGATCATGAACTTCACGTCCAAAAAGAATGGCCAACTTCCTCAAATGGCCAAGCAGATCAGCACGACCAGTAACATTTACATGAGCTGGTGCGTGGAGTTGCTACCAGAACTCGACAACGGGGCTGCTCGCCGGGAGTTTGACTCCAATCCTACGATTTTCCCGGCGATCTCACTGAAGATGTTCCAATGTCCGGTTGATCAGAACAACTTCCAGATTGACGGTGGTCTGTCTTACGTGGTCAACGCCGGATACATCTCCAGCACAATCTGGCCGGCAACTGGCTGGACTCACACGGCAGGTGCTGCCGACTGGGATGCAAACGGAACCATCGGCAACGCAGGCGACTACCCGATTGGTCATGCTACTGGTGTCTTCTTTGCTCCAACCGGCAATGACACGTTTAAACCATCGCTGGACTACATCTCCTCTGGTGACGGTCAGACAAATACAATTCTGCTGGCAGAAAATTCTCAGGGGCAAAACTGGCACATTGCCAACCTCGCCAGTAGTAGCGTGGCCGATCTGGCGTTCGGTATTCCAGTCGTTGTCGGCACAGATGTGGCGCCGACAACACCGGGGACGACGACCGATTATTTGCGGTATCTGAGCACTCTTCCGACAACAATCAACACTAACAACGCCAACCCTGGCGATAACATTATTGCCGCTCGGGGAACGTTGCCCCGTCCGAGTTCGTACCACCTTGGTACATCCATCTACGGTTTTGCCGATGGTGGGGCGCGACAGATTGCTGATGTGATTGACTGGACCGTTTATGTCAGGTTGATGACGCCGAATGGTCAACGCTACGGACAAAGAGTTGCGGGTATGGAAAACTACTAAGCATCTTTTCTGTGGCAGTAAATGACTCGAAGGCGGCAGCGTTTGACGCTGCCGCCTTTTTTTTGTTGACGCATCGCTGCAAAAAGAAACGGCGGAGTCATTTGAGGCGGGACGTGAAGCTCACCAGCTCTCGATCCAGTTTTGCGAGGTCATCGCCGAACGCCGATCTGAATTCAGCAACACGTTCTTCGGGAGTGTCCCACTGCAGTGGCTGCTTCTGTGCGATCGTATTCAGGTATTGCGAGTAGTCTCGAATTCGCGTGCGAATCAGAAAATAGCTCAAGGCCCAGGCTTCCGAGTAAGCGTCAATGGCCCGGTCGGCTTCGGCGAATCGGCTGTTGTCTCGAATCAATGATTCGATTGAACCAGTGCCGCGTCTGGCTTTGAGGAACTCACGAAAACGAAACAGCCGGGCGTCGTTCACTTTGCCGATGCCACTCCAGCCCCGGCGGCTTTTGAGATCGGGCGTCTCAAAGTACATCGCCATCCCTTCAGTGAGCCAGACCGGGTTATCCGCATAGCGGCAATGCATGCCCCGGTTGAAGGCAATCTGGTGCGTCGCTTCGTGAACAACAGTCGCAACGCTGGCGGGAACTTTCTCGACGCGTCGCTGTACCTCGACAATTGTCGTCGCTGGTGAGGTGGCATCCTGGGCGGTCAGGTCGAACAGGACGATCCGGTTTGCCGTCACCAGGTAGTACCCCTGTCCCTTCGCGGAAGCCGGTGTCCGATCGAACTCGGCCATCTTCGCAAACTGCGTCTGGTTGGAAAGAATGAGCACGGGCAACGGCGACGCCAGCGGGTGCAGTTCGAAGTGGCGGTTCTGCCAGTAACTCTGAAACGCAATCTGCATGCGCTCCAGTAGCTGGCTTGTCCACTGCGAACAGGCCTCCGGCGTTGATGCTGCAATCACGTAGTTGTCGGTCGTGTGAATGTGAAACTCGGTGTCGATTCCGGCTGCACGCGTTTCTTCCACAAGACGCCGCCCCAACTGCTCGGAATCGAACAACTGGAAGGCCTGATCGGTCACCGTTTCGTTCTTGAGCTGGCTGGCCGGGATGGTCCACAGCCGCCTGGCTGCATCTTCGACCAGCAGGCCGCCATCGGTGGCGCGAACCAGAACGCGTCCTGCAACGGAGGTTTCTTTGCCTGCGTTGTCGCGAAACTCAATGGTCGACACCGTCTGCGATGTGATTTTTCTCTGACCATTTCCTGCCCGCTCCGCTCCCGCGTCGTCGTTCGATTGGGCGATCACAAGCTGTGGAACTGTCAGTGACGAAGTACCGGCCGTGGAAACGGCAATCAAAGCACCGCCGCTTCGGCGTAATGCCTGCCTGCGTGTCAGGTATTGAGTTCTTTCGTCGAGACACTGCATGACTGACCTCATTACCGCTTGTCGCCATCTGCCGAAAAGTTCTGCACCGGCCAATCTCTGGCCAGCCCTCTGCACTGGCCAGGTGGCTCAGCCGGGCCAGTTTCGGCGAATTTTCAAGGCCACTTCTGGATCGACCATGGCCGCAGTCGCCAGCTGAACGGACTCCGCACCTGCTGCCAGGCAACGTTGCACGTGCTCGATGGTTGAGACGCCACCCACACTGATGATACGCGGGCGTTCATCACGCTTGTGGATCAGATCAGAAAACAGTCGCGTTTGCTGCAGCGATGCATCAAAGGTTGCTTCGCCGCAGATTCCGCGTTGCTGACCAGCAAACAGCAGTGAACCCGCTTTTCCCTGAACTGTCGTGGCGACGCTGTTCGTCATCGAAATTGCTGTCGCCAACGGACCAACAGCCTCCAGAAGTTCTTCGGCATCGACGGCCGCCGTCATGTGGCCAATTTTCAGAATCAACGGTCGATTGCCAATCACCTGCCGCACTGCTTCTGCCACCTGCGCGGCCTCGGCTGGATTCTGATAGAGCTGTCCGTCGCAGGTCTCGACATTCGGGCATGAAAAGTTCGTCTCGATGGTGTCCGCGCCGGCATCGACCGCCCATCCCGCGCACTGCGCGTAGTCGGCGGCGAGGTCATCGATCGACCAGCCGGGCTGGACAGTGCCGACCACCGAAACCGACAACAGCTTCTCCTGCGGTAAACGGTTGCGGGTTTCTTCGATGTCCCGCCGCCAGATGTCGGGGTTCGCCGACGGCATCCCGAAACTGACCGCCCAGCTTCCGTTCATGGAGTCGGTTTCGGCGAGTAGTTTTTCACCGCCAGTCAGTTGTCCCGTTTTTACCGGAACGAGATTCGGTAGTGGGTAACATTCCCGCTGAGTGCTGCGTACGGTTTTGTAGGTCAGTACGTCGAAACCCAGCGAGGCGTAGTAGAGCACCCAGCGACCATTCAGGAGCGGACCGGCGGGTACTCCGAGTGGCGAGGGTACCTCGCGCCCACAAAACGTCCATGATCCCGGTATCGTGGGAATCTCGACGTCTGCTGGTTCCGGCACATTTTCGTAGTTCCAGCGATAGGTCTGCGAAAGGTCGTACCTGCGGTGTGAGATTTCGGGGGCGGCTGCCATCACGACGCCTGTTCTGCTGGTGGTGCATTTGCTGAATCGGATGCGAGTAAACTCAAAATGGTCGGATATCCTCGACAAGCCAGACCGGTGGGTGCTGTACCTGTTGCGACGAGCGGCAGGAAACCGTCAACGGGTCATGCCGGCCCCTGAAAGAGTAACCGATCTGCCGATTGCCCGGTCGGAACCGCTCACTCAACAGGAACAAGCCGCAGCCAGTTGACACACGTGTTCGATTCAGACAGTTGTGGGCCCAGTTCCATCGTGAGCAGCCCGTCGGAAATTTCCACGGTCACTGTCGTCTCGGCGAAATGACCGGCAGTTGTCGGCACGTTCTGCACAGTCACCACGCCTTCGATAGTCACTCGATGGGCTGTCTGATCGTGGCCGGAGTCACCAGTGCAGACCGTAACCAGCCACTTTCCGTTCGGAACACGGCACTCCCATTTCGCGGAATCCCGCGTGAACAGAAACGTGTCACGAATGTCTTCGGGATAGACCGCCCGCCGTCGGTTGCTGGCACTGATATCGTTGGTCCAGCCGAAGCCTCGTTCCGGGTCGAACTGTAATCCATGGTCGTTCTGAAAACCTGGCACGGGTTTCGAACCTTTTCCGGTGAAGTTGAACTGCCGAATCAGGGATGCGTCCGTCGTCTTTGAATCGTTCAGTCCGTCGGGCAAGCCATCGTGTTCCGGACCAGGGGGAATGACCGCTGGCTCTTCAACTTTCCAGACAACGGGCTCACCTGGCGTGAAAGGCGTCGGGTCGTTCCGGTCTGGAATTCCGTCAACGTCCGCGTCGTTCGAGCTGACGCGTCGATAGGGAATCAGAGGCAGATGGCGAACGGCTTCCCACCATTGCCTGCAGAATTGGCCGCGAGACTTTCCCGCTGTCGATAGCTCTGGCAACTGAACCGCGCCGACGTTCTGACGAGTCCGTTCGATGATGTTCGTTCGCCACTCGTCAGTCGCCAGTTGATCCGGCAGGAAATCGATGGCGGTCGGTTCCTGAGGAAGCATTCCTCGCGCAGCCAGTCGGTTGATCGCTACGAACGCGGGATGGTCTTCTGGCAGGTCACGAAACGGCCACAGCTGCAGCGGCGTCGAGTTCTCGTTTGCTCCGCACAAACCGTGTCGTACCTCTTCGAGAAGGTTCCTGTCGTATGGAATCCGTCGTGGTTGAATGTCGTGTTGAAGAGAGACGACGGCAGCCACTCCAGCGGCTTCTCCAATCGCAACGCACTGATCGTGCAATCGGATCGCGGCACAGACGATACTGCTGTATCCGACGTTCTTCTGCGCTCCCAGCAGTCCGTCCATTTCTATGGGGATCAGGCTACGGAGCGGAAAAACGGATCGGTCGCTGACGTGGTGCGTGTGCCGACCTGGTTTTTCAAAATCGACCCAAGGCCCTGCATTCCCTTCGTCTTTCAGGTACGCGCGTCCGGTTCGATGAAAGTCGTAATGAAACTGCCAGCACATCACACCGTCCGGGTACATGACGCGCGAGAATCTTTCGCGGGCGGCGGTTTTCGTCGCACCATCCCGATTGCGACCGTCCTGCTCTCGCATCATGTACATCGCTTTCAGTCGGAGCCCTTCGCGAATGTACGGCTTCGGCGGCAGATGGTCGGGTGTGCCGAATTCGTCGCTCAGGTGAAACCGTCGAAAGCTGTTGGCCTGCTGGTCGGCTCGTTCGTGAACGAAATTCTGCAGATGGTAGAGCACACTCAGCGAATGCCGTTTCGCATCGTCGTAGACAATCTGCCGCTGCTCGCGAGTCATCAACACAATGTTTTTCTGCGATGCTCCGGGCTCAGTGGCTTCCAACGCATCCTCGACCGACTTCGGCAGCCGCTCCAAAGGATAATCCTGGCCCAGCATGTAGTTCAGCAGGATGCTCGTCCTGTGATCCTTGCTGGTGTTGCCGTCGACGATTCTCCGCACGGTGTAAACAGACAACTGTCGCGGTGACGCCTTTCCATCATCCGGCCAGTGCGGGATGCTGCCGAGGCGAACGGGACGATCCCACGGAAGCCCCTGCATGGCCGCCAGACTGAGTTTCGACGTTCTGACAAAATTACGGTCGTCGTATCGAGCCGGTTTTTTGATCGGCGTCTCCTGGTCGGACTCTTCAACGATCATCGCCCACGTAATCGGGTTCATTTCGTTAGGCGGGTTTGCTGCGGGATCGTCGGATGCGCTTGGTTCGTTGTAGCGTGACTTCGGGTCCGGCCCGCATTCGAAATCGGCACCCGACACCTGAATGGCTTCACCCCAGTCGGAAGCGTCGATCGTCAGCTTCGCGCGAACATGCAGGTCGGGACTCTTCTTACCGACTGGAGCGAACGATAACCCGGTGAGTTTTGGGGATGCCTGGACAACATTTACCGCGACAACGTCGGCGCGGACGGGATATCGATTGGTAATGAATCGAACCTGACCGGAATCGAGATACGGTTGCAGGATCGCTCGAAAGACAGCTTCGGCTTCCGCAGGGCGAAAAGTCGACGGCCCGTGGAAAGGCCGGCCTGGCATGGGCGAGCCGTACTTCTGTTCGTTGAAAGCTTCGATACCGTCCATCAGTTCTTTGAACAGGCCGCTGCGATGAAAGGACCGCTTCATCGGGTGCCAGTCGACGCCCCAGCCAACCTGTCCGACACCTTTGTTCTCATCCACGCAGGCCAGTGCCTGCTCCGTGAACTGCCCGCCGAGCCACTCGCCGTCATGCACGATCGTAATAGAAGGAACGCCCAGGCGAGCCGCTCGCACAGCCGCCGCCCAGCCGGATTCAGTCCCGCCGACGATGAGCAGGTCGGTCTGCACCTCATCCACCAGAGCAAAAGTCGACGCGGGAGTTATCGCGCCAAGGATCAGGAGCATCAGCAGAACAAGCCGTTTTCGCATGATGAATTACTCACGGTCTTCAGAGTCTTACAGAGAAAGTTTCGCACGCCGTGCGCGCATCATTTGGTGTCGTCTGTCGGTTTACTTTAGTTCTGGCCAACCAGCCACGCTGAGACGGGAACGTTTCTTCAAGTTCTGTGCAGTCTTCTGTTACATCGACAGTCTGAGCAGGAGATCGCGAAGGACGCAACGGTTTCGCATGTTTGCGACCTGATGCAGGGTGCGACAAGCGAAACGCGGGCATACCATTGTGATCGTAGCCGTTGACGTGGTATGCCTGCGCTTCGCTTGTCATACCCTTCGGTCCTGTAGCCTGCGATGTTGCATCCTGCATCCTCACGTTCGGGTTTCGATCGTTCACGAGATTTCCATTATTCAACAGGTTGTAACCGTGCCGAGTCTTCCTGAATCAACTGCATTTGCTTCCGTGCGGGAACTTGGGGAGCAACTTCGTGCGGGCAAGTTCTCCTGCATCGACCTGACGGAGTTCTTTCTCGATCGTCTCAAAACGCTCGGCCCGAAGTTGAATGCGGTCGTGACGATTACGGATGAGCTGGCCATTCAACAGGCAGAGCAGGCCGATCGGGAATTGAAAGCGAGCAAGGATCGCGGACTGCTGCATGGGATTCCGTACGGCGTGAAAGACCTGCTGGCGACGAAAGGAATTCCCACCTCCTGGGGAGCCGCACTCTTTCGCGATCGAATCATTGATGCCGAGGCGACCGTTGTCACTCGACTGCGGGAAGCCGGTGCGGTGCTTGTCGGCAAGCTGGCGATGGTCGAAATCGCTGGTGGGCTGGGTTATCGCCAGGCGAATGCTTCGTTCACTGGTCCCGGACTGAATCCCTGGGATACTGCGCGGTGGGCTGGCGGTTCGTCTTCCGGTCCTGGATCGGCGGTGGGTGGCGGGCTGGTGCCCCTGGCGATTGGCTCAGAAACGTGGGGATCAATCGTGACCCCGACGGCCTTCTGCGGAATCAGCGGTTTGCGACCCACCTATGGACGCGTCAGTCGTCACGGGGCGATGGCTCTGGCGTGGACCGTCGACAAGCTTGGGCCTATGTGCAGAACCGCCGATGACTGCGGACTCGTGCTGAATGCCATTGCTGGTGCTGACCCGCTGGATGAATCCAGCGTCGATCGAGTTTACGAATACTCGCGGCGTGAGACGTCCGATCGCCGGTTCAAACTCGCGACACTGAAAGGCTCGGCAGAGCACGTTCAACCGGAAGTCCGTGAGAACTACGAAGCATCGCTGGTTGCGTTGCAGGAATTCTCAACGATTGAAGAAGTCGAGCTGCCGGATTTTCCCTGGGCTGCGGTGGCATCCACGTTGATCAATTGCGAGTCCGCTGCTGCCTTTGAAGGGCTGATTACAACGGGAGACATCTGGGAGATGACGGCTGAGGAAGACCATTGGGGCATTCACTCGTCAATGGTGATTCCCGCAAAGGATTACATCAACGCGATGCGGATTCGACCGAAGATGCAGCGAGCCATCGACCAGTTTCTGAAACGATTCGATGCGGTTGTCACGCCCACCCTGGCCACGACGGCGTACCCGAACGATCAATCGTGGAGTGAGTACCGACGCGGATTTCGATCGGCACAAATCACGGATCTTGGCGGAGCAGGCGCGGCGACAGGAATTCCGGCTCTGTCCATTCCCAATGGTCTGGGCGAGGGCGGTTTGCCGACCGGCCTGCAACTGGCCGGTCGAGCATTCAGTGAGAACAGGCTGATTGAAATCGCCAACCGTTACCAGGCCGCGACCGACTTTCACAAAGTCACACCGCAACCGCTCGGCTGATCAGTCGCCGCGTCACGAGTCTTCGACGTTCGATTCGTCGCTGATTCGAGGCTGTTGGCAGTTCCAGCAGATCTCGAAGTCGACCGTGACTTCTTCATGGCAGTTTGAGCATTCCCAGACTTCACCAGTCTCTGCCGGCTCCTCGTCTGACTTCTTGCCAGCAGGCACGCCCGGAAACACTCTGACGGAGGCGGCCCCGAATACGGCTGCGGCTCCGAGTGCCGCTACAGTCGCAACCTGCTTACACAGTGAAGCTCCACTCGCCTGATCATTCGGCTCTTCTGAATCCTTTCTTCGAATCCAGGTTTCACGACGTTTTTCTTCCATCTCGCGAATGAGAGCGACGGCAGCTTTGGCGTCCTGATCCGAAACCCAGACACGAGGTGCCGTCGACAAGCCTGCCGGCACGGCGCCAATAGCCCCCATAATCTGGCCGCCGATCACGCTCGCTCCGATGTTGGATTCGGCCAGCATCGCCTGAACCAGCGCGGCGTCGGTCTCGTCGCTCGCGGCATAAACTTCGGTCAGCTCATGACTGCTCATTGGTCTGCCTTCTATGTCAGTGCCAGTGCTGTAGAACCTTGACATTGCTGACTGACAGTGTGCGGTCAGGATCTCGCTGCGACAATGTCAATCAATTAAGGATTTGAACGTTCCGTTTTCATCGCCCGTTTGCGTCAGTCCTTCATCTGGAATTTCATCGAGTAATTCGAGCGATGAAACGTTGTCGAGGATTGCGAATCGTCGCGGCTGTGACATACTTCCGCCTGTCGGCGTTCAGATGAATTACCAGCATTCTGAATTAATGGAGTTACAACGATGTCACCGAAGATGTCACGACTGATGTGGGGGACACTGCTGGGGAGCTGCCTGATGGCGGCGTTTGCTTTAACCCCCAGTCGCGCTCAGAACCAGGTATCGCAGTCGCCGGATCAGCTCGTGCCGAAAGACTCGCTGTTGTTCGTGCGGTGGGATGGGTCGGCGGCTCATGCGCAGGCATTCTCGGAGACGGCAGCTCACGAAGCGCTCTATGAGTCAGGTCTGATGCCGCTGCTGGAGAAAGCGTTTCAGGGACTCGCCAGTCAGGCCGGCCCCGCTGGCGGAATTCTGGATGGTCCGGCAGGTCAGGCTTTAAGCCATGTCAAGAACAACGGTGTCCGGATTGCTGTGGCTCTGGCCGCTCCAGGCCCGAACGGTCCACCGATGCCGATGCCATATTCGGTCGCCGTCTTCCCGCAAGCCGGTCGGTTTGCAGAGCCACTCGGTCAATTAATTCGGCGAAACGGACACATCGAAGTCGATTCTCAGGAGATCGACGGTCGCCGAATCTCATCGTTTATCGTTCCCGACACACCCGGTATCGAAGTCGGCTGGTGGGTCGAAGGCGAACACCTGGTGGTCGCTGGCGGGATGAACGCTCTGCCAACTGCGGTCGCCGTGGCCAGTGGCGAATCGCCCAACATCACTGCCAATCCGCTGTGGAAAGAGTTCGGCCCAGAGTCCGTTGACTTCGAAATGACGGGGCTGTCATGGCTCGACGTTGGCAAACTTCGAGACGCCTTCGGCCAGATGCCGGTTCCGCTGCCGATGCCTCGACCCAATGGCGTACCGATTACCGTTAACGACGTGGCGAAGGTTGCCGGGCTGGACAACGTCGGTGCGGCGGTGTCGCAGAGTGGCTACAAGGGCAAAGCTCTGTGGAGTGAAACCGTTCTACAGGTCGACGGCGAAAAACGAGGTCTGTTGGCGCTCGGCGATCACGAAACATTCACGTTCGATCGGCTTCCGCCGTTACCGGTAGATACGACGGCTTTCGTGGCCGGGAGTTTCAGCCCGTCGAAGTTTTATGTCGACCTGCTGAAGATCGTTAATGACGCCGCGAAACTGGGGCCGCCGGAAATCGCTCAACAGGTTCAGCAGGGAATTCAGGCGGCTCCGCAGATCATCGGCTTCGATCCGAAAACCGACCTGTTTGATACTCTTGGAAATGTCACGACCTGCTACCTTGACAGCAGCCAGGATTTCTTCGGCATTGGAGGTCTTGCCGTCGTTACCGAGGTCAAAGATGCTGAAAAACTGCGACGAACACTGGATCACATTCTTCTGATGGCCGAAGCCGCCGCGGACGGAGAGTTCTCCGTTGTTCGTAGCGAAAAGTACGGGCGCCAAATCATCACCTTTGAAGTCGAAGACGTTGAATTCGGCGGTCTGGTCGTCGACAAAGACTGGCTCATCGCCGGTTTGATGCCACAAACAGCCGAAGCTGCGTTGCTTCGGATTGATGGCAAGCTCGACCGCTTCGTCCCGTCACGCGAGCTGCAGGTGGCTCTGGACACGATGCCGAAAGAGTTCACCTCGATCACGGTCAGTAATCCGAGACGAATCTATCGAGCACTGATGGGCTACGCGCCGCTGCTGTTCTCGGGGGCTCAGGCAGGCCTGCGGAACTCAGGCGCATTTCCACCGGACATGAAACTGCCGGTGGCTCTTTCAGATGTTCCGCCATCGGAAATTGTCGTGCGACCGCTCTTCCCGAATGTCATGGTCAGCGAATCGACCAACAAGGGATTCCGTTGGACGAGCCGCAGTTCAATGCCATCGCTTCCGTTCGGCGGAGACGTTGGTGGAATCGGCAGTGTCGGGACCATTGGCGTGATGGCGGCGCTGCTGCTCCCTGCTGTTCAACAGGCTCGCATGGCCGCTCGCCGGACACAGTCAAAGAACAATCTGAAGCAACTGCTGCTGGCCATGCACAATTACCACGACACCTATAGGCACTTTCCGGTTGGTACGATCGAAGAATCTGCGAAAGAACCGGAAGACCGATTAAGCTGGCTGGTTTCTCTGCTCCCGTTCGTCGAACAGGCCGCTCTTTACAAACAGATTGATCAGAAAAGTGCGTGGAACAGCGAAGCGAACGCCGACTGGACCGGATTCAACATCAAAATGTTTCTCAACCCAGCCGAAGCAAACGGGCGTGAAGGCACGACTCATTACGTCGGCATGGCTGGCATCGGCAAGGATGCCGCCAATCTGAAAGTGAACGACCCTGGTGCTGGTGTCTTCGGTTACAACCGCCAGACACGCATGCGAGACATTACCGATGGCACTTCAAACACCATTGCCATCACAGAAGCATCGGATGACTTTGGACCGTGGGCTCAGGGTGGTCGGTCGACAATTCGCGGGCTCACCGAAGAGCCCTACATCAACGGCCCGGACGGGATTGGCAGTCCGTTCCCCGGTGGAATGAATGCCGCGTTGACAGACGGATCAGTCCGGTTCATCTCAGAGAATATCGATCCGGACGTGTTCAAGGCTCTGATCACAATCAGCGGCGGAGAACGAATCGGCGCATTCTGAGATGCGTCGGCTGGGTCTTGACCCAGCTTTGTTCGAGATGCCGTTCCTGGGTCAAGACGCCCACCTGCTCACTGATCCCGGAATTTCAGACAACGACCGTGTCTTTTCGGTGAGCGTGCCTGAATGTGTTTTGCATGATCGGTAGCGTGGTTGTTTTCCGAATCTTGGAGGACGACCATGACTGGACGAAGACATCGCGAGATTCCGGCGTCTCTGGTG
>JABMPE010000573.1 GCA_013203845.1 Rhodopirellula sp. | reverse complement strand
GTGAACTGATGCCGTGGTCGGCCAAGGCACAGGAACTCCTGCGATCTCAGTATGCCGCCGTCGGTGCAGCCGGAAAAGCAGCACTTCCCGTTGTCGTTGAAGCACTTGAGAAAGCAGCACAACGTTTCGACGACGACACATTCACTGAGGTGACTGATCGCTTTCGTCAACGCCGATCATCGATTGAGCAGTTTGTCACGGCTTATCGCCACTACTGCTGGACAGTCGAATCACTCAACGATCTCAAGCTGGCCCCGTTTCATCTGCTGGCCACCGAGGGCAAAGTCCACATCGATCAGAATCACATCTGGCACATGGATACGTTGGCGAAAGTCTGCCGGGAAGACAGCGATGTGCTGTTGGCGACGGAATTCAGGATGGTCGATTTGACAGACCTCGACAGTCAGTCAGCCGGGATCGACTGGTGGACGGAACTGACAGGTCGAGGCGGCGAAGGCATGGTTGTGAAACCGAGCGACTGGATTGTGCGAGGCAAGAAGGGACTTGTTCAGCCAGCGGTCAAATGTCGTGGCCCGGAATATCTGCGGATCATCTACACCGCTGATGAGCATCTGCCTCGATTGAGAACCCGCAGCCTTGGCCGGAAACGCTCACTGGCTCTACGTGAATTCGCACTCGGTATCGAGGCCCTTGAACGATTCGTCCGCAAAGAGCCCTTGCGTAGAGTTCACGAATGCGTCTTCGGAGTCCTTGCTCTTGAGAGTGAACCAGTCGATCCTCGGCTGTGATTCCGACGCACCACTTTGATCAAAGCAGTTCGAGATCGCCGGTAATCGAGTCGATCTTCTCGGCGAGGTCAGGACCGATGGCGAGGCAGGTGTTTGTCGGCACGCCGTGAAATTCAGTCTCCACCGCTGTCTGTGATGATTTGCACTTCAAGACCTGCGGCGACGGCTTTATCACGGATGACGAAAAGTTCTTCTTCGTTGTTGACCCTGCAGCAGATTTTGGCAAACGAGCCGAACAGCCAGGAATCCAAGGCTGTCAGTTTGCGGGCAAAACCGGCCAGTGATTTGCGGGTGAAAATCGGCCATTGAAGGAACGGTTCTGCTGGGCCTTCAGCACGATAGTGCTGGAGGTAACCAGCATGTCGAACCGACTTTCGATGTCTAAGATTCATTCGATTGAGACACTTCACCAGTCCGGGCATTCCAACCGTGAGATCGCACGCCTTCTGAGCGTGGATCGCGGGACGGTTAATGCGTACGTGCGGCGTCTGAAGGGCCAGAATCGGCCAGACCCGCAAACAGGGGCCACGGATTCCTCGGCAGATTCTGTCGAGGAACTGTCAGGCTCGGAGACTGGCTCGGATGAAAGCCAGCCAGACCCGCAAACCGGGTCGAGTGATCCGGTTGTGACGCCCTCGGAGATTCCTCACGTCCGTAGCGGGCCGAGGAGCCTGTGTGATGGGTATCGCGAACAGATCGAGCAGAAGCTGGAAGCCGGACTTTCGGTCCAGCGGATTCTTCAGGACCTGAAGGAAGACGGATTCAAAGGGAGTTATCACTCGGTCCGTCGCTTCATTGTAAGCCTAGCAGCGTGTCCGGATAGCAGATCGTCTGGACTGTCACCAATCACCTTGTCTTGCGCCGCTGCCCGTCCTGTCAGAACGAGAACCAGAATTCCAACGAATTGCAGTTTCATGGTTGGACTCCGCGTTGGGGGGATTGGTTGCCTTCACCGTGCTGCCGCCGCATCGGGACGATTGGTTTCAATTGGTCTGCAAACACAGTATTAATAGGGATAATCCGTTCGACTTGCATTTTACGTGCAATTTCGCGCAACAATCCCAGAAGATATCCTGTCACTGTAGGCGATGATCGTTGATGACCCGCCAACTGATAGGCGGGGTGTTTCCGCCAAGTGTGGCGAGATTCAGTATGCGGACGGAAAAACCTCGCCATGCCGACCAGCACGAGAGCACGGCTTAGAGAGTCAGTAACGTCATGAATAACAGTCAACCGACGGCCACCGTCTCTCTTACGCCGCTCGACGAAGCCGACTTGGAATCGCCGTTGTCGTATTCCGCGTTGTCGTGGTGCTTTCTGGCATACGGCGTGGCGATTGTGTTGGCGATTCCGTTTTTCAGCCAGGCCGCCTTTACGGTGGCGGCATTTTGCCACTTGGTGTTTGGGGGCGCAATTACGCTCGGCATGCACCGGTACTTCAGCCACGACACATTTCAAGCTCCGCGCTGGTTACGATTCTACCTGGCATTGACCTACACGCTGTCGTTCGACCGTTGCGGGCAGGGGTTGATTTCCTGGGCCGCCGCCCACAAGTTCCATCACGCACACAGCGACCGGGAACTCGATCCCCACTCTCCGGAATTCGGTTACTGGCATTCGTTTTGCGGTCATCATTTGTTTCGCCGCAAAGACCTGTACGATTTCGACAAATACAGCCGGTATTGCCCCGAACTGGTCAGCGACCCCATGCTGGTCTGGTTCGACCGGCAGCGCAACATCTGGGGGCTGCAGATTGTTTTCGCTTCGCTGATGTTTGGTGCCGGCGGACTTTGGGGCGCGGCGGCTTTGGGGTTCGATTGGTGGATGGCCACCTCATTCCTCGTGTGGGGTATCTTCGTGCGATACGCCTTCACGCAAACGTTGCACAGCATTCTGGACACGCTGGGCCACGGCACCGCTCCAATGCACAAGCTCCCCGACACTTACGGCACGAACACCCGCAGCAAGAACTGCCTTCTGATGTGGCCGTTTCATCTGGGGAACGAGATGTGGCACAACGTGCATCACGCGTTTCCCAATCACGCCAACAACGGCGGCAGATGGTACCGCTGGGATGTCGATTCGCTGGCGATGAAAACGCTGGAAACCGTCGGAATCATCAAGGGCTGCAAGTGGCTGACCGAGTCCGACCTGGAACGCCGGAGAAAACGAACCGCCGAGAAAAGAGAATCGTTGCCGGCTCGTTGAGGAGAATAGCGAAGTCGGTGTTGGAAATGTCGAAGAAAAAGTTACCCACAGCCTCGACACGCACCCTCGCTTGCGTGGTGTTAATGTTGGGTATGGCGCCGACTGCGATCCATCGTTGGGAACGTTGGAAACCAGGGTGGTCGGGAAAGTGAGACCGTCATCGGTGGTTAGCAGGATGTTGACGTTCGCAGTGTTGATTGGTGCCGTGTTTGTTCCCGCGACGTTCCACGTGACTGTCTGCGTGGAGTTGCCCGGCCAAGTGACGGCCTAGCCTAGTCTGGTCTGGGAATAGCGAGGGAATTCGCTGTCCAGGAATCCAAGGCTACGGGAGGCAAGGTTACCAAAGAGGGAACGTGCGGCGTCCACTGCGACAGAAAGTTGCGATGCGAATGGCAATCAACGGCCTCGTTTACTCTGCCGGCGATCCCGAGGCGGTCGACGGAACGAGCGAATGGCAAACTCACGGACCAGTGATTGGTCGACACTGAATTCAGTCATCAGAAGACTTCGACTAATTACGTTCCTTGCCGTACCATCACTGGACGGCAGAGTCGAATTCAGAATCAAGCGTGACGTTATGGCGAGAATTGGACGGACCAACGATGGCGATGGCGAAATGCAAAGAGTGTGGGCACAGAATCTCAACCACTGCAAAAACTTGCCCCGGCTGTGGACATGAATTCAAATCGATCAGTCGACTCTTGTCGTCATTCGGCAAGGAACTGATTTCGTTAGCAGTTGTGCTGTTCATCCTGTGGATGCTCAAACCGTACTGGCCAGAACCTCTTAGAGCACTGTTTGAATCTCTGACTAGCGGATAAATCTGTAATCGAGCCGTGTGGTAATCAAGAGGAAGTTGGCCGCGAATTTCGCCAGATTTCTTTTGAGTGTTTGAATGGTCAACAGCCATCACTCAATGAGCGGTGCTATCTGTTCGGGTGTGGTGATGCCGGGCGGAAGTTCCAGGATGCGGATATTGCGGAAGTGGACTTCGGAACCCTCGGACTCCAGGCACAGAT
>JABMPE010000572.1 GCA_013203845.1 Rhodopirellula sp. | reverse complement strand
CCGTTCGCCGCCGCCGAGCCTTCGTCAAAAATTGTGCCATCGTCGAGACAGGGGGGACGTGGTGCTTCGAGGAATCGGGAGAAAAAGTCTGTAACGGCACGGTTCGAGTGGAACGCGTCGTTCGGATGGACACCGGTTGCACCTGCTATTCCGGATGGGCGCAGGTCAACGGGACCGACTTCAGGACGCCCTTCGTGCTGGACAGCGAACGTGTCCACAAACAAGGGTTGCTGCCCTGTGTCCGTGATGCTCTGCTCGCCGACGGTAAGTCAGAGCGACCTCTGATTTTCAACTCCAGAATCGCCAGGGACTCGTTGAACATCGCTCTGCAGTTCTGTGAACCGGTCAGCGAACGTGGTACGGATCGCGTCGGGTGGCACACCGACAGATGCTGTTTTGCATTTCCTCAGTTTTCGCTTGGACTCCACGGTGAGGCTACCAATCGGGCGACGATCTTCGACTCCGGACAGCCTGTGCCCGCTGCCGATTGGGTGACACCGTTTTCTGACCAACTGCCAAAGGACACCATCCAGATTCTGTCGGAGAGTGCTGCTGACGTTGCCCTGCTGTGGGCAGTGGCAGCGTGCGTCGCTGAACAATTACTGAGCGGTGCGCTATTCAAGAAGCGACATGGGGTTGTCATCGAAGGTAGTTCGGCGACCGCCGGGTTCGAGGCCGCTGAGGCTCTCGGCTGTCTCCGGTGTTCCGTCAAGTCTCGCCGTACAAAGATGACCGCTGATGACATCGTCGACGCCTGCGAGAAGCACAGCCTGCCAGCCCTCATGCCGATCTGGTCCTGGTCGGAAGCCGATATCGATGTCGTGTGCAGTCGTCGGACGGACTTTGTGATCACCAACGGCAATCGCGATGCGGTCCGGTCGCTGGGGACGCAGGGCCGATGGCACGTCATCCATTCGCGCGAACATGTTCGTTACATCCGTCCTGAAGTTGTGGATGCCGCCCGTCAGTTGATGCCACAGTACCTGAAGCGCGTCCTGCGGCAGTCTCCGGCGCTGACATCAAGCTATCGTGGTGAGCCGTTTATTCGACGCATCTTCAGAGACATGGCCCATTGGCTGGAAGAAGTCGACTTCAACTCGATGGTCATACAAAGGGCAGAGACGTTGCTGACGCTTGCCGGGAGCCAGTCGCCGTTTGAGTATTTCAGGGAACTGCTGCAGAAGTTCGTCATGAGCGGCGATCTCTCAGTGACCTCAGAGCCCGTACCGGAGACCGGTTCGTCGATGCAGCTGCACATCGACGAGTTGAACAGTCGTCTGTGGATACCCAAGGACTGCGTCTCGCGAGTCCTGAGCGACAGGAATGCACCGCCGATCGATACACTGGCCGTCACAGAAAGCATGCGGGATTGTTACGTGCTTGCCGGTGAGCACGAGACTGATGAAGTGTCTGGCTGGTTTGTCGTACTGGATGAAACCTGGTCGACAATCTGCTCGCACCTCCCTGACGTCGCCTGAGAGCTTGCGACCGCATCTTCCTGATTCAGGGTCCTCGCGTCGCGAAATTGCGCACAGTCCGCGGCAGGATTCGCTGGTGTTGAGGCCAGCGCTGCACCCACCAGTGACTGCCACGGCAGGGTTTCCGCTGTTTGACGCTGGAAAGTGCTCCTGTGCGCGCACGCCGAGCACCTTTCGGGCCGTCCGTGTACACGGCCTGTCAGGTTGGCGCAGGGCCGAACTGCATCGCTGACTTCGTGCATGTACCGATCTCGAAACAACTTACGCCAATCGTCCCGGAAACCGTATAGGCGTGGCCAGCCCCAGTACCCGCTCATCAGCCTGCTTCGTGACAGCCGCGCGCCGCCGGAAGCGATTTCCTCGAAGGACCCACTGGGTAACTTTTCGGACTGGCGCGACTGAATTCCTGTCGGTCTAACTGCCTGACAGACCCTCAAGACTGAATGCCAGGTTGCAGCGTAAGACGCCTGGTGCCGGCGAGATGGCTGTGCGTGACCGGGTCCCGTTTCCTGCAGTCACACCGACTTAGGGTTGTTAGCAATAACGGACGTCAACGGAAACGACTTATTCCCGCAGTGTAAGCCGGAATTGGACGTTGGCCGTCCGATCGAAATCGTCTCGTGTCGCCGGAAGCCGAATCAGCAGGTCTCGATATGTCTTGCAGTAGAGAGGCATCCGAGAGCTGTTTGATGCCAGCTTGTGCGCAAACGGAGCTAACAGAATGTTGACCTCAACATTTTCGTACGAGAACCCGAATTCTGGCTTTGCATTTTCGAGAAAACCAGACAGGCTACAATACATGCCTGCTGGTTTACCGTCAGGCCGTCTGAGGGCGGTCTCAATCAACAGTGGAAGCACTTGCTCAGACCCATGCGGGCTCAATAATTCCCACTTCTCCCATTTGATCGCGATGAGGTCTTCAACAACTGCCTCACCGTTTACGTCGTGGATCACGACCTTCATAGAGATCGATGAATCCAGAAAATTCAGATACTGTCGCTCAACAGCGGTCGAATACTGTGTCGCTCGTATTGTGGTTTCCTCAGCACCCTGCCGTTCGAGTAACCAGATCGTGACTCGATCTCCTGAGTCTGTGTACTTCGGACCAAATAGAGCTGCAGCATCCTTAATCATGTACCAATCGGTTGGTAGCCCATGAAGGCCGACATGAACTGGAAAATCACGTTGCATGACGACGTCGTCACCATGTTCGGCAATCGCCTGTGATTCACTGATGAGACGCTGTGTCCAGACACGGTACTGGTCCGAGTCGACCGAAAGTCTGATCGGAATAGTGATATGGTCCTGAAACTCGTCGTATGCCGTTTCGCCGGTGCGGACGATTCGTATCATGTCCGGCCACGATTTCAGTGTTTCGATGAATGCAGGGGGACTGGAATGGCTGTCAACTTCGTGCAGGTCTGGTGCGGTGGCACTATTAACGACCTTCCGGTCGGTCTCTGACTTTGGCAGGATCAATGCTGCAATCGTTCCGATCAGGAAAACTCCGATCACGATTAGCCCATACCGGCACACTCGAGAATAAAGCTTGTGCCGCCGCTGGCTGTCGACCTGGCCGACGTTCTGCAGCGTCTTGACGAAATCGCTGCACGACTCGTAGCGTTTTGACGGGTTAGCAGACAACGCCCTCATCAGGATGGAGCGTTCCTCAGCAGGAAGGAACGAAAGTTCGACAGAACCGTCCTGCTTTCTAGCCATGACCTGCAGTGGCGAGCCCGAGAACGGTAGTCTGCCAGTGCGAAGGAAGACGTAGGTCAGCGCGAGAGAATACTGGTCAGAGGTGTTTGCGAGTTGTTTCCCGTAGGCTTCGGGCGGCGCGAAACTCATAGTCATGCGCCCCGTTTGTTCGTCGATGGCTCCGATCAGTGGTCGGGCAATGCCGAAGTCACCCACTTTGACACGACTTCCAGAGACGAACAGGTTGGCCGGTTTGATGTCGCGGTGTTGAATGCCGTGCGAGCTGGCGGACGTCTTCTGGTTAAGATGATCGATGCCACTGCCCGCATCCGCGATATACTGAAGTAGCTCCGAACGTGGTATTCCATCGAGGCCTTGCTCGACCGAATTCCGAAACCGGTCGAGCAGCGTGGATTCTGCAAGTTCGGAAGCGATGATCAGGTATCCGTGCTGACTCCATGCGCCGAACAGAGTGAGCAGATGCGGATGCCGTACGCTCTGGATTACCATCAGAGACCGATGTTCAACGCGAGCGGCCTCTGAGGAAAATTGGATAAATTTCAAAGCGACCTGGAACCCACCCGGGGCGCTCGCACTCCAGACTTCACCAAATGAGCCGGAACCGATCCTGGATACAAGTCGATAACCGTCAATCGGCTCCGCGTCTTCCGTGAGACGTAGAGTCGGTGCCGGCGGCGATTGTCCGACTCCAAGTGCGACATCGACAGCATCAAGCTTCTGGACTCGCTGCCGGAACCGATCGACAACCTCGAGCGAATCGTTGCGACAATGCTCCTCAACGAACGCGGCGATTGCCTGTGATTTCCCCGCGTCGGCTTGATCTTCCCAGAGGTCCAGCAGGACTTCGATGCGTTCGTCGCTCACTCGGACGACTCCTGGCCATAATCGCCTAATAGCCCCTGCAACCCCTCACGCGCGCGGCGCCAGCGTCTCTTGACTGTCCGAACGTCAACCTGAAGCAGGTCAGCAATCTCCTGCTGGGGGAGGTCCTGGTAGTAGTACAGCCGGAAGACCTCGCGTTCGTCTTCGGGAAGCGCATCGACAGCGTCGCCGAGGTTCTTGATCAATTCTGCTTGGACCAGTTGTGTTCCCGGGCCGGGACCATTCGCCGATGCCATGTGGATTGGTCCGACAGCGTCTTCATCAGCAGACTGGCTGTCGAGCTTCTGATGGCGTCCAACTCCGTGGCCAACAAAGTGCTTGCGGAACAAGTCAGTCAGCTCCCGCTGCACATAGAGACTTGCTAGCCCGATGAATGCGCGCTTGTTCTCCGGCTTTATCTCAGACAGCGCCTTGTGCAAGTGAAGCATCGAACGGTTCAGCACGTCGTCAGTCTGTTCGACGTATTTGAGGTCTGACTCTCGCCGCAAATGCTGCCGAACGAGAGTTCGCAGTCGTTCGCATGAGTGATTGATGATGGCGTCGCGAGCGGAATCGTCACCCTCACGTAACTGGCCGAGCAGTATTTCCAGCGTCCCGGTTGATGCTTCCACTGCGTTGCCCCCAAATGTCTATTTCACCAGTAATAGCCGGAGGATTCAAATCCAAACAACAATTTGAGCTCTGATCCGTGTTTGGTGGACATAAGAAGTCGTTCAATTCGGGCCGACCAATTCGAGAGAACGAAATTCGAAATTCCCTGTCCCCTGAGACCACTCACTCTCGCTTGAAGCAATAGTTCGGCCAGACGGCTGGCCGTGATGTCAACTTTTCGTTTCAACTGAGGCAACAAGATGAAATCTACTGTCGTTGAAATATCGCCGGGACAGAACATCATCGCGAAGCAGTCATGGACAAAGAAGAATCTGGCTGATGCACACGTTGAATCCGTGCTGTTCTGCGAGTTCGGGTGCCGCTATTGCAGCTCAAACGCCGGTCTGCATCTGAGATTCAAAAAGAAGTCCATAGAGGACGCGGTCACATCTCAGGCTGGCCAGTCATTCGATCCGCATGATGCAGGCGACGTCGTGATTACCTATCCAGGAATCGCTCAAAAGTTGAATGAAGAACTCTCACGCAGAAAGTGCAAACCCGGTGTGGGACAGACACTGGTGTACTCGCAGTTGACCGATGGCTTCTCTCCTCAGCTTTTGCAAACCGGGACGGCTCGGCAAATTCTTGAACTGCTTCTCACAAAGACTGAGTACCGCATCCGAGTCATTACGAAAAATGCGGTCGTTAGTCACAAGGACTGGTTGCGATTCTTCGCCGACAATGCCGATCGCTTCTTGGTTGGTCTTTCTGTCGACACTCTCGATGGCGAATTCGCTCACAGCATGGAGCGGCGAACTTCCAGCCCGAAAGCTCGACTGAAGGTGCTGCGGGACTGGATGACGCGTGTCTTTGGCGACAGAGACACCGAGAACTGGAGCCGTTATGCGTTCGGTCGTGAGGGTGATTCAGTTGCGGCTCTTGCTCGTTGCTGACGTCAGCATTTGCGGCGTGACGCCGCACTGTGGTATATTACCGCTAACAAAGTTAGCCCAGCATGGAGCACTGCAACAGTTCCTGCGACTTAGTATTCCTGATCCGTCGACTCTCGACTGAAAAGCCCGGCATTTCACTCGTCTGCCTGCGGCTCTTTGGTCGCAGTTTTCGCAATTAGCGATTTGAGTTCGCTGCCAACACCTCTTAGCTGGTCTCTGGCAACGTCGACGGCAGAGTTGCTGATGAAACTGGTCAGAGACTTTGTTTGCAGAGCCGCTGCCATACTGAGTATGGCGGTGTTCGTCACTAGGAGGGATGGAACTGATGACGCGACGAGAAATGACAACAGCACGACGCATAAAACGGACGAACCAGGTGTCGATCAAACCCGTCGACACACTTCTGGCCGGAAATCCCTGCGGCAAGAGCTACCGCGTCGAATTCTCTTCGCTGGCAAGAATGCGGGCGTTCGTGGAACGATGGGGCTGCTGGCCAAGCTACGTAAACCAGAAGGATGGCCGCTGCAGGCTTGAATACGAGTGGCCTGGAATCCGCGCCGAAGGCGAAAAGCAAGCGAGCGTGCTTCTCGATCCCGGAGCCGTCCGCCGTGCAGTTCGGATACTGGAAAAACTCGGCAACAAGGTGACCGTCAAGTGGGCAGCCGGGCGGTCGGGGACGGTTCCGTCTCTCGCCACACTGTCGAGGATCGATAATGTCGACCACAAGCTGCTGTTCAATGTTGCCGGATGGCGACGCGGCTGCATCGAAACCATCGACGTAGAAGATCGCGTGAACATGCTGATCGCCATCCTGCGGCTTTTTCCGAAAGCACGAATTCAAATTCTGGTGAAGAAGGTGAACGAGGGGAAGGAGCTTGTCCGCAGGATTCGCGATCGCGGTTTCCTCTCGGCATTCAAGTGGCCCCCATTCGATGCGACCCATTGTAATATGCCGATCGTCTCGACCGTCGCCAATATGGCTCCGGACATCTTCGACGTTCACATTTTCTGTGACTCAAAAGGCGTCACAAATCGCGACTGTCGGCTCCGGGTGCATCAAAGTATTTCGCATCGGGTCTATGGGTTTGTGAATGCAGGCTACGCGGCTCGACGGGATAACCGGGACAAGGTGCTGATCGAGAGCCTCATCGGCCCGATGTTAGGGGCACAGAGGAGAATACCAAAAATCATCGACCGGGCCGTGTGCATCCTGCCACATCGAAGCAGTGTCCGTGTCCCTGGAAATGCAACACCTCTGGAGCGCAAGCGGAGTCTGGTCTGGGATAACGCTGGTCGCAACGAGACCATCGCAAACCTCGCAGAACGACTCACTGCAGGAGACGACAGCGTCGATGAAGTTGTCCCCTACCTCGGCGGCGAGCCCATCAAGTGTCTGCTGCTGACGGAATCCTGGGCTCACGCGGCAAAACTGGCCGAGCAGCTCCAAGGTTGGGACGCCATCAGGTTCAGTCCAGAGGCGATCAAAGAGATTCTTTCGACAGGAGCAGTCGGCGGGCGACGAATCGTACACGGCAGAAAGATCATCACGACGACGGCTGTTGCCGCGGCGATCTTCAGCAACGGTGTAGCCTGCTACCACAACGTGGTGGTCTGGGCTGGCGGAGGGCGACGGCCAAGCGGCTGTGCATTCCTGAACGATGTCCCGGCGATCATCGACATCCACGACAAAGGCGAGCGGCGCTTTGAAGGCGAGGCACGCAACAGAACGCGATCCTACTCGGGCCGAAAGAATGTCCGGCTCCGGAACGGAGGGCACGAGAGCCCTACTCCCGGATGAACTGCTGGGGATAACACGTACCACAAACACAAGGAGGATCACGACACACAAAACAAGAGAAGCCCAACGGCAGGGCACCGACAACGCAGGATGCGTTGCCACGCAGCCGGACACGCCGAACCATCATGATGTCCGATTGCGAAACATTGCACAGCCCGACCCCCCACGAGGCCCGACTGAGCAGTGGCGTAGACACCCAACCGATACAGGCATCCCCACCCATGCCGAGTCAGAGAACCGCAGAGCGGAACTCTCCCGGAGACAAAGCTGGAACGCAGGGGCACCGCCCAACTGGGGACAAGCGCAAACACCACGGACACCACCCACCACACGTAGCCGGCAGGGACAGCCACAGAGGCCACATGGTGCGTGGAGAAAGAACTACCCACGACAATAGGGAGACCGGGAACCACATCCTCTTCTCTCTCCTTGGGACGTTCGATTAAGTGGCGTCCGCAGACTGGACGAAAGTCATCGGGATTAACACTCGATCCGGGCGAGTGTTGATCCATCGTTGCGACGCCGAGGTGGCAGCGTGTGCAAGAAATGGGACGGAACAAGACGGAATAATGCCGATGCCACGAATTCCATTAGACAGGCCATACGGCGGATACTGGCGACCGTTGTGGTTGAGCGATTCTGATGACCCGATACTCACGCCGGGGTTCAGTATGCTCTGTTGCGTGGATCAGTTGATCCGCAAACTGACAGACATCGGCATTCCCTCGAATGCCGCCGCAGTCGACTACCTTGCGTTCGCTCTTGCCGGCGAGTCGGAATTCAGCCGGTTTGCCGTTGACTACCACGACCTGAGCAGTAGCGCGAGTTCGGATGTGCGTCTGGATACTATGGGAACCAGCCAGCGGTGGGACCTGTCGCGTAGTGTCAGCACGGCTATACAACATGCTGCTGTCGCACCAAAGCGCCCGAAACAGCATCGCAAATCGAAGGGTTCAGGGGCAGGATTCAGGAACATCAATGTTTATGCACTGCAAGACCAGATCACGCAAAAAGTCCTGTCACTGATTGCCGGACGCATTGTTGATCCGAACCTTCCGAACGAGCTGATTGGAAGTCGTCCACGTCGTGATCGCGTTGAATTGATCACGCGGTTGAGGGACGCGGTGGCAACCGGAAAAACGCACCTACTCCGCGCCGACTTGAAAAACGCGTTCGACAATGTCCCACTCGGTAGACTATTCGAGATTGCAGCACGATCGCTACCTCCGCAACTGTGCAACACTATCCATGCTGCGTTACACCCCGAGCCCACCAGCAGAGGGATTCCGCAAGGCCACGCGATTAGTCCGCTGCTACTTAACATCTACGTCGCTCACGTCATCGTCCGCAGACTCTGTGGCGAGTTCCCGGACGTAATGATCGCCGTCTACGTTGACGACTTCATTGCAGCTGGTTCTTCTCATCTCCGGATGGTCGAATTTGGCGAACGCCTTCAGACTCTGGCGACGGCAGCCGGTTTTTCCCTCAAGGCACCACTGAGCGAGTCGCACTTCGACCTAACCAGCATTGTCGAGCCGGTTGACGCGCTCGGGTATGGCTTCCGTGTCATTGATGACGAACTCAACACGACGATTGCACCGGGTGGGTGGTGTCATCTGCAGGACAGCCTTATCGCCCTCCACGATGACGTAGATGCGCCGTTCAACTCGGCGGAAGTAATCCATGGTTTTATCACACAGAACTGCCCGTGCCTCAGCGAGGAACGCCAGGAACAGCACGTCGATACGATCGTCGGCTGTCTTGAATCTGCCGGCTTCGACGACTGGCCGGATCGCGTGTTCGTCAACAGGAAATACGATGAAGGGATGAGGCGATGGAAAAACCAAAATGCGGAATGCTCAACATCACACGTTCCGTTCACAGCTGTCGAGAAATTTGTTCTTCCCGACGATGAGCTAGCCGGGGGCGAAGTCGACGTGGAGCCACCGCCAACTTACTTCGCATTTATCTACGCTTGGCATCCGTGGCCAAAGAATCCACTAGACGATCGTGGCCCGCGTGCCGGTGGCTGGTCGTGGGCCATCACGGACCCGAACTACACGCTGCTGAGTCACGGATGCGGGTCAGCGGTTGTTCAGCAGCGAGACCCATTGTTGCTGCGTTGCCTGGATGAGGTCGCTGACACGATCGAGCAGGATGTTCCTGATGACTGCAAACTCGAATTGGTAGTCGATTCTGCTAGATTCGGACGAACGATCGAGAATGGCGCACGTCCCACCTGCCAAGCCGATCAGGACGCCACACTGGGTACAGACGACTCGTCTAATTCGCCAGCATTTCACGCTCGGTCGGTCGCCAGACGACTCAATGCTCGCAACTTTCACGTGAAGGTATTTTCCCGCCACGACATCCAGCGCTTCGACGCTTCCGATCGAGGCTGTATGGCCCGAACAGTACGATTCTGGGCGAAGCAAGCCGTACGGGAGCCGAGCGAAGATTGCGCCGCGAATGCGCAATAGTATCTCGAACGGTGGCTACCGGTATTTAGAGACTACGCTTGACCTTGGTCCATGTCTGCGAGACACTTGTCGATCTGAAGCTCACCACCCAGCCACTGCAGGGCTTCCGCCAGCAGGGCGTCGGGGCCTCCTGAATAGTGCTTATCGCTCATCGAACGTGGTGCGTGGCCGAGAAAGTACGACTCGATCCCTGAGAAAGTCACGTTGTCTCTGAGGAGCGAGGCGGACGTCTTCTTCAGGCACCCGAGACAAAGTAAAGGAGAATCCCGAATCCCACGGGTGCTGACCGTACCTTTCGTGGCCTTCGGCAGCGACCGATCCGGTTATCTTCGTAGTGGGCCTTGTAGCTGTGTCGCCGCAGCAGTTCGAACACTGCAGGTGCCAAACCGATCAAGGCTCGCCCCAGACAGTATGCGTCTGCATCGGCCAGCGAGACCGCCTCTGCACGACCACTGGTATCCTGGTATCCTGGTATCTGGACGTTTGCAGGGCCTGTAGCTCAGGCAGAACATCATGCTCCGAGACCAGCGGCAACGTGACAAAGCGGTTTTGAGCATTCAGGGTAAATTTCCGGTGTCTGCGCTCGGTTCTGGTACGTGTCATCTTTGCTCCCACTTAACATAATGTGTGACCGCTAACACACTAACGTCTGTGCTACTGCTTCAGCCCAGCTGCTCTCAGACTGGCTTCAGTTTCAGCGTCGGCAATCTCCGGCATCTCTACGGAGCTGGAAGTGCGCTGCGCGAGCGTGCTGAAGAACTCGTCAATTGCAGAGGGATTCGTCATGTACGAGCGACCGACCTTGATGGCTGAGAGCAAGACTCGCGTGCCATCTCCGGCACGGATACCGCTCTTCACCCAGCGGCATGCAGTGGCCGGCGCAATCCGACGGCCCAGGATTTTGTTGATCGGGCCACGACACGCGGCAGACAATGTGATTAGCGGCTCTTGTTTTACGTTCAGCATTTTTCGTCTCCATTGACGGGTGTTGGATGGAGACGTATTGGACTGAAAGCGGGGGGCGGTATCGGTAGCGTTCAGCCTATTATCAGCCCCTTTTTCGGGCCGAATCGGTGGTAGTCAGGGCTTGGATACTGATTTAAGCCCCCAATTGGTGGTGACCGATACCTTAAGGTTCATCAATTTGTGATTCGCTGCGGCAATAGCTTTGCTGCGTGCCCTTGCACGACTCTTCGAGTTATCCGATGGATTCTTCGAGGCTTGATCATATAGCTTCTCTGCTTCTTCCGGGAAAGCGCCGTTGCGACCAGCAAAGAAAGAAATGATGAAAGGAAGCCATGCGGCCTGGGTTGACCCAAAGTCTGCCTGGGCATCGTTGATCCCTTTTCGTTTAACCGTTCGAAACACAAGATTCGCGGTGAGGCCAAGCGGCCCTGCTATGGTAAATGTATCGATCCTGGATTTCGGATCAGCCGAAAACGACTGATCGATCATCTGCTCGATAGTGAGTGCGTTCGGCAGGGTAATCAGGTCGGCCGGCACGTCGGCGCCCTTCCGTAAGTCGAACAGATCGAGTTGCTGGAGCCGCGTCCAGATTTCCAGACGCAACTGCTCGTAGGGACGAACGTAAACCCGCACGAGTGTTGCGACTTTCTCTTCGGTCTCGAGGATGAGTTCGTGCCGTTTCTGTGACGAGTCGATTGCCTCGCAGTTGCTGCGTGCCGCTTCCACGTCAGCGTGAATAGCTGCGAGTGTTAGTTCATGAGTCGGCTTCGGGAGATAGCCGACGACCGATGCCGGTAGCCACAACTCCGGTAAGTCGAACACTGGAACCGACGCCCGTTCCTCACTCACCCATTTCTCACTCACCCGTTTCTCACTCACCCGTTTCTCACTCGCAAGTTGCGCCATGACTTCGCCCCGCTTGGACTTGCGGTCCACGAGCCACTGATCGACAGCATCGATGCACCGCTCCACATGCTTGAGCATGTGGTTCAGGTAATAGCGGTTGGCAGGGATCACCGGTCGGAACCCATCCAGATCATTACCTACCGTAGTGTCTTCATCGGCAGTCATCGCGTACTCCGAGTTCGCCGTGATTAATTATCGGGGATTATCCAATTTTCTTCATGATATCCGCAGCTTTCTTGAAATCCCGTTCCGCGTAAATTTCGGTGACCTTTGCACTGCTGTGGCCCAGAATCACCTGTGCCGCCTCGACGCCGTACAGCTCTCGAATCAGCGTGGCTCTGGAGTGTCGCAGTTGCCGCGGCGTCCAGCGTTCAACGCCAGCCCGTTCGCAGGCTCGTGTGATGGCCCGGCAGTAACTGTCCTTTCTATAGGGCCGTTTCGAATTTGTCCCTGTCGTGAAGCAGTATTCAAGTTCTGGCTTGGCGAGATAAGGACGCAGGAT
>JABMPE010000011.1 GCA_013203845.1 Rhodopirellula sp. | reverse complement strand
GGCCACGCTGCCGGGCAGTTCGAACTTCCACACATGCTGGCCATCGATGCAGATGGAAATATCTACCTGGCGGAAGTCGGCGGTGAACGGTTTCAGAAGTTCCGACCTGTTAAACCGCTTCGTCAAAAGTAAATGGATTGAAATGTCAGACTGGCCGGTTTATTCGCTCCGTTGCCGAACAGACGATGGTAAACCAATGTCTTGGTGTCGACGATGAGTGTTGCCCCGAAGTGACGGGTTCGCCGTCTGAAGACTGATTTCCGGTATCCGTTTTCGCCGAGTCATCGCAACCTGAAGAACTGAATGGCTGCGGGACAGGAGCAAAACATGTGGCACCGTCGGCCGTTCTTTGTTTCGTTGGCGGATTTGTTTTTCGTCGTTGCAGTTTTCACGATGTCGGTTGTGTCGTGCGGGCAGGAAACTTCGAGTTCCGCTTATGAAGTTTCGGCAGATGCTGGTTCCGTCCATGTAGAGGCTGGATGGCCATTCGTTCGCGGCGCAACTTTCGACGGGCATTCAGCGGAAACAGGTGTGGCCGATGAATGGCCAGCTGAAGGACCGCCGGTTTTGTGGACTCGAGAAATCGGACAGGGCTACTCGGCGTTCGTCGCCGCGTCGACAGATTCATCGGGCGGAAGACGCGTCTTCACTCAGACGCAAACGTTGGGCGGCCAGACCGTACTTTGTCTTGATGGCGATACCGGAGAAACGATCTGGTCTTACCGGTACGACTGGCCGTTCGATGCAGCTGGCGTTTATCCCGGTCCGCGAGCGACACCGACGCTGTTTAACGACCATATTTACTTTGCTGGCCCGAGTGGTCTGATTGGTTGCCTTACCGCCGAAACCGGAGATTTAGTCTGGTCCAGAAATGTCGTTGAGGAATTCGGCGGCAAAGGCAGCGAGTTCGGTTATTCGTGCTCGCCGACTGTTGTCGATCGACTGGTCGTGGTGCCGGTTGGCGGCGAAGACGCGAGTCTGGTCGCACTCCGGCCCAGTGACGGCGGCCTGATCTGGAAGAAAGGAAATGCCCCGGCCAGTTACACGCCGGCGTTTCCGATCGAGCGAGACGGTCAGCGGTTGATCGTTGGTTACATGCAGAATTCACTGGCAATCGTTGACGAGCGATCCGGCGAGCGGTTGTGGAAGCTCGAACTTTCAAACGGCTATGACGAGCACTCGGCGTGGCCGATTTACAAGGAACCCTATCTCTGGATTTCTGCACCGTTCCGATCTGGATCTCAATTACTGGAGATTCCTGGTCGGAATTCGACAGAGACGGAGCTGCGGCGAGTCTGGAAGAATCGGCTGCTGTCGAACGACGTGACATCCAGTGTGCTGGTGGATGGGCATCTTTACGGCTTTGACCTGTTCGAAGCGCAGTCGAAAGTTCACCGACCGTCACGCGGAAAGTTTCGTTGCGTCGAATTCGAAACAGGCACCGAGAAATGGTCAGTTGGAACCGGGCGTCCGATTCGGGAAGACGCAGAGAACGCACCTTCCGACGAACCGTTCGTTGGCCAGTGCGGCATTGTCGTCGCGGATGGCAAGTTGATCATGCTGAACGAAATCGGCGAACTCATTCTTGCCCGAGTCAACTCCGAACGCTACGAAGAGCTGGCTCGTACGATGGTGCTTGGTGGCGAACTTGTCTGGACTCCGCCGACCCTGAGTGATGGCCGAGTCTATGTCCGCAACCATTCGCGGGCCGTCTGTCTTTTCGTGGGGCAGCCTGAAGACCTGCAGGTGGATCAACCCGTCCTGACGGTCAGCGACGTGCCGCAGAGTGAGTATTACGATCTCGCCGCAACATTATTGTCGATCGAGCCGGAGTACGCTTTCGACCTCCCATCAAATAAATGGCTTTGGAGTTGGTATCTGGTGTCGATCCTACTCCTTGGTGGAGCCAGCATTCTTGCCGTAGTGATGCGACTGGCCGTCCGTCAAAGTCGGAAACCGGCTGTGGGGCGGTTCACGTTTCTGGCGTCGTCATTCCTGGCGGGAGCGTTCGGGACGACATTGCTGAGCGGGTGGACCGGCGACTTTGTATTCACCTGGCCGGTCTGTGTGTTCGTCGCCTTTGACGGGGTTGCTCGGAAGCTCAAGTGGAAACGCGACGCGCAGGCGGCTCGAAATGAGAATCTCAAAGAATGGGGCCGCCTCATTGCTTTTCTGACGGTCGCGATGGTCTATTTCCTCCTTTGCCGAAGACTCAGTCTCGTTACCGAGTGGGTGTTTCTTGTCGGATTTCCCGTCGCGTTGCCTTTTTCCAGAATTGCTGCTCGATTTGACGAACGTCCCGGCGCGAAAGCCGTCATCATCAGCCTGATGTCTACGCTGATCGGATTCACGGCGTATTACGCGGCTG
>JABMPE010000571.1 GCA_013203845.1 Rhodopirellula sp. | reverse complement strand
GAATTTCAAAGAATTTTGCCGACGGAGGAACTGTCGGGTTATTGGGATCTTCTGTTGGATCGCTCGCGAGACTTCCGGGAGTAATGACCTGAATGACTCCCAGCGTTGTTGCCGGATTCAGATTCTTCCCGCCACCGCCACCACTACCACCGCTCGTGCGGGCAACAGCAAATGTTCCTACGATCACATCATCTTCAGGAATGCCTGGAGTTTCGCCATCGTCGATTTCTACGAAGGTTCCGCGTGCGTTTTCAAACTGGCTGTCAACGGCGAAAGTGACCCAAGCGTCGCTGCCGTCATCGCGGAATCCTGGCCGAAGTAGTCCGATTCTCCCGGTGCCGCCTTCCGAGAGAAACCAGACGTAGCGTTCGCCCGTCCGTTCATCGACCACCACCTTGAGACCGTGTGGGTCGAAGTCCGTTCCGCTGTCACTCTGAAATTCAACCGGAAGCACATGCGGCACGATGGTCAGAGTTCGATCTTCAGGATTGGTCGTGCTGGATGTGATTTCCAGGATCATATTGAGATGGTCAGAGACAACCCAGATCGTGCCGGCATCATCTACGAGTATCGCGTGGAAGTCTTCGGCTTCTGTGGGGGTAGCGCCACCAAGATCGAATTCCAGACCATCAAAGCGATAGGTGTAGAGCAGCTCCGTCGCGACGTCGACATAACTCAGCAGGCTTGCACCACCTTCAGCTCCGGGCCCGGCGGCACTACCTCCCGCATTTCGCTGAGCGATCCAGACACGCGGTGTGAGATGCGTGTCAAAATCGAAAAAGATGCCGTGCGGGTTAGTGCCGACACCGTTCTGAGTATCAAGGACGGTAAGATCGAAGATACGAGCCGTTCCAGTCGCCGGGTCAAACTGAAAAGTCTGTCCCCCAAGCTCGGTGTTGATCCAGACGGTTTGAGTCGTCTTATCAAAGCCCATCTGCCAGGGCTGTGCCGAAGGAGACATGCCGCCGGGTGTCAGTGCTTCGAGAAAATTGTAGACATCTGTCACAACAGGTGTGCCCGGAGCCCCGGACGTCTGCTCGCCGACGCTGCTGATGACCACGGTGATAATTGTTGAGTCAGCGCTGTTGCCAACACCATCGGTCGCTCGCACGACCAGATTGTGGCGTCCAGGACTCAACTCGTTTCCAGCTTCGGGCTGGAACGAGAATGACTGCATGACATCGCCATCGCTGCCAACGGCAATTTGATGAACAATTGGCGTTGTCAGCACAACATCATCGCGAACGACGTTTGCGTTCTTTGAATGAGACGCCGCTGTCGTGGCATTCGCGCCACGCTGGACCGTCAGAAGGTTGCCGCTTCGGCTGGTAACCAGCAACTCCTCAGTGTCGATTCGCACGGTAAAGTCAGACAAGGGGAAATCTGTCGCCGAGCTGACCTCAATCGTTGTTTGAGACGCGTTAATATTGCTTGCCAGCTTGGTGGTCGCCCCTGCTTCGATCAGTGACAATGTCACCTCGTTCGAGTTCGCACCAAATGAGGCGATTTCAAACTGCTGCTCAGTCAAAGTGACGTCGATGGTTGGCCGGGTATTCTCGGTTACTTTAACGGGAGCAAAGACGCTGTCGGAATAACGGTCATCCGTGCCGTCAATCGTGGGAGTGCTCAGCGAAGGCGAGGTGACATCAACGACAAAGGTCTCTGTCGCCGATGTGGTCAGCAGGTTGCCGGCACGATCAGCGATTCCTGAGCCGGACGCTGTCAACGAGAAGCGATACGTTCCGGACTGGCTGGTCAGCGTTGGATCGTTGTTGTCGGTCAGTGTGTAGGAGATATTGTCGGCTGTGGCCACCGGTTCAGATGTCAGTAGGTCAGAACCACCGCTGCGAGTCAGTGCAAAATCAGCGATGCCAACGCCGCTGACGATCTCTGAGAAGGTGATATTGTACGAGTCCACATCTTCCGCACGCGTGCCGAGGGACGTCAGGACAAATGTCGGAGCTGTCGTGTCAACGTTGATAACAAATGGCGTGGTACTGACGGATGTTGCACCACCGGATGTCGCCCGTACGAAAAGACTCTGACTGCCTTCAGTAAACGCCTGCGACAGGCTGGCTCCTGCGACTGTCCATGCCCCGGAGCCATTCGCTGTGGTGGTTCCGATTTGAGTTCCCGTGCCGCTTCCCAGGCGGATGGAAATCGAAGCTCCTGGCTCGGAGACGCCATTCAGATCGGGTCGCGTATCGTTGGTAAATGTGCCGGACGTTGTGAAGTTTCCAACCAGCGGAGCGACATTGTCGTCAAAGCTGGCAATGGCACCTGGCGTGTCGATCACTGAATTAACAGTGATGTTTACCGTTGCCGGAGCGCTGGTGGTTTTTTCGCCAGAAATTGGGTCAGTTTCAGAAATTCGGTAAGTGAACGAGTCGGAGCCAAAAAAATCAGTATCGGGGGTGTATAGAACGCGGCCACTCACGATCATCGCCGTTCCATGAGCCGGTGAGGTCACGCTTTCGATCGTCAGGACGCCGTCGCCGTCTTCGTCGGCATCATTGCCGCCATCTCCGTCTTCATCATTTGCGAGGACGTCGATCGTCCGGTTGGCAACGACCGGTTCGTCTTCGTCGAGAGTGAATGTATCGTTGTCCGCGTTCGGGGCCGCGTTAATGCGGATCGAACTGGTCAGGCCACTGACTGCAACACTGTCATCGGGCGTGGCACCACCTGGCCGTCCGACTCGGTATGTGAACGAATTGCTTCCTAGTCCCAGTCCAACGTTGGAGATCGTAAATGACGCGGCAGCACCGGATGTGCTCTGGAAGGTGGACGTCTCGCCGGAAACACCATCAATGGAAACGGCAAGGGCTGTGTGGGAAACTGGCACGTTGCCTGGACCGACAATCCGCCCTGTCAACGTAAAAGTCGCCGACGAAACACCAGCATCCACGCTGTGTACGTTGCCATTCGACGGACTACTTGTATCGATAAAGAAAGAGTGGGTCGGGCCAACTGTGGTCGGGCCTGTCGGGGGGGCGAACGTTCCGGAACCCGTCACGGTCAGCAGCGTTCTCGGTTCGAGTTGCTCGGTTGCAACAGCGGCGTACGTTTCCACCCGCTGCTGTCGGCTCTGCCGGCTACGGCGATGTTCTCGCATTGCAGCAACGGGACGAGAGATTGATTCGAACAATCGCGGCAGACGAATCAGCATGGCAGCTTCCTCGGGCATCTGGATTTAAACACTGTCTGAAAATCTGGCAGGCCCGCGCAGACCGGGTCGACCGTAAAAATCGGCCTCCCCGATTGATCCGTTCGAAACAATTCTGCCGGTCGTGGACACTGTGACGCAAAACGGTCGGCAAAGTTCCGGTTAGGTAAGTCGCCCTCATAGTAACACTAATCGTTGCAGATTCTCCATCTTGACTGACCGGTCGATAGCACGATCCGTACCATCGCCAACCTGGTAACAGTCGCTGAATTCACTCCAATCGGGATGACCGTCCAGCCGAAGTATCCGCCAGTGTTGGTTCCGTTTTGCGGAAACGACTGCCCGATGCTGCGGATACCCGGCGAGAAACTCGAAATCAGGAAGCGGAGCAACTCCGGCATGGCTTCAGACTCTTCGAACGGATTCATGAGTGCGACGCTGAAGTCGTCAATCCTGGCTGGCGCTGTGTGCCTGCTCAGTATCCTCGTGACAAATGACGACTCAAATATTGTTGCTCAGGACGACGTGGGCCCTGCCTTTGAGGCTGTGCCATTACCACCCGTCGAGGCGGACTCCGTCTTCGACAGTGACCGTAATGAGAAACCTGTTTTTGCTTCTGAACCTGAATTTCTTCCCCCCGTCCGCGCTGATCGTGCCCGTGTCGACGATGACGATCTGGCAATTAACAAAAGCGTTCCTGAGTTCTCGGACGCTGCGAAAAAGGTGATCGTGTCTGATCCTGTGCTGGCGGAACTGCTGCTGCAGGAAGCGATCCTCGCCTTTGACGATCAGGATTATGCGGCCGCTTTACAGATTCTGGACACCATGCCGGCCTCGCCAGCAGGTGAGTACTACCGTGGTCTGTGCCTGCTTCGAACCGGCAACGCTGCCGCCGCGGCAGGTGTTCTGGAAGCGGTCCGAAACAATGGTCAGGCATCAGACGAACTTCGACTGGACGCTTCGATCGCTCTGCTGAAATCCGGACAGCCGCAGGAAGCCGCGGCAGAACTTGGAGAAATCCTGAGTTCCGATCCCGAGGATGGTCACGCTCGATACTTCCTGGGTCTGGCCTTGTACGAGCAGGGCGATACTGAAGCGGCCCGTGAGCAGATCGAACTGGCGGCTCAGTATGACGCGACACTCGCACCTTACCGCGATGCGTTCCGCACTTATGATCAGCGTCTGGGGGCGGCAGCGTTGGGAAGCTATCAGCCACTGCGATACCCGGAATCCGAACCCCGACGCTGGAACCTGTCGTTCCTGACCGGCTTTGAGTACGACTCCAATGTGCCGCTGTCTCCGGTGTTCTCTGGATTCGGCGGCAATATTCAGCGTGAAGATTCCCGCATGGTCGTTGGCCTGTTCGGAGACTATCGATTCGTCCAGGAGAACGACGAAGTGGTCGGCGTGACCGCGTCGGCCTACTCCAACTTCCATTTCGATCTCAGTCAGTATGACGTGCAGACTTATTCGACCAGCGCTTACTGGAACCGTGCGTTCGGCGACTGGATTGCCGGGCTCACTTATAACTTTGGTGAAACGCTGCTGAACAACAACCAGTTTGCAACAAACCACCGCCTCACCGCATCGACCACAAAACGCTGGGGGGAGCAGGGACACACGACGGGCTTCTACGAGTACGAGTTTCTGGACATTACCGGTCTGTCATTGATACCTGCTCAGAATCGAACCGGCCACACAAACTCTGTCGGCATCACGCAGGCCTGGTATTTCGGACCGCAGAACCTGGGGCGAATCTATGCGGGCTACCGCTTTGACAACAGAAACGCCTACGGCAGCGACTTCGACATGAACAGCCAGATGATCAACGCTCGAGTCGAGTACCCGATTTTCCAGGATCTTGTTTTCGACGCGGAAGCCAGACAGTTCTGGGACCGCTATTCCAATGGAAACAGCCTGGACTTCTTTGAGCGTTCGCGGAAGGACCAGCGTCTGGAATTGCGAACTGGCCTGCAGAAGTACATCACTGAGAACACGAGTCTAAGACTCGACTACACGTACGTGGACAGCAACTCCAATGTCGCCAACCTGTTTGGCGTTGAGTTCTACAGCTACCAGAAACACGTGCTCAGTGCTTTGTTGATCTACGATTTCTAAGCACATTCGAGTTCGAACTCCGTTGATGCTGTCACAGCCTGAGAACCCATGGATTCGTAAAAATGACCTGGCCTGCATTGCTGCTGTTGCTGACGACTCCGACACAGGTGACCGAACTGCCGCGCCCGATGCTGACGATGGCGCAGGGCACGGTCGTCGCCGAGTTCGAAGGACAAACACGCGTTCTTGAACGTCGTGCCGTCCTGCCAGTCGGAAGTCTGGTCGAGACGGGTACGGAATCAACGGCTGCTGTTTACTGGCAACCTGGACTGGTCATCTATCTTGGTCAGGACACAAAACTCAAGCTCTCCGGTACGTCCGAACTACCCGACATTCGACTTCTGCAGGGCAGTATTCGAACAGTGTCACGCGGAGGGGCGATCGTTCAGACGGCCGGAACGGCGACGCGAATCGGTCGCGGCATCGTCAGGCATTCCGTAAACGGTACCGTTGCCAGAGTGGCGTGTGACAGTGGAACTGTCCGAACCATCGCACTGCATTCAGCAGGCGGACCATCGGACAGGTCAGTGACTGCGAACGGAGCGGGACGGGTCCAGCAGGTTAGCGCGTCTTCCAGTGACATGTCGAGAGACGTGGCGGCGGGCGAGCAGATTATCCATGACGCTGCGAACGGGTTTCTTGAGGATTTTCCGTCACCAGGCCTCGCAGAACGCCTCGACGTTGAGCGACTCCAAATGGAAACGGTGGCTCAGGTCAGCCGTGCTCAGCGTGGACAAGCCGTTCCGCCGGTCCCACCACTGCCTGAAGATTCAAGCGAGAAAAAGACCAAAAAAGAGGAAGACGAAATCGACAGAAAACGGCGAGAAGAGGACCTCCCGAAAAATCCGTCCGAAGCGAACCCGAACGATGACACGACGCGTGGACTTAACGACCTGTTGCCTCCAGATGCTGAAGATTTCCCGGAGCCCGACGCTGACAGTTCGGAAGGAGCCAACACGCAGGTTGCTCTGGGAACTTCTGGAATCAACCTGGCTCTCGGAAATGTTTCACTTTCGACATCCGCCGGCGGAGCAGGAGGCCTGTTTACGGACGCCAACCAGGCGACGAATGCCGGCATGTTGACGACAGCCGGAGCTGGCCTGGCAGCCGGAGCCAACTTCCCTGGAAATATTCATCCTGTGACCAGTGAGACCATTCACTCGCTGAACGATGTCAATGTTGTCTTCAGTGACGGCTTTCCACTGTTCCGGCAGTTCTGGTCAATCGGCATCGGTACGCCACCGATCGGCCAGGTGACGACAGGAGTCAACACGGGGACCAGTGCCACGCCCGACGCCGTGGCGATTCCACAGTTCGATGCATACATCGTCCGACTGGACCAGTACGGTCTGACTGATCCAGCCAGCTCCGCCGCCGCCAACGATACATCAGTCTCGATTTCCGGACTCGTCGGGGCGAACCCGCAGAACCCCAACATTCAGGGCGCGACTCCTCTGGTGGACGATCGAGCCGAAATCAATAACCGGCTCACCTTCGCCCTTGGAGAACTGGCCGTCGATCTGAATGGTACGACGCCTCAACTGGTCGTTCGGCGGAGCGATCAGGATCGCATGATTGTCAAAGATCCCGGCGGAAACGACGCCAACGATCAGGTGACCGTTAACACGCAGGTGACTGAATTCGTCGACAAAGCCGACCCGCTGTTCTTCCCATCAAACTCGTCCGTGAAAGTTCCCGGACGAGGCTCCGATCTACTGACAAACCCACCGTCTTTCAGAACGCTGGACCCTCTGCGAAAAGCAGCAGCCACGACGTTAATGGCGGATCAGCTCTTCGAGTACGCCCGGAGGACCGGACAAACTCGCTTTGTCGTTGATGGGAAGATTCTCGACATTTCCGGCTACCAGGGACGATAGCCTCGCAACACGTTTTCTGCCTCAACACAGAAAAGGCACTTTGACATGGTACGTGCGACGCTCCCATGGGTACTGGTTCTGACCTCTCTGGCCAGCAGTGCTGCGCTGGCTTCTGACGAGCCAGTTCCAGCGCTACATTTCAATTCCAGCGAATCTTACGGTGAGTACCAGGAATGTCCGCCGTGGGATGTCCAGGACGGATTCGTCCATCGACTATTCAACTTCCGACCGTGGACATTTGAGTCACGACTCGATCGATCTGTCGGCACGCCTGGATTGCCTCGCGGCCGGCGGTACTACGGCGGTCGGTACTTCGGCCAGTTCAACAATCGATACTACGGCCCCCAGTACGGCAATTTCTGAGCTTCTACAATCAACGGTTTATCGTCGCGTCGAAGCCACATCGAGAATTCTGCAGGCACTGCGCTTCAGTCCTCCCATTCCGATGCTATAACGGAACGGCTGCGGGCCAGCGTTTATGATTCGCCGTCAAAGTCCGGCAGGTACTCGGACGTGGTTGTCACGTTCCAGGTGATGACGGAGAGTATCGGCTGTTCAGAATCGGCTCGTTGTGTTGTGCCATTGGGAGACTACTGTCGTGCATCAGACTCTGCTCACGTTCCTGCTGCTGACGTCGCCAGGTCAGTTCCTTGAAGATCTGGTCGACGACGTCGTCGATGAGCGATACAAAACATTGGCTGTTCTTCCTCGTCCGATTTACGTGGATGGGAAAGATCAGAAGCAGACGCTCGGCGGCGAGTTGGGCCCTCAGGCGGACTATTTCGGGGAACGGTTGAGTCGCGAAATCGCCAAGCTGGCCGACGGTGAATTCGACGTCGTTGAGAACTCGAAGATGCAGGAAGTCTGTCGGAAGTATTCGCTGGCACAGATCCAGCGAGCGAGCGTCCGGCAACTGATCGCCGAGCAGGCGGGAGACGCGGAAGTCGTTGTGATTCCCGTCGTGACCAATTCAACGTCGCCGGGGAAAAAGTTTGACCTGAAGTGCATCCTCGTCGACCTTGGCCGGAAAAGTGAAGAAGTGTACGGCGCTGAAGAATTGCAGATTGGCCTGAGCGATGCCGCGTACATGGGCGAAAGCTGGGAACTGCGGCGCTGGAGTGATGACGGTTCGACGTTGCTGAACGTTGGGCTGGAAGACACAGGAGCGTCGCCGAAGTCCGCAATTTTCGGAACTGGCCCGCGAATGGAGCAACGCCAGTATCGGTGGATCGATCGAACGCTTCCGCATCCGCTGGCGAAGGGAAGCAAATTTCCGGCGTCGATTGACGTCATGGTGAGCGGGAAAAATCGACCGCTTCAATCCGTTGGTCAAAACCTGTATGTCGCGTTAGAAGCTGGTGAAGAACCCGTCATTCACGTCGCCAACACGGGGCCTAAAGATGTCTACGCCCTTGTTTTTGTGGATGGTGTTAACGTCATGGGCAAAAAACGCGAACACCCCGGCGAAGTGATCGCGAGGGACTACCATCGCCTGCTGAAAGCGGGGAGCGACTTTACCTTTGAAGGGTGGTACACGCGGAAGTCGGGCGACACATGGAATGTGGAATCGTTTAAGCTGACGGACGAACGCGACTCCGTCGCCGCGGAGGCCGGTTCAGTCGACCGCGTCGGTATGATTACCTGCCTGTTCTACACTGTTGGGTGGGAAGGCGTGGTTCCCGGTGATCGATTTCTGCAGTCAGGCGGTCGGCTGGGTTTCGGAGCGGGTCGAGTGCGACCGGTGGAACTCGACGCATCGAACGCAGATGCTCCAGGTCTTTTGCTTTCGGCAGTAACCATCCGTTACGCACGCAAATCTGAAATCGACGCGTTAACCACGTCGAAGTGATCATCGAAGTCGTTGCCTGCAAAGTCGGTCGTATGTCGACTGCAACACGTGCTGGAAGAGTTCACGATCAGAACCCTGTGCTGTGTGGGTCACTCGGCCTGCTGCGTGTCTTCGTCCAGCACTCCAGCCGTCGTTTTGAACTGCTGGATTTCATGCTTCGAGAGTGCTCGGCCGGCGGAGCGTCTGACGCGATTCAGAAGATCTTCGGGATCAAGCGGCCAGACGATCAGTTCTCCGTTTCGCAAACCTGCGACGAGAGTCTTCGACTGATCGATGAGTTTCATTGCCCGCACTGGCTCATCAAAGCGGTGCATGACGATAGACGAAGCCGATGGATTTTCGTCGTGCAGATCCCAAAGTCGGACAGTGCCGTCATTACTGGCGGTCGCAACCCAGCGCCCGTCGTCAGACACGCCACATGCGTGAATGGCCGATTCGTGACCCACCAGAATCGTAGCGGCCTCTTCCGGGTTGCCACTGCCCAGCGGCCAGAGAATTGCGGTTGCGTCGTCAGAAACCGTCAGCAATGACTGACCATCTGGTGTAAACGCGGCAGCACGAACCCGGTCTTTGTGTTTCACAAGCACTAATGGCGAGTCACCAAAATCTCCGTCGACAGAACGTTTCCAGACTCTCACGGATTTGTCATCGGAAACACTGGCCAACAGGTTGCCGTCCGGGCTGAAGGCGAGATCGTTTACAGCGTCTCGATGGGAACCGGGCAGCAGTTTCCATTTTCTGTCGGAGTTCCACTGAATGACGCCACCGTCCTGGGATCCACTTGCGAATTGAGTCCTGCCTGGATTCGACGCAATCGTGAGGAAATCCGAATCACTGGCACGCGTCAATTCCAATTGCAATAACCGGTTATTCATCAGCGAATCGACGTCCAAGACCTGAATCAGCCCCTCATTGCCAGTCGTAGCCAACTTGCTTCCATCGGCAGAAAACACAAGAGCGTTGATGTTCACGGGAGCCAGTTTAACTCTGATACTCTGCGTCTCGATTCCGGAAACGGTCAGCAGCACGACAGAGTTGTCTGATCCCGCGATTGCGGCCATTTCCGAAGACGGGCTCCAGGTAACAGAGGTCGCTCTGAATCTGACATCGCCGAATTCTGAACTGTCGACGGCGACGTCCACCAAATCAAAACGGCCGTCGGATTTGCGTTGCCACAATGACCATGACTGGTCGCGATCGGAACTCAAGGCCAGCAGACTCTTTCCATCGGGACTGGCCTCAACCTGTTGAATCGCGCGCTGATGATGTTTGAGGACCAGCGGGATGATTCCTGGTTCCTCACGAGACAGATCCCAGACCTGGACCGCGCCGTCCAGCGCTCCGCTCACCAGTTGATCTCCGTTGGCAGCGAGCGTCCAGACTGCATCTTCCTGACCAAGCAGCGTTGACGGCGAATCGTCAGCGTCGTGACTTCCATCGGGCTTCCACTGATGCAGCCGTACCGTTCGGTCATCTCCAGCAGACATCAGTTTCGTGCCGGCTGAATTCCAGACAAGATCATTCACCGCTCCATTATGATCCTGAAACTCGGCAAGCTGGCGAGGTTCACCGTCAGCAAGTTCCCACACGATAACATTGCCGTCGGTGCCCGCTGTGGCCAGTCGCTCTGTTGTTAATGGCTGATCCGTTGAGTCAACGACTCGACTGGCAAATGCCGCTTCAGTGACCGCTCGACGATGACCGGCCAAGGGGAACGACTCTGTCAGCATCGCGCTTCGCAGATTCCAGGCGAAAGCCGACCCTTGAGCGTCGCCGGATACAAGCCAGTTGCCAGAAGGACTGACGGCCAGACTGAGCACTCCGCTGGTGTGTGTTTTCAGTTGATGGTCCGGGACAACCTCTTTCGTCCGACTGACGTCCTGATTCTCGCTGGAGTTGATCGGCCAGGCATTGATGATGCCATCGTCGCCCGCGCTGAACAGCTTGTCGCCGGACGGAGAGAAACACAGTTGATTGACCGCATCGGCGTGTCCTTTAAGAACTCGAGCGGCGTGACCGGCATTTTCATTCGTCAGGTCCCAGAGTCGAATGTCCGCGTCAACTCCCGATGTGGCGAGCCATCTTCCGTCTGCTGACACCGAGAGGCAGGTGACGGGTAAATCGTGCCCTTTAAGCACTATTGGCTCACTTCTGATGTCCGCTGCTGTCAGATCCCAGAGAACGACATCGGCATCATCGCCCGCTGTGATGGCCCAGCGATTTCCTGTCGGCAGAGCCACACAGTTGATCGCTCCCTCATGTCCCGTCAGCTCAATCGATTCCCGCCACGGATCCGTTGACGTCAAATCCCAAAGTCGAGCTGTTCGATCTTTGCTGCCGGTCAGCAACCATCGCCCATCAGGACTGATGGCGCTGTCGCGAATTTGATCGGTATGGCCAAACTGTCCTGTGCCACCAAACGTGGCGGCGATGTCGTGCAGATTCTGCAATGCCTCAGGAACAATGGTTTCCTGACGTCGGCGAGAAAGTTCAACAGCTTCCACAGAAAGCAGCATGCTTAATCGCGCATGCGATTGCCGAACGGCTTTTGACTCAGCAACAAGACGCTGTGCTGAGGCGACGATGAAATTTCGATTCGCTCGCTGGCGTTCCCGTTCGGCTCGTTCGTAGTTGAATTCCGCAACTCGGCGTGCAGCCTCAGATTCGGCTCGGCGAAGTTGCTCCTGCTCCAGTTCAATTCTGGACAGGACGGCAGCAACCGTTGACCGCTTTCGCTCCACCTGACTCGCAAGATCACCGAGTTCCGGTTCGTCAGCGAGTAGACCGGCCGCCTCATCCAGAAGCGATGCGGCTGTCTGAAAGTCGTTCTGCGCTATTGCTGAGTCGGCGCTTTGAAATCGTTGCGTAACCGAATTTTCCAGCCGATCATGTCGAACGGCTTTGATGGCGACGGGCACGACCGTGGCCGTCACCAGCACTGCTGCGGCAGACAGGACTGCAGTGCAATGACGTCGAAACCATCGACGCAGCCGAAGCAGTAGCGGGTCGGGATAGGCTCCTACAGGCTCGTCCGCCAGCCAGGCTTCAACATCCTCTTTCAAATCCAGCGACGACTGATACCGATCTTCCGGTCGCTTTCGCATGGCCTTCAGACAGATCGCTTCGAGCGCTCGCGGGATCGACGAATCGTGTTCTCTCGGCGGCTTGAAATCGCCCTCCTTCGCCCGAGCGATAATCTCTCGCACGGTTCCTTTGCCAAGCGGCGTGGTATTCGCCAGTAATCGGTAAAGAATAGCGCCCAGAGCGAAGATATCAGCTCGACAGTCCAGCGAATCCCGCTCACCACGCGCCTGCTCAGGCGCCATGTAGGCAGGTGTCCCCAGAATGGCTCCGACTTGAGTTTCAGTTCCGCTTGTGCGTTCATTCACCGAAACTTCCCGGCGCATAACTCCGGAACTGCTGACGTTTTCGTTGGTCGTTTTCGGCGGCAGATCGCTTTGGGTGACGTTTGAATCAATGGTGGCTTCAGGGTCATTGAGTGGTGATGTCGAGGTCGTCGAAGTCTGGTTGCTACTGTTTTGGTTTTCCGACGGCTGGCCAGACTGCTGATCGGTAACTGCTGAGCCAGTCTCTGCTGTCGTGCTCAACTCCGCGGTGGTGTTCTGGTCTTCCGACTTGATGACTTTGGCGAGCCCCCAATCCAGAACCAGCGTTTCACCAAACTGTCCCAGCATGACGTTCTGCGGCTTGAGATCACGGTGAATGACATTGTGATCGTGAGCGAATGCCAGTGTGTTGCAGATGTCGATGAAGTTGCGAAGAAGCCTGATAAAGACTCGGTTTCGTTCCGCACTGTTAGCTGGGAGTTCGTGATACGCTTTGATGGCGGCGTCGAACGTTTCGCCCCGTACCAGTTTCATTGTGTAGTAAGGCGTACCGTTCTGCTGAAAACCAAGTTCGTAGATGGGAACAATTCCGGGATGCTCCAGTTGTCCTGTGATTTGAGCTTCTTCCAGAAATCGCGAGACGGCAGTGGGACTTTTCAGTGCCTTGGGCAGTAGTTCTTTGAACGCGACTTCGCGTCGAATTCGACCGTCGACTGCCAGCCAGATGTTGCCGAGTCCGCCTCTCGCAAAATTGTCGACAAGCTGGAAGCGATTTTGTTTGGAGTCACTCGAATCGGACGATTCTGCTGATTTAGTCTGGCGAGTCGTTCTGGCAGAACCGGATTCTTCGAACAGCGTGGCACCAAATGGTGAGACACCTGACTTGCCGGCAGACGGATCAGTCGTTTCGAATCGCTCGTCTGTCGTGTATTTGCCGTCGCTCCTCACGATCGGTGAAATCTGCGTGACCTCGTCGTCAGGCGACTGAGTCACATCATCCGGAACAGCCGGCGCGGCTTTTTCGTCCCGTTCAGGTATGCGTTCCTTAGTCGACACGGTTCAGTTCTCTATCTGTTTGAGATGCTCTGCAGCCATATGAAAGATGACACATGGCTGCTCGGCAAGCAGGACAAACCTGCGAGATACGGCTTTTTCACGACTTTTTGACTTTGTTTTGATCAACAAATGACCTGATTGTGAAATTCGGACACCTTCTGACTGGCTTCGGTCAAGACTATGCCACTTCTTACGTTGTAATTGCAATGATTTACAGGAGAAGTGGAAGCGGCAAGTGGTCTGCCCAGCCCGGAAAAGCTGTTGCAACCATGATTGTTGATGCCATTCGCACCCAATCATCCTGCCCGGCTGACTGAAAGACGGTCCTCGACTTGCCGTGGTCACTGTTCTGATTGGGAGACGAAATCGGTAGACGTTCGCCGGGAATTGACGCTTTGTTCAAGTAACGGGATACTGAAGCCAAAGCCGTGTTCAAGTCTTTGCTGCCGGGAGCAAAGCGGTTCACCCCGGTTCTCTGATCTTTTTTGGCGCAACCGTAAATGCTGGTTGCGCAAAGAACCGCAACAGGTAGTCCAGATGCGGGTACCGCGCTGCAATGATTAAGAGGGATCATCATGTACCAGTGCCTTACTGCGACGCGGACCGGTTGCCGCCGGGAGTTCCCACGTCGTTTGCTGCACCGATTAGCTGCACTCACCATTTCAACTCTGGCAGTAGCCTTTCCGCAAACGCCTGATACGAATGCCTTTTCCGCCGAGTCAGCCACTCGTCCCAACGTCGTCCTGATCATGGCTGACGACATGGGTTATGAGTGCATTCAGGCCAACGGCAGTCTTGATTACAAAACGCCAAACATCGACGCTCTGGCCGCTGCGGGTTTGCGTTTTGAACATTGCTACGCCCAGCCGATCTGCACGCCGTCACGCGTGAAGCTGATGACGGGCAAGTCGAACAAGCGAAACTACGTGCGGTTTGGAACGCTCGATCGGAAACAGACGACGTTCGCGCATCTTCTCAAACATGCTGGCTATAAAACGTGCATCGCCGGTAAGTGGCAACTTGGAAATGAAGTCGACGCGCCGCAGCACTTTGGATTCGACCAGGCGTTGCTCTGGCAGCACACTCGCGGACGGAATGACAAACAGAAGCACGACACTCGATACCCGAACCCACGGCTTGAGTTGAATGGCAAACCGCTTGACTACAACGACGGCGAGTTTTCGTCAGACCTGTTCGTCGATTTCCTGGGAGACTTCATCGAAACGAATCGCGAAGAGCCGTTCTTCGTTTATTACCCGATGGCTCTTGTGCATTGTCCTTTTTCGCCGACACCAGACTCAGACGACTGGAATCCGAGGGACCACGGGTCGAGAAATTACAAAGGCACTCCCAAGTACTTTGCCGATATGGTTGCTTACGTCGACAAGACGATCGGCAAGCTGGACGCTCGACTGAAACAACTCGGCGTTCGCGACAACACACTGCTGATGTTTGTCGGCGACAACGGAACCGACACACCCATCGTCACCAACACGACGTTTGGAAAAGTTGCCGGTGCCAAGGGCCAGATGATCGATGCCGGTAATCACGTGCCGTGTGTCATCAGTTGGCCAGGCGTCATCCGCGAGGGGCGTGTCGTTAAAGACATCATTGATTTCAGCGACTTCCTGCCCACAATCTGTGAAGCCACTGGCGCGGAGATCCCAGCTGACCTGACGATCGACGGCCAAAGTTTTCTTCCGCAACTGAAAGGCGAAACGGGTTCACCCCGTGACTCGATCTATATGTGGTACTCGCGAAATGGCGGTGTGAAAGAAGCCAGAGCGTTCGCTCGAAATCAACGATACAAACTTTACGAGTCCGGGAAGTTCTTCGACATCTCCAATGATCGCGACGAACAGAAACCACTTTCGGATGATTCGTTGAGTGACGAGCAACGGCAGGTCAAAGCCGTCCTGAAGGCCCGGCTCGATCGTTTTGACAAGATCGTCCCGGTTAATGCCAGGTGACTTGTAAGTCTCGACGTTGCGTGATTTGTGGCGGCGGTGTCGCCAGTCCGCCGCGTGTACTGCTGAGGCTGAGAGATCAAGCCTCAAAGATGATCGGCATGACTCGGACGATGTTACGGGCGTCGTCGATTCCTCGATGCGGGCGACCTTCGAACGTCAGATTGTGCTTTCTGAGAACCTCACCGAAACCCTGACCTCGCTTGAGACCAAATCGATCGGCATAACGCTTCTTCAAATTGACGTGCTGATTTTCAAAGGGCCAGGCAACGCGGTGGAATTCGCAGTCCCGTGCGAACTGCCTGCGATCGTACTCACCCCACGAGCAGAAGATGGCATTCGGATAGCGGCTCATCCAGATGGTCAGCCGGGACATCGCTGCTCGAAATTCAATGGCGGCATCGACATCGGCCTGCTGAATCCCGGTCAGCCCCGTGCAGAAAGGTGTGAGGGTGGCATGTCGCACCGGTCGGACGAAGGCTTGAAACTCATCAAGCGGCTGAAACGTCGAACCTTCGACCACGACCGCACCGATTTCGATGATCTCCATTTCCTCTCGCGGAAACCGGTTGTCGCTGCAGCAGGTCGCTTCAAGGTCGATCACCAGCCAGTAGTCAGGCCTGTCAACCACGCTGTTTGTCATGTATCCGCTTTCGGATTCTTGGAGACTTCAGTTGCCGTTCGGTTACATGCTGGCGTTCGCTTTGTGTGGCTTCTGACTTTCAGGACGACGGTCTCTGTCGGCTCTTTCAGTCTCACCTGTCGCGATCAATGTAGGAACTGTGCCGATTCTTAGTTCGACCGAACGAGGTGCCAACGCACGTGAAGGACGCAAATTCCGTACACACCTCACCGGACAGAGCGATTCAAGCGGAACCGCGAAACAAATTCGATGCCATTCCAGTCCCGCCGTGCTAAGGAACGATGGTGACTGTACGCGGGTTTGTCGATCCGGTACCGCCTCATCTCCACCCTTCTCGCGATACCAGCACGAGCCTTCAGACATGTCAGAAACCACACCTCGACCACACTTTGTCGATGACACTTCCAACCCGGATCGCGAACTTGAAACATCGGTTCGCAGCAATCTTCATCGCACGGGCTATCACCAGCTGCGTCGTCTGGATGTTGTCGTCGAAGATGGAAAAGTTCGACTGACGGGACGCCTGCCACAGTTCTACCTTCTGCAGCTGGCACAACAGGCCGTGATGAGTATCGAAGGCGTTGTGAACGTCGACAACGGAATCCAGGTTGTTCGCGGCTGACGCTGTCCGCCAACCGCTGCGTTCCTGACATCCCGTCGCGTTCTATGCCAGGAGCTTTTCAATCACGCTGCCCGGCTGGCCATCGAGCAGCGTCTGCTCTCGCCCGTTGCGTTTGTAGGTCAGCTCCGGCGCGTCGATGCCGAACAGATGCAGCAGCGTCGCGTGAATGTCGTAGTGGTTGACAACGTCATCGACAGCGTGATGACCCCATTCGTCGGTTGTTCCGTGAACGTGTCCGGCCTTGAATCCTCCGCCAGCATACCAGTGCGAGAATCCATACGTGTTGTGGTCACGGCCAATCTTTGCCGGGCCAGCGTCGTTCTGAATCACCGGGAGACGTCCCATTTCGCCGCCCCACTGAACGACCGTTGAATCCAGCATCCCCAGTTGCTTCAAATCCGCAACCAGCGCCGCCGAGCCTTTATCGACCTTCTTACACGCCGCTGGAAGCCCGCTGCGAATCGAACCGTGGCTGTCCCACAACTGGTTCTGCGTGAAGACCTGCACGAAGCGGACTCCGCGTTCCACAAGCCGCCTGGCGACAAGGCATCGGCTACCATACTCAGCCGTCGTTCCGCCATCGAACATTCCATACATCTGCTGAACCGACTTCGATTCCTTGCTGAGATCCATCGCTTCCGCGGCTGCCGTCTGCATGTGTGCGGCAAGTTCGTAACTCTGAATCCGAGCTTCCAGATCCAGTTGGCCCGGCCGCTGTTCGAAGTGCCGCTCGTTTAACGTCTCCAGGAATGCCAGTGATCGCTCCTGCACTTTTCCCGTGAGATAGCTCGGCGGTTGAAGGTTGAGAATCCGCGGTTCCTGGGCACGGATCACGGTTCCCTGATAAACCGCAGGTAGAAACCCGTTCGACCAGTTTTCGACTCCCATCACCGGAAGCTGACCGGGATCGATCAGCGCCATGTACGCAGGGAGATTCTGAGCCTCGCTGCCGAGTCCGTATGTCAGCCAGCTGCCGATCGATGGTCGACCGCCAAGAACTCGCCCGTTGATCAACGCACGAATTGACTGCCCGTGGTTATTCACGCCGGTCTTCATCGAACGGATCAGACTGATGTCGTCTGCAATACCAGCGATGTTCGGGATCAGCTCAGACAACTCCATGCCGCAGTTGCCACGTTTCTCGAACTTCCAGGGAGTCGCGAAAACTTTGGAACTCGCCTGTGCCGCGTTGTCGTATTTGATCTCGCCGGGAAACGCTTTGCCGTCCCACTTCTTCATCCCGGGTTTTGGATCGAAGAGGTCGTGATGCGAAGGTCCTCCCTGCATCCAGAGCGAAATCATGGCCTTTGCTTTGGGGTCGAAGTTTGGCGGCTTTGGCTTCTGGTCGAACGATCGTGGTTCGAATTCCGGTTTGGCCGGGCGTGCAAACGCGTCGTCCTGCTGAAGTAACCAGGCCAGTGCCAGACTGCCCGCGCTGAACGAACTGGTCCCCAGAAACTCTCGGCGGCAGATTCCGTTTTCGGTCATATCACCACTCACTCTGCGAAATGTGTACTTCGCGAAATGCGCACTTAATCGATGTAAAGAAACTCGTTCGAACTCAGCAGCAGCTGGCACAGGTTCGCGAGTGCCAGTTCTGACGGCTCTCGCTTAACCATCTTTGCCTTGGGGTCAAACCGATTTGTTACTGGTATCGTTTCGACGGGCTTTGCAGTGAACTGCTGAGTTTGTGCTTCGAGAAATTCCAGCGTCCCGTTGATCTCATTCTCGGTCGGGTTTCTTGCGAAAGCGAGTCGCCACGCCCGACGAACCTGCTCGCCGGAATTCGTGCCTGCTTCAAGTCGAACTCGTGCCGCAAAGTGCTCGGCCATTTGAATAATGAAATCACTGTTCATCAGAAACAGTGACTGAGTGGCGACGGTCGACGAGTTTCGACGTTCGCAGTTGGGTTCCATTTTTAGGCAGGTCGAACGTGTCGAGCACCGTCAGTGGCCGTGAACGTCGCCACTGCACGAAGATCGTCTTACGAAACTCTTCCGTATTCATCGCCAGAACCGGACCGGGGCGACCGGCATTCAGATTTTCTTTGCCGATGACCCACTGCCCCACGACATCGGCCATAACCGGAACCGGCGGACCAGCTCGGCGAACGTTCATCAGGCCACCGACGGCCAGCATCGAATCCCGCAACGTTTCCGCTTCCAGGCGGCGAATCGGAAACTGCCAGTACAGTGTGTTATCGGGATCGACGACCTGCGGCGTTTTCGAATTTCCAGAATTCCCATCCGAAACAGACTGCGACACAAGATCGACCGAACTGGTGGCACCTCGCTGCCGGTAAACGCTCGACGTCATGATGAGCCGATGCAGGTGTTTGAGGCTCCAGCCGCTGGACACGAACTCCGACGCGAGCCAGTCCAGCAGCTGAGGATGGGTCGGTTGATCACCCAGCAGTCCGAAGTCTCCCGGCGTGTTGACAATGCCGCGACCGAAGTGGTGCATCCAGATTCTGTTAACAAGAACTCTTGCCACGAGTGGATGTGATCCGTCGGTCAGTCGCTGTGCCCATTGAAGTCGGCGACCGGTCGTCGGAACTGTTTCGTCGTTGAGCGGCAATCTGGCTGCTTTGGAGTTGTGTGAAAGTACGGTCAGACTCGCTGGCTCAAGTGCCTGCTTCGGTTGTTCATGATCGCCTCTTGCGAACAGAAATGTCTGCGGGACTTTGCCCGGCATTTCGGTTATCGCGCGGATAAATTCTTCTTTCGGCTTTTTGGCCCGCAAAGCTGTCGCCTCGTCCGACATCTTCTGCAGGACGTCAGCGGCCTGCTTGTCGTACAGGTACAGCGAACCCGCTGAGACGTTGAGACTTGGATGCTTCTTCAGCAGTCTGGTTTGTTCGGTGGTTCGATCTTTCGCCGCTGTGTCTCTCGCCTGACGAGCTT
>JABMPE010000570.1 GCA_013203845.1 Rhodopirellula sp. | reverse complement strand
GTTTTTGTTCGGCGGCGGGGGGCGGGGAGCCATCAACTCGGGTGGTGGAGTAGGCGGTGGTGGCGGCGGCGGCGGCGGGCAGGGATTCGCTCGCGGAGTTCTTCGATGGTGGAAGGCGTCTCCCAACTGCGCGCAGCCCGGCATCAACCCTCCGGAAACCACTTGCTCTGGCAGTGTCGAGCGACAGTTTCAGTTTTCCAGCCCTCATGTTGGTGGCAGTCATGTCGCTCTGGGCGACGGGAGCGCACGATTCGTCGGCGAAAACATTGATGTGAACGTGCTCCGCTCGCTGACGACTCGTAGCGGCAGCGAAGTCATTAGCGACTACTGACCTGACCGACAGCGTGCTCACATTGCGTAGTCGGAACCAGACGGCCTGACTGCTCTGAAATATCTGCGTTCGGCGTGTTTGTCTTGCGTCAATCGTTCAGAACCTGAGAATGGAGTTCCCCCCTGCGGCCTGTCGACGGCCATCCTGCCAACCAAAACCCGGAACTCGATGATGCAACGCACAAATCGCCGTACTTTTCTTGCCGCATCCGCCACCGGAATCGCCGGCCTGTCTGGCTCTGGCATCAATACTGCGCGTGGAGCCGATTTTTCGGGCGGACAATCGGCGGGTAAAGCGAAGTCAACCATTCTGTTCTTTCTTTGTGGAGGAGCGTCTCACGTCGACACGTGGGATATGAAGCGGAAGGCTCCGCTGGAATATCGAGGTCCGTTTCAGCCGATTTCAACATCCGCGCCCGGCATCACGCTGTGCGAGCACTTACCGATGCTCGCGAAGCAGGCGCATCATCTGGCACTGGTCAATTCGGTCAGTTCCAGCGTCAACACGAACGATCATCATGCAGGCTATTACTACAACCTGACAGGCCATGAAGCCGACCAGAGTTTCCGAACGCTGGGCAACAACCGCACGCCGTGCCCCGACGACTGGCCTTACATGGGTTCGGTGGTGGCCTCTCGAAGACCGCCGCACGAGTTTCTACCGAACGCGATCTCGCTGCCGCACATGCCCAGCCGCAAACCGTACACTCGCCCCGGCCAGTTCGGCGCAAAGCTGGGTGTGCAGTACGACCCGATGTATCTGCTGGGCGATCGCGAAACGCCGACCAAGTTCACGGCGCCGTCTCTCGAACTTCAAGCGGGCATTGATCCAGGCAGGCTGCAGACCCGTCGCAGTCTTCTGACAACGCTTGATGACACTCGTCGCGACTTCGAATCGTTTGCCTCAACGAGTACCTGGGATCAGCAGACAGAACGCGCCATGTCGCTGCTGGCTTCGTCGTCGACGGCGTCCGCCTTCGACATCTCCGACGAGCCCGAAGCAATCCGGAAACGATACGGCGAATCTGTGAACGCGATGAGCCTGCTGATGGCTCGCCGTCTGGTCGAAGTCGGAGTGCCGTTTGTGACCGTCTTCTGGCTTGGCCACGGAATCGGAACACCGCTCGCCAAAAAGTGTCGCAGCGCTGGAAGCTGGGACACGCACGGCAGCAATTTCGAGTGCTTGAAAGAAGATCTGCTGCCCGAATTCGATCAGTGCTTCTCCGCGTTGATCGAAGACCTGTCAGACCGCAGCATGCTCGACGAAACGCTGCTGTTGATTACCAGCGAAATGGGCCGCAAGCCGAAAATCGGCGACCCGCGTTCCGGCGGCGTTACAGGTGCTGGCCGAGACCATTGGACGCACTGTCTCACGGATGTGATGGCCGGCGGCGGAATCAAAGGCGGACAAACTTACGGCACGAGCGACCGCTTCGGCGAGTATCCGGCTGACAATCCCGTCACGCCAGCCGACGTCGCCAAAACTGTCTACCACGCGATGGGCATCAAAAATCTGGAAGCGAAAGATCGACAGAACCGTCCCTTCAATCTGCTGACTGAAGGACAGCCCATTACGGAGCTGTTCTAAACACAGATGACAGATATCTCAAAATGAGAGTTCGATAGTTGGTGTTGGCTGGCTGTTCGAGTCAGAATGCTGCTCTCGCCGTAAACGCATTTCAGCTCGCCAATAGCGAGGATCTCAATGAAGTCGAGTCTTGTCGCCATCATTTGTCTGGCCGCCGCTTGTGCTTTTTCCGGCTCAGCGTCTGCCGCAGATAAGCAGCAGAAACTGGTGATCGTCGCCGGCAAGCCGTCTCACCCGCCGCGGATGCACGAGTTCAATGCCGGAGTTCAACTGCTCGACAAATGCCTGAAGAACGTGCCCGGCCTGCAGGTCGAGATCGTTTTGAATGGCTGGCCGGAAGACGAGTCGGTCTTCAAAGATGCTGACGCGGTTGTCTTCTACATGGACGGCGGCGGCAGGCACGAAG
>JABMPE010000569.1 GCA_013203845.1 Rhodopirellula sp. | reverse complement strand
TTGCGAACGCAGCGCTCTCCCAGCTGAGCTACGTCCCCGTCTGGCTGACATCTGAGACCTGGTGAGCCGCAGGTGTTCTGGCGGCGAAGTTAGAATGAGGGCCTGCCAATTGCAAGAGTTGGAGCGTCCCTTCTTTTGATCGTGACTTACTCTTTGTCATTCTGGCGGCGATGCTGCATCCGCTGCAGTAATTCACGGACCTCGTCCAGTTGGTTTTCCAGTCTGTGAATACGGCCTCCGTGCGACTCCAGAACGCGTCCCAGCTCATGGTGTTCGGCTTCTCGCTGACGTGCTTCGCCATGCTGACCTTCTTCCCGGTTTTCCTGGTGCCCACTTTTCTCAATTTCACGAGTTGAGTGGTGGGCAATTCTTTCTGAGAGTCCGACGACTTCTTCAGCGGGCTCGTGAATTCCGGCAGCGTGCAGATGCCGGGCGGCTTCGTGAAGGAGCTGGACAGCGTGGTGGACATGTTCCATCCGTTCGTGAAGGTTTCCTTCTCCGCGTTCTTCCGTTCGCCGATCGGTATGTCTGCGGTGGAACTCTTCCAGTTGCTCCTTAAGTTGCCGTTTCAGCCGTTCGGCCTGTTCTTTGCGGCCAGATCCTGCCAGCTCTTCAATCTCACGCCGCATCGCATTGACATGCCGTTCGAATTCTTCGCGTTCCTTCGCCAGGCGTTCGCGATCCTGCTGCTCTCGTTCGTCCCGTTTCAGTTCTTCGCCTTCCTGCTCGCGGTTCGGGCGATATCGTTCTTCTCGGTCGCGAGCACGTTCTTCAGCACGACGGCGGTCTTCGTCGCGTCCTCGGTTTTGGTCTTCCTGTTTCTCGCGGCGAAGATCTTCATCGCGTTCTCCGTCACGCGGGCGTTCCCGTTCTTCCTCTCCTACTTCCGCGATGCGTGCAGGAGACTCGGTTTCTATCGCCGCTTTTCGGGTCTTTGCTTTTTCGGCGTTGACGTTCGAAACATCCTGGGCGAAGGCGGTCAGGAAGACGCATCCCACCAGTAATGCCATTGTCGTGACGATTGTGAATTTGTGTCGAGCCATCTCAGTTGCCTTTCGAACTTCGCAGGTGGAATGAAGATTCAGCTATTTCGTTACTGTATGGTTACGGTGTGGTGATGCTGCTAACTATTGGGTCTAAGTCAGTCGTCAGCATATCATGACCGCTTTGCGCTGGCGTAAGCCTGCTCCATGACCTGGTTCACATCTCGACCGGCCTTACCGCTGACAAACGGTGATCGCGATTCAAGGATGGCTGCGGAGAAGTCTGCGATCAAGGGCGCATTAAAGTTCGCGGCGGGTGGGTGCTGTTCGACAGTTTGCTCTCGACCGTGTTCGATGACCAGCTCGCCGCCATTCAGAGGCCGGCTGACCAGGCGGCCTTTCGTACCAAGAATCGCGAATTCGTCGGGATCGGTCGTTGGGCCGAAACAGCAATGCAGAACTCCGTGAATTCCCGATTCAAACTGCAGGGCGAGCGTTGCGACGTCGTCCGCCTGATAATTCGCCGCGACGGTTCCACATTGCGCTTTAACATCTGCCACAGGTCCAAACATCCTCAGAAACAGATCCAGGCGATGGCTGCCGATGTCCATCAAAGCTCCGCCTCCTCCGGCACCGGGCAGAACTCGCCAGTAGCCATCTTCATCGGGATTGATCGCAAATGGAGTACAGGTTGTGGCGGAAACGGAAAGTACGGTCCCGATTCGACCGGCTCCGATCAGTTCCTGCATTCGATGGATGACCGGGTAAAACGGTCGGTAATAGGCGACTCCAAGTCGCACATCAGCCTTTGCACACGCGGTGATCATGGCATCGCATTCTGCGGACGACATGGCCATCGGTTTTTCGACCAGCACATGCTTACCGGCTTCAGCGGCGGCGATCGTTTGCGGGCCATGAAGGTTGACGGGAGTCGCGATGTAAACGGCATCGATCTCTGCCGACTTAATGACCGCGTCAGCCGATGTTGTGGCCAGCGAGACTCCGAACTCTTCTGCGAATTTGCGGAGCTTCGCTTCGTCACGTCGACATGCGGCGACAAGCTTGCTGTTGGGATCGCTCTGGATGGCCGCGGCAACTCGCTTCTTCACGACGTCGCCGCAACCAATAATCCCCCACCGGACTGTCATGTTCCGTTTCCCCCAACAGCTGACCACGAACCGAACTGGAAATTGCTCCACCCAAGTATGCTGCAGGATGCGTCAAACCACCAGGTTCCGGCTTGCGGGCGTGGCCTGGTCACCCAGACAGCGCGACACGAGTTGCCGGACCTACTCGCGGTCATGTTCGCCGCAGGTTTCTGAAGCTTGTGCTGCTCCTTTTTCGCGGTTCTGAGAAACAAATTGCCGTTGATCGCTTTTCAAAGTCGACCGGACCAGTGACATTCCGTCTGAGCCGGGCGACGGCTGTCTCAGTGTTGTGGATTTCGCTGTTGTCGCTCGGGCTGGCAATGGAGGCAACATGAGCACATCTGAAATCGAAAAGCCCGCGAAGAACGATAAGTCTGCAGACTCGCACGAGCGGAGCGTCTGGGTCGGGTTTGACCTCGGCGGCACTAAAATGCTGGCGGCGGTTTACGATGCCGAATTCCAACTGCTCGGCAAGAAGCGGAAACCAACCAAGGGCCACGAAGGGAGCGAAGCCGGTATCGAGCGGGTACACGGTCTGATCGCCAAAGCTCTGGAAGATGCTGACGTTTCCGTTGATCAGATTATCGGCATCGGCATCGGTGTGCCTGGGCCGCTGGACCTCGTTGATGGCATCGTTCTGGACACGCCGAATCTTGGCTGGAAAGACGTTCCGATTCGCCAGCAGCTCGAAGATAAATTCGGCTGCCCTGCCGTTCTGATGAACGATGTCGATGCTGGTGTTTACGGCGAAACTCGTTTTGGAGCCGCCCGGGGTGCTCGCTGTACCGTTGGCCTGTTTCCGGGGACGGGGATCGGTGGCGGATGCGTCATCGACGGGGAGATCTTTCGCGGCTCGCGGCTGTCTTGTTTTGAAGTGGGGCACATGCGCGTCGTTCCGGACGGTCCCCGCTGTGGCTGCGGACGTCGCGGCTGTCTGGAAGCGGTCGCGAGTCGGCTGAGCATTTCGGCTCAGGCTGCCGCCGCCGCTTACCGCGGACAGGCTCCGTTTCTTAAGAAAGCTGAAGGGACTGACCTGTCGGAGATTCGCAGCGCTGCGTTAGCGGCGTCGATCAAAGGTGGCGACAAAGTCGTTGAGGATATCGTTCGCGCTGCGGCTCGACATCTGGGGACGGCCGCTGGATCGCTCGTTAACCTGCTCAATCCCGATGTCATTCTGCTCGGCGGCGGACTCGTCGAAGCATTGCCAGAACTGTATTCCGAAGTTGTTATTGGTGCCGCTCAAAAGCGGGCGATGGCGTGTTACCGTGACACGTTCGAAGTCAAAGTCGCCAGCCTGGGCGATTATGCGTCCGTCCAGGGAGCGGCGGCCTGGGCTCAGCACACGCTGGAGAAAACGAAAGGCTGAGTGTTTACCAAATATTAACTATCCAGCCATTGACGAAGGACGCTCGGTAAGCAGACTTCACGAGCCGCGTCTTTCACATTGGACTCAGAATCAATCGCCTGCTGACAACTGATATTGAAACTGGTTCTCCCCCTTCATGAGTACTCGCCTGAAGCATTCTGAGCATACTCCAGCTGGCAGTGACGCATCGTCGTCGTCGCCTCGACTTGTTGCGGTGATTGACATCGGGACCAGCTCGATCCGCATGGCGATCGGCGAGATCGCTGCCGACGGTCAAACACGAACGATCGAGACACTGACGCAGGCCGTCGCGATTGGACGAGACACTTTTACCGGTCGGAAAATCAGTCGATCCACGATCGAAGGATGTGTCCGGGTGCTGTCGAGCTACCGGGTGGTGTTGGACTCTTACGGCATCTCTCGCGATGACCAGCTGCGGTGCGTGGCGACCAGCGCGGTCCGGGAAGCTCAGAACCGGCTGGTGTTTCTCGACCGAATCTACATCGCCACCCGAATTCAGGTCGAGGTGCTCGATCAGTCTGAAGTGGCTCGCATCACGTTTCTGGGGGTCCAGCAAACGCTGAAAGCGGACCCGCATCTTTCGGCGGCACGCTCATTCGTCGTGGAAGTCGGAGGCGGCAATACCGAGTTTCTTGTTGTCGAGAACGGACAGGTAACGTTCTCTCACACGTGCAGTCTAGGATCGCTGCGGCTTCGCAAGATGATGGAGTCACTGAAGACGCCGATCCGAAAAGAACGAGAGTTCCTGGAAAATCAGATCGACCGCTTTGTCAGTCAGGCATTACAGCAAGTCGAAACCAACGACGAACTCCCCACGGAACTGATCGCGCTCGGCGGCGACTTTCGATTCGCGGCCGAAGAACTCTCTGCAGAACTCGATGAGAATTCGCTGGCGACTATTCCAATCAACACACTGCAGCATTTTGTTGACAAAATGCTGCCGCTGTCGGTCGACGAGCTGGTACACGACTTCCATCTCACATTTCCGGATGCTGAAACGCTGGGACCGGCGCTGCTGACGATGGTCAATATAGCCCGGCGGCTCAACGCGGATCAGCTGAGGGTTTCGGATGTCAATCTGCGGGATGGATTGCTGGCGGAACTGGCCAGCGATGACATCTGGAGCGGCGACTTTCGAGATCACATTTTCAACGCGGCGATCGATCTCGGCAGCAAGTATTCGTTCGAAGAGAACCACGCGCGACACGTAGCGAATCTGGCCGGAAAGCTGTTCGACGCGTTGCAGATGCATCACCGGCTGGATGCTCGTTCGCGAGTGATGCTGACGCTGGCTTCGCTGCTGCACGAAATCGGCATGTACGTCAGCATTTCCAGTTATCACAAACATTCGATGTATCTGATTCAGAACAGCGAACTGTTCGGACTGAGCCAGCTTGACCTGCAGATTGTCGGTATGGTGGCACGGTACCATCGTCGCGCGTCGCCAAAACCGACCCATCTGGGTTACTCCAGTCTGTCGCGGGAAGACCGGGTTGTGATTGCAAAACTCGCGTCAATTCTTCGCGTTGCCGACGCACTGGACCGCTCCTACAGTCAGCGAATTCGTGACTTTACCTGTGCCGTGCAGAAAGACTGGTTGATCATCACCATTCCCGGTATCGACGATCTTTCGCTGGAACAGATCGCGATGAAGCAGACGGCTCAGCTATTTGAAGAGACCTACGGCCTGTCGGTGCTGATGCGTCGTTCGAAGGTTTAATCCGGTTCTGCGTTTTCGATTCACTGTGACCAGAAATCAGTTAATAAGTCGTCATGCCTGATCCTGAAATCCGCTATTTCAATCGAGAACTCAGTTGGCTTGAGTTCAATCAGCGAGTGCTCGAAGAAGCACAGAATGTTTCGCTGCCGCTGCTGGAACGTTTGAAGTTTCTGGCGATCACCGCTTCGAACCTGGACGAGTTTTTCATGGTTCGCGTCGGCGGTCTGCAGACGCTGTATGCGCGCGGAAGCAAGTCCAAAGACCCGGCAGGCATGACGCCCGGTCAACAACTGAAGTCGATCAGCGAACGGTCTCATCAACTCACTCGCGACCAATACAGTTGCTATCTCGAACAGCTCGAACCATCGCTGGCAGAAGCGAATATTCGCCGACTTCGCATGGATGACCTGACGTCGCAACAGACGCAGTTCGTGCAGCAGTTCTTTAATGAAGAGATTGTCTCGATGGTCGCGCCGCTGGCGGTTGAATCCCCTGATGAGTTTCCGACACTGATCGGTGGTACGATCAGTATGTGCGTGCGGTTGCAGCGGTCTGCCGAAAATGATGACGACGAAAAACAGCGATTTGTCGTCCTGCCGTTCGGGAGAATTTCCACGCGATTCGTGACGCTTCCGTCTGAGGGGACATATTCGTTTGTGCTGATTGAGGAAGTCGCGGCACGATTCATCGCTGACTTCTTCCCCAAGGAAACGGTGCTGGAATGCGTCGCATTTCGTGCCACGCGAAATGCTGACATGGCGATTCGGGAAGACCTCGCCGGAGACCTTCTGCTGCAGATGAAGCAGCTGCTGGTCGCTCGACGGGAAAGCGATTTCGCCCGGCTGGAGATCTCTGCTGAAGCTTCCACCGAACTGACGGACTTTCTTAAAGACTGTCTCGGCGTCGAAGAGCGCGATGTCTACCGAATTCCCGGGCCGCTTGATCTGACGCATTTTTTCCAGGTTGCCGATGCCGGAACCGGTGAGGGAAACCGTTACGAAGACTGGCCGCCGTTAGCATCGCCGTCGATAGATCCCCTGGAAAGTATCTTCGAAACCATCTCAAAACAGGACGTTATCCTTTATCACCCGTACGAAAGTTTCGACCCGGTCGTACGTTTTGTGGAAGAGGCCGCCACCGATCCCGACGTGCTGGCGATCAAGCAGACGCTTTACCGAACAAGTCGCAACAGCCCGATTCTCTCGGCGCTGGCTCGCGCTGCAGAAAACGGCAAACACGTCACGGTCATCATCGAGCTGAAGGCCCGCTTCGACGAAGCTCGCAACATTGAGGGGGCGAAGGCGCTGGAGCAGGCTGGCGTTCACGTATTTTACGGCGTGAAAGGTCTGAAAACTCACGCCAAGATCTGCATCGTTGTCCGACGTGAGCCGCAGGGAATTCAGCGATATCTCCACTTCGGCACCGGCAACTACAACGAAATGACAGCCCGCCTCTACAGCGACGTCAGCCTGCTCACCTGCAACGAAGATCTCGGAGCGGACGCCATTTCGTTTTTCAATTCCGTGACCGGTTATTCCCTGCCGCAATCGATGCACAGCCTCTCTGCCGCGCCGATTACACTGCGGGACCGGCTGGCAGAAATGATCGAGGCCGAAATTCAATTCAAGAATCAGCGTCAGAAGTCCGGGATCACAATTAAGGTCAACTCGCTGGTCGACCCGCAGATGATCGAGTTGTTGTATCGAGCGTCACAGGCAGGTGTGAAAGTTCGACTGAACATTCGCGGTATCTGCTGTCTGCGGCCCGGCGTTCCTGGACTGAGCGACAATATTGAAGTCGTCAGCGTCGTCGATCGAATGCTGGAGCACGCGCGAATTCTGCATTTCAGGCACGGTGGCGACGATCGCGTGTTCATCTCAAGTGCCGACTGGATGGGTCGCAGCCTCGACAGGCGAGTCGAGTTGCTGGTGCCTGTCGAAGACGACCGTTGCCGCGCTCGAATGATGAACATCGTCGAGTGCTATTTCAAAGACAACGTCAAAGGTCGACGACTGCAACCCGATGGTTCTTACGACAGTCCGTCAAAGCGGCGGTCGAGTGGTCTGAAAATGCCGGCTCAGGAATGGCTCTACCGCGAGACATGTCGCGTCGTCGAACTCGCATCGCGATCGCGACAGGCGGTCTTCGAACCACACCGCGCTCCCGAACAGTAATCATTCTGCGGCCTGAGTATCATCAGCGGTTTCGAACGGTGTCGTCGCCAATTGTTGCCACTCATGAAGGCTAATCGGATGTCGCGAGTATCACAAACCAGTCGTCTCGCTCGATGTGTTCGGCATTGCGGCAGCGGTTGCTGAAGTTTCCGTTCCTGAAAACCGGCCAATCGATGGCGTGAATCTGCTGCCGTTCCTGACCAGAGAATCCGAAGACTCGCCACACAGCGAGCTGTTCTGGCGAGTTGGTAACAAGGTGGCCATCCGAGCTGGCGACTGGAAACTGCTCCGCAACCCCGGTCGACGTCAAAGCGAAACGACGTGGGAGTTGTACAACCTGACAAACGATGTCAGCGAAACGTCCAACGTTGCCGCGGAGCAGCCGGAGCGTGTTAAGCAGTTGGCCACGACCTGGCAAAGACTCAACGAACAGATGATCGATCCCGTCTGGCAACGCTGACAACGAATGACGCACGACGAGCGGAACTGATTTCGAGCCGCGATAGGTGTGAAGGTTGCTTACAGGAACTGGAGCAGATTCAACTGGAATCCCTGGCCAGCCACCTGATAAGTCGCCTGCAGAACCTGCTGCTGAGCAACGAAGCTCGAAAGCACTTCAGCCAGGTCGGCATTAAACTCCTTCGAGAGATCTTCGTTCATCAGCACCTCGTTATCCTGCAGCCGACCGTCAGTGGCGTCCAGTGTTTGAGACCGCACGCCCAGCTCTCCCAGCGTTTGAAGGAGGCGATCCGCTTCGCCATCAATCTGAGAATTGAGTGTCGTCAATGCGGCATCATCACCGGATTGCAGCGCCTGTTGGAGTGACGTCAGCAGGCTGAGTAATCCGTGAGATTTCTGAGGATTGACGTCGGTGCCGGTCAGCTCCGCTGCGGGATCCACTTCCGAACCGGCGACTCCCAGCGCCAGCGAGGTGTCGTTTTCGACGATCGTGAGTGGTCCCGTGCCGGATGTATCAGAGATTGAAATTCCGTTACCGACGACATTCAGGCTCGCCGTTAAGATTCCGCCACCCGTGGCATTGACCGTATCAATCACGTCCTGAATAGTCTGAGCGGCTGACAGGTCAATCGACGTCAGAGAACCATCGCGGCGTGTAATTTCGAGCGTGCCACCGGATTGTAGTTGTGCGCCGGTACCGCCATTCAAATCGCTCAGCAAGGTGTCGGAATTCAGAGTTCGAATGCCGAGTGCTGTCGCCACTCCGCCGCCGTTTTCTCCGATAGAAAGATTTGCACCCGCCAGACGACTGGCGACGGTAATCCCTGACCCGTCGGCACTGATTCCCGCGTCCAGGTCCAGACCAGCCAGTCGCAGCTGATTGAAAAGATCCTGCACGGTCACTGCCGACGAAACATCGACCACTGCCGACTTGTCCCCATTCTGAATCAGTAAACCAGTGCCGACTGTCGGGCCGATTCCTGTTCCGTTGTTAAGATCGGCCAGTCGTGTGTGAATTGAAATCGCCGGGTTGAGGTCCTTCCCGGAAATCTGCGCTGTCGCCGCGCTGGCAATTCCAAGATCAGACGCAACGCGTGAACCAGCGATGTTCGAGACGGCGACCGTCCCACTTGAAGGCGTCAAACGCAGACCCGCTGGCGACGCGGGATCAACATCGACAGCCACCGTGACCGCCTGACCGGCAAACGCGTCTTCGATAAACGTTTTCACGTCGCCAATCGTTTCAGCCAGCGACAGATCGACGTTTCGTGAAACCGTAGTTCCGCCGTCCTGCAGCACGATATCAACACTTCCCGAATTGAATCCCGCTCCGCCGTGCAGTTGCGACAGACGTGTCTCCGTCGTGAGACCAGCGTTCAGGTCGTTACTTTCAACGGTTGTCAGGACGTTGAATGCGGACTGACCATCAAGGTTGTTGACGATTTGCTGGCCGAGGTCAACGTACGAACTGATCCCTTGAGCATTTCCCGAGTAGCGAATGTTGCCTCCTCCGGTTAACTCAAACGGTGTAGAGCCGGTCTCCGTTCCCGCGAAGAGAAAACGACCTCGGAACTTTGAATTTGCCGTGTTG
>JABMPE010000568.1 GCA_013203845.1 Rhodopirellula sp. | reverse complement strand
TCATTCACCAGTTCCACATCCATGTGAGTTTGAAATCTCCCGGTCTCTACCAGGATGCCCTGCCCTCGAACTTCGGCCACGAAGCATTCGTAAAGCGACTCCGCTTTCTCAGGACGAGCCGCCTCCACAAAACTCGGGCGTCGTCCTTTTCGACAATCACCAAACAACGTGAACTGGCTGACAACCAGCATGCGACCATCGACGTCGTTCAGAGACAGGTTCATCTTTCCTTCGCTATCGACGAACACTCGGAGGCCGGCAATCTTTTCGGCCAGCACGACCGCATCGGATTCGGTGTCTTCCGTTCCAACACCAAGCAGCACGAGGAATCCGCGGTCAATTTTTCCGACAACCTCGCCAGCAACTGTGACACTGGCAGAAGTAACTCGTTGCACAACAGCTCTCACAGAAATTCTCCAGGCGGAAACTTCGATCAGGAGACTCACTCGCGAGTCTCCATGTTCAACTTGCGGTGGTCTGATACAGCAGGCCGTTTTAATAGCGACCACGCCGCCGCTCTTTCCCAGGCAGCACTTCCAGGCACGTCGTCCACCAACCGTTAAGAATCGAATTCACGAATTCGTCCGGTAACTTTTCCGCTCGCATTTCGGCGGCCAGTCGTTCGTGATCGTACGTCAGTGGGATGAACTCCAGTAGCACTGATCCAGCGTACGAAAGCGAGTCGGCGTCGGCGTTCCCCTCCCCTGCTCCGCCGGTATCAATAATTGCGTACCACACATTCGTCCTGCCGTCATTTTCCGGTCGACCGAGTACGCCGACATTCGCGAACAGGCGGTCATCGCTGAGTCGTCTCTGCCAGTGAATTCCTGAATGAGTTCCCAGCACGACATCCGCCACTGCGTCAGTGACCAGCCGCTCCAGAAAATGCGTGCTTGTTGTGGACTCCCACAGGAACTCGTTCGTTTTTCGCGGACTGCCGTGACACAACAGAAAGCGAATTCCGTCGACCTCAAATCTGATCTCAGAGGGCAGGGTACTCATCCACCGGCGATTCTCGATCGACGTGTTGGCGTACGTGTAGTTGTAGCTGATCTGTGCAAACCAGTTGTCGCGAGGGTCCGTGTAGCCGCACTGACAATCTTTCAGATTGTTACCGATACTGTTGTCGTAGTTTCCCTGGACACATTCAATCTGGTGATCCCGCAGAAGTGGAAAGACACGATCAGGGTGTGGTCCGAATGCGCCGAGATCGCCCAGGCAAAACATCCGGTCGACTCCACGCCGTTCGGCATCCTGAATGGCAGCCTGCAGTGCGAGATAGTTGTTGTAGATACCACCGAAGAACGCGATCTTCACGATTGCTCTCTTTTCCATTCAGTTCTTAAACGGTCTGCCGCTGAATGCGCCTGATCCCCGCTGGAAGTTTCGTTAACCTTCCATCGAGCTGGAAGCGGCGTTCGTGCAGATCGCGCCGTACTGGTAACACGTAAAGCAGGCACCGTGATCCAGAGGAAAGTCGCGATCAGCTTCTTCCAGAGTCTCACCCAGGATCGCGGCTGGCGAATCGAGCAGAATCGGGCACACGGCAATGCCACGGTCGGTGATCACACGGCTGTGACTGCAGATCAACTGCCCGAGATCGAAATCTTCGAGTAACTCAGGAGTCACTCGATCAAAGTGACCGTAACCTTCCGTTCGATTCGCCTCGGCACCGATTTTCAACCGTGGAAGAATTTTGAGTCGCGATCGATCGTAACCATACTGAGCGAGCACTTCGCGAAACTGACGGAGAATCTGCCGATCGTCAGCGTCATCCCAGACGCGAGTCATCGTGATGATCGGCAGGAAGCCCTGCTCAACCAGCAATTTGACACCCTGCATGGCCTTGTCGAACGTCCCTGCGCCACGGATGGGATCATTGGTTGCGGCGTCCGGCCCGTCGATTGAGACCCGGAATTCCAGACAGTAAATGCTGGAATCTTCAGCCGTTCGCAACGCATCGATCCATGCCGGTTTCAGAACGGTGGCGTTCGTCAGCACGGTGGCCGGGCCGTACTGAAGTGCCAGCGTGAGAATGGAAACCAGCTCCTTATTCAGAAATGGCTCGCCGCCAGTGAAGTAGTATTCGCGAACGCCGTGCTGCACCGAGTCTTCCAGGTGGCTACGGACGGTTTCGAGCGGTAGATAGCCAAACTTGTCGTTGCTTGGGCTGCAGCTGATAAAGCAGTGGCTGCACTCCAGGTTGCATCGCGTTCCGGCAACCTGAAACCATAACTCATCGAGCGATGTCAGTCCGACACTGGGGCATTTCGGTTGTTGAACGTCGCCCGTCATTCCGCCTCCGCCGCGATGAGATCAAACACGGATTGAATCTGCTCCAGCCCGATCCGTAATAGAAACCGGGAATCGCGACCGTAACTCTTGGCTCCAAGAATGAAGAATCCTGGCTCCGGGTTTTTCAAGCCGTCCACTCCCGGACTGCTTTGAGTCATACAGTCAGCCGACATCTCGCCCATTAATGCGGCGGCGAGCTTCATCGGCCCCTGACTGGCATAACACTCGTGAATCTGAAGTTCTTCGTACAGCGACCGATCCGGGTGAAATCCCACGTTGGCAATGACGTTGTCAACGGCCAGTACCTGACACGCCAGATCGCCCTGCTCTGTTTGAAGTTCGATCGTCACGAGCAGATCGTCACTCTCGTCAACTGACAACTGCCGAACTTTCGCATCAGCGAGCCACGTCACACGGGTTTCCGATTTGCAGGCGAGTTCGTTGGCGGCACTCGTCAGATCGACGCGCCCCTGCAGCGAGTCGTCCTTGATGGTCGGAAGCGGTGTGTCGCTTGCCTGACGAGTCAACCAGAAGACTCTGGTGGCGGAATCCTGCTCGATCAGATTTCCCAGTGCGACAATCGTTGTGGCTGCCGAGTAACCACTTCCCACCACCAGAGTTCGCTTGCCCGAAAAACGCGGTCGATCTTTGCCGGAGATGTCGGGCAGGCCATACTCGATTCGCCTGGCGAGGTGCCGCTCACCGAGCGCCGGTACGCCGCCTTCGCCAAGCCAGTTGTGATTGCCGGAGGTTCCGGAACAATCGAGCACAAAATCGGCTTCCTCGTATTCTTCGCCAGCAGCGGATTCGATCAGCAACTGGAAAGGCGACTCCAGCCGCGAATGTTTTCCGATGGCATCACCCTTCCAGAAACGTCGCTTGCCGATCTTCACCACGCGAGTCTGTTCTTTCAGGCTGCCTTTCAGTAACGGATGCTGACTGAGAGGCAGCAGATACTGTTCGAAGAATTCGTCACCTGTCAGCAGGGCGTCGTCCGGTGGCAGAGCTGATCGATCACATGCCGCCCTGCTCCACGCTGACGCGTTCACTTCAAACGGACTGAACAATCGCACGTGGCCCCAGGAGCGAACATTGGAAGCCACACCGCCCTGCTCTATCACGACGACATCGAAGTTTCGTAACCGAGCCAGCATGGCCGCTTCGAGACCAATCGGCCCCGCACCAATAATTGCAATCCTCTTGCCAGGCATTCCGTCGCTCCAGATCGACAGCGGTGTCTGATGGGTGATGGCCTACTGCTGTTGAGTCTGCGCCGTTACGAGTCGATCGTTTGTCGATGAGTTTTCGTCATCGGCTGCCGGCACAAGCCCGTAAGGTTGCAACGGGATCGCCGGATCGTGCCCCTGCAGCATTTGCCGGACAAGAACGGCCGTGCCTGGCGACATCTGCAATCCCGATCGAAAGTGCCCGGCAGCGACGTACAAATTCTCATGGTTGGATAGTCGAGTGATAAACGGTTCCTCGCGCCCCGAAAACGGTCGCAACCCTGACCAGGTGCGCTCGATTTCTGCGGAAGCCAGTGCGGGAACAATCGATACCGCGAATTGGAGCAGACTCTGTACCCCGTTGACTGTGTTCTGTTTGACAAAACCGACGTCTTCTTCGGTCGACCCGATCAGGATTCGACCATCGGCTCGCGGAACAAGATATCGGGATCGATCCTGGATCACGTGCCGAAACGGCAGCGACGGACACCTCAACAGGATGATCTGCCCTCGCATCGGTCTGACGTTGATCTCCGCACCGGCTTCTCTGGTGAGCTGGCTGGACCACGCCCCGCTGGCAATCACGAATTGCCGGGCGGCGAACTGACCACCGGATGTTCGAACGTGTGTGACGCGACCACTGGCTGTCTGCCAGCCACAAACCGGTGCGCCTTCCAGAAACTCGACGCCGGAATCGGCACATGCAGTTACAAGTGCTTTGAGATGCCGGGGATTTCGAACCTGACCAAAGTCGCGTAACCGGTACGCCTCTTTCACGGAGTCAGAGATGGCGGGTTCGTAGTGGCGTCGTCGCTCGTCGGTCAGAAACTCGACGTCGTTACCAGCTGCCGCCCAGGTTTCTGATTCCGATTTCAGACTCCGCTCAAACGAAACCTCGATGGCACCGCATTTCTGATAGCCATTGTCGATGCCTGTTGCGTCGCGGAGTGCCTGAGTCCAGTCCGGCCAGAGTTCGCAACTCAGCGCTCGCAATCGCCCTTCCCCGCTGGTTTCGCCAGTAAGCCTGCCAGGAGGCAACATGCCAGCGCCTGCCCACGAAGCCTCACGACCGACAGTGCGCTGGTCGATCACCTTGACCGAGGCACCATGACAGACCAATTCCCAGGCAATCGAGAGACCAACGACTCCCCCACCCACAACGATCACATCAGGCATGCGTCCTGAACTTTCCATGCTCTGTACGTACTGAACATCTGCAGGAACTCGAAGATTCAACTTCACCAATTGGCGTTTTTTCTGCCGGGCAGTAAGCCGGCTGGCGAAGTATAGGTCACCCGCCTCAAGTGTCACCCCACCAGGACCATTGAGAACGTCGGCAGCGAGCAACCAAAAGAAAACGGCGAAGTCCCTGCGAACTCCGCCATTCATTCCCTGTCAGTGCGATCATTCCCTGTCAGTGCGATCATGTCTCCGAATGGCTCGCCCCCCTGCCCTGCCCTGCTTTTTCAGCGAAGGCTGCCGAGGTAGGCTGTCCCGAGGTTCTTCAGATCGGTCGCGTACACGGCGGAAACGGCGGCGTTCATGTTGGCGCCGGACTGAAGCCGTGCGATGAACTGCCCAAACTTCCGAGGTCCGCCCGCCTTGATCATGAATGACACGACCGAGTAGCCGACAGGACCGATTTCGCCAGGGCCAAACCGCCCGTCCGTAAAGACGTCTTCCGGGCGTTCGATTCCTTTAAGCGCTTCCAGAACCTGGGGCCCCAAGCCTTCAATGTACGAATTGGCGCCGACCGCACGACCAGCCAGAGACAATCCTGTGCCTCGAATCACCCACTGTGGCAGGTTCGTTCCAGGTTTCTGCAGCCACGCACCGGTAATTTGGTCGACGACACTCAGATGCAATCCGCCGTGAGTTTCGCCTGGATCGTCGCCGACATCTTCCAGAGCGATGTAAGCGTCCTCGAAACCTGTCGTAATGTGAGCATGACCGTGAACATCTCGAGCGGTGCTGCGGCTGTGCAGAACCTGGTTCAGTTCGGTGTAACCGAATCGGTCTTTCATGACGAAGATCGTCAGACGACCTTTCCAGGCAGGGCGATCCTGAATACCGAACATCGAACGCAATTCGCCAACATACTGGCCAGCCCAGTCGCTGACCTGTTTGAGCCGATCTTCTGAGGCGTCGCCGTAGACGTAGAACTCGTCGCTCGTCACGAAGCGCGCCGTGGTTCGCGCAGACACCCGCTTCCACTGTTCGGCGGTTCGTGTTTCCCGCATCTGGCGAAATTCGTCCGGCGATAACGCGGCGAGTCGCTCCATCGCGAGTTCATCGTCAGTCGGCACGAGTCGGCGAAGTGGCAGCTTTGCATCTTCTCCGTCAAACTTGGCGCCTTCTTCAATCCACAGTTTCAAGTCCGCATGAAACTTACGAGTAATCCTTGCCTGTCCCTGCGGCATCCGAGGCTGCTCACCAGCGCCGACCAGTTGCCACAGTCGGCTACCGTCGAGGTTTCCCGGAACGATAACCCGTCCGCTGTCGCCGCCTCGCATCAGATTCTCGAACGTTTCCACCGACAGTCCGCTGTTGGGATCATTACCGCGATGACAGCCCGTGCAGAGATTGACAATGGTCGGAGCAATATCCCGCACGAACGAAACTTTCTCAGTACCCGTTGCTTTGGTAATCATCACGGGCGGAGCATCGGGTTCCTTGCTGCCATCTGCTTTCAATTCCGACAGCGGAATGCTTTCATCGCTTCCGTCGAAAATGGCGCCCTGATTGATCCAGGTGTAGATTTTTTCCAGTTCAGGGCGTCCCAGAGCATTGCCGTTTTTCGGCATTCTCAACTGAGCATCCGGCGTCGTCAGCCGCAGCATCATCAGGCTTCGTTGAGCTTGTTTGGGAACCAGCAAGGCACCGTTTTGCCCACCACGCTTCATCGTCGCAAACGAGCTGAGGTCCAGACGGGCACGCGGGTTGTCACTGCCGTGGCAGTTTCCGCAGCTCTGCGCAAGAATCGGGGCGATTTCGCTGGAGAAACTGATCAGCGTGGGATCAGGCTTCCCCAGCGCTTTCGCCACACGTTGCCGGTTGATCGTCAGAAGTTTAGACAGTGACACAACCGTCCGATCATCGGGAGAAAGTTCAGCATCAGCGATCAACTTCGTGGCCTGGTCGTTCAGTTCTTCGAGCTTCTTTTCTGCTTCTTCGTAATCCTTGCGGCGGATCATGGCGGCGACAGAAGCCACCTCCTTCTGGATTTCTACGATCTGTTTCCGCTGTTCAGGAGTCGGTGCCGCTTCAAGCACTGATAGAGACATCGCCATAACCGCGACACTGAGTAACACGCATGCAGGGAATTGACGCATTCTTTCAGTCCTCAAATCATCGAGCTGACGGACCAGGTGAATCGGTCCATGTCTGATAGTTCTGACCGAGTATAGGCCTGCCGACGAGCCGAAGAAAGACTCGCGATGCACCAGCAGGCCACCGCCGCTGACGACGTGCCGCAGCATTAACTCTGTTGGCTCGCAACACAAGAGCGTTCGGCACGAAATGTGAACCATAACGTATTGGACGAACAGATAGTAACCGACATGCCGAGCGGCACGGCAGCGTGGTGATGAACCGCAAGGAATGTGACCAGGATTTCACGAGTCGGAGAATCCGGGGCAGATCTTTCAAGCGGTTTCCTGATGAATAATCCGGGCAGGCCCTCGGTTTCATTCCGTGGCCATGAACCGGACGCCAGCGAGTTGCGGTCCAGGAAAGCTTCAGCAGCATTGACGTCCCCACTCCCCCCAGGGATCACGTGACAACTGACTTGTGTTTGATCAATGTGATTTCATTTCCTGAGTCGTTGAATTGAACTTCGTCCATGAACGAGCGAATCAGAAAAAGGCCTCGACCATGAGCCTGTATGACTTATGTGGGATCTGTCGGGTTGCGGTCAGATGCTTCGCCAGTCGTGTCATTGTCGTTGTCCGAACCGACGTCATCGTCGGTGCCATCGTCCGTTGACACAGAATCTGTCACGCCCTGCTGAAGTTCCGCGACCAGCGACTCCAGCTCTGCGGCGGTAAACAGCGCCAGTTGATCCAGGTCGATGCGTTCTTTCTGCGGGCCGTATTGTTTGCGTAACAGGCGAGCCAGTTGCTGCTGCAGACCTTCCAGCTTCCGCAGCTGTTGTTCGATGGACTCGTGCTGCCCGGCAATCACCGTTTCCGTGCTGAGCGATCGTCGTCGCGTGCTGAGCCAGTACCGATTCGCGTTCGGGCAGAGAAGCGTCGCGTTCAGCAATCGCATCGTCACGTTCGACAATCGCGACGGCCTGCCCGGCGGCCATCGCCTTAAGCCGCTCAACATCATTGGTTCTTCGAGGAATCGTGTGCGCGGGTGGTGAAGTTGTGGGCATGCCGGTTTGATGTGTGGGTATCAC